>NZ_POUD01000257.1 GCF_003236395.1 Nonomuraea aridisoli | reverse complement strand
AGATGGGTATAAGAGACAGCGCTTCCCCCGCCCCCGGCGACGACCAGCCCTCCATCGCCATCGTCGGAGGCTCCATCACCGGCCCCACCCTGGCCCTCTTACTGCACCAGGCCGGCTTCACCAACGTGTCCGTGCTGGAAGCGTCCCCCCGGCCTCACGCGCAGGCCGGCGGCGTCATCGGCCTGGAGCACAGCGCCCTGGCAACCCTCGACGCCATCGGCATCCCCCAACGCGAGGTCGTGCCCTTCCCCAGCGAACGCGTCGTCGCCGTCCACGTCTCCGACCGGCAGGAAGTCGGCCGGGTCCACACGATCTACCCCGGCCGCAACACCGGCTGGCACCTGCTCAACACCGCGCTGCTGAACCGCCTGCCGGACGGATGGCTCCAGCCGAACAGAGCGGTGCGCTCGCTCACCGTCACCGATGACGGCAAGGCACAGCTGGAGTTCGCCCGCGGCCAGGCCGCCACCGCCGACATGGTGGTCTTCGCCGACGGGCGCCGCTCGACCGGCCGCCGCCTGCTCGACCCCTCCAGGCCGCTGCACTACGCCGGATACGTCGCCTGGCGCGGCCAGCTCCCCCACGGGCTGCCGGAACTGAGCGACTTCACCCGCTACGAGCCGCACAGCACGCAGTTCAACTGCTTTCCCATCCTGCGCAAGGACGGCAGCATCGGCGTCGACTGGACCTTCTACCTCAACATGACCGGCGAGCAGTTCACCGAACTGCTGGGCGCCGCCCCCACTCAGCGCACCTACGTGCTGCCCCACCAGATCGGCCCCGAGGTCAGGGCAATGGTCCTGGAGCAGGCGCGCCGCCTGTTGCCGCCGGCGGCGGCCGCCATGGTTGAGGCGACCGAGGAGTGGAACGCGGCCCCGATCGTCGACATCGACCCGCCCCAGCACATGGTCCACCCGATCGGCGCCGGCCACGCGGTCCTGCTCGGCGACGCCCTGGCCCCCGTACGGCCGCACACCGCTCGCGGCGCCAACCACGGCATCGACCAGGCGCACGGCCTGTCCATCGCGCTCAGTCAGCACCTCCACCACGACGCCGACCTTGGTGCCGCCCTGAACGGCTGGCAGCACCGCTACCTGCCCGCCGTCCACCACGCGCTCGAACTCGGGCCGCGACTGGGCTCGGCCATGGGCCTCGGCGTCACCCCATCTCCTGAATTGGTGCCGGCGTGATCGGTTCCTACCGGCCAGCCCGGACCATCCAGCCGGGCTGGCACGTCCACCTCGCCGCCGACACCTCCCCGGGCGGCGGCAGGTGGATGCCCGTACTCGCCCGCCTGGACACCATCACCGACACCGGGCAAGAGCGCGTGTGGTTCCTCGGCAACGGCTGGGCCGCCGTCATCGACGCCGATGTCTTGGTCCTCAACCGCACACCTGACGAAGCGGCCGCCGTCGGCGCTCTGCCTCCGGCCGCCTGAGCCACCTCCCGCAGGCCCCCTCGCCTGCCCTCCGTTGCCCTCCGTCCCTGTCTCCGAAAGGAGCGTCATGAGCTCGGCCGACCCGCAGATGTTCCCGCTCCCCCACGATCGCGCCGCGCAGCTGCGACAGCTCACCCACGAGCTCGCCACCGGCCTCGCCCGCCAGCTGGACGCACCTCAGCCGCCCGTCCGGCGGTTGATCAACGAGGGCCTCGCCCGGCTCGACTCGGCCAGAGCCCGCTATCGCCACAGCAAGCGCGTGGATGACGCCACCGCCGTCCGGCTCGCCATGGACCTGCGCATCATCCGCATTCGTGACGAAGCCTGGTATCTCGCGCACACTGAGCCCGTCACCATGTGCGCGATGCTGCTCGACGTGTCCGAGCGGACCGCACCGGAGCTGTGGGCTCCGGTCGGCGCGGTCTTGGGCGCCGCCCTGTGGGCCCATGGCCGGCTTGACCTCGCCCACCGCACCGTCCATGAAGTCCTCACCATCGAGCCGTCCTACCCCATGGCCCAGATGCTGGACGTGGCACTGCATTTCGGCATCCCGGAAACGATCTTCCGGACGCGTCTGCTCTCCGCCGCCGACTGGGACATCGAGATGGGCGACCCCGTGCCGCATTGGCTGTGGCCGCTGCAGCGGACACTGGCCGTTTACCTCCACACCGATCGAGACGACTGACCAGGAGTTCATCCGCCGTGCTCCGGCCTGCGCGAGCCGCACTTCGTGGCCGCGTGGACCAGCGGCGCGGCATCGCAGGTAACGATCAGCAACATGGCCAGCGCGGGACACGTGCCGGCCGCTGGAATACAGGTATGCCGTTCCTGCGACGACGCCGCGCCGACGCCGCCACCGCCATGGACCCGGCCGCCTTGGCGTTACGACGGCCAGCCCCGGCGGCCGTGTGGATCATCTTGATGGTTCTTCTGGTGGGTGGTGCAGTGGCGGCCACCATGTGGTGGTTGCTGGCAGATCTCGCCGCCACCACCCCACCAGCACCAACCCAACCCCCCGGTTCTGGTGCTTCTTCTCCGCCGGCCCCGCCGAGCGGAGGAAGCACTCCACGCGGGGAAATCCTGCGCACCGCGCTGGCCGCCGGCGCAGGAGTCGGTGCCGCCGTGACCTTGGCATTGGCGTTTCGACGTCAACGCCACCAGGAAGTGGCCACCCTCGCCGCCACGCACGACGCCAACGAACGCCGGGTGACCGAGCTCTACACGGCGGCCGCCGAGCAACTCGGCAGCGACAAGGCCGCGGTCCGCCTGGCCGGTCTGTACGCCTTGGAACGCCTCGCCCAGGACAACCCTGACCACCGGCAGACAATCGTCAACGTCATCTGCGCCTACCTACGCATGCCGTACACGCCACCGACTCCGGTAGACCCCGAGAAAGAACGTAAGGCGGCATTGCGTGAAGCACGACGCCGCTACCAAGCCGCCCGCGCCTTCGGGGGAAGCGCTGTAGCGGCTGCTACTCCGCCCGCAACCGCAGAGGCTGACCCAGAAGGCGAACGCCAGGTTCGGCTGACGGCTCAACGCATCCTGGGCGATCATCTACGCGACGAACGCCCCGTCCAAGGGCGCGACACCATCCCCGCCGGCCCACGCTTTTGGGCAGGCATGCGCCTCGACCTGACTGGCGCCACCCTGATTGACTTTGATTTTGGTTATGGTCACCCCGCTGATGCCACCTTCAGCGGGGTGACTTTCTCCGGGGACGCCTGGTTCGTCAAGGCGACCTTCTCCCGGCATGCCTGGTTCGGCGGGGTGACCTTCTCTGGGGACGCCTTGTTCGACATGGCGACCTTCTCTGGGGGCGCCTCGTTCCGCGAGGTGACCTTCTCTCGGGACGCCTTGTTCGACGAGGCTGTGGCGCGTGCTCCAAATGCTCATCACGTATGGCCGGTTGGGTGGCACCTGGAGCCGTTGCCGGACGGCACTGGACGTTTGGTGCGCGACGAGGACACCTCGCCTGAGAAGACTGCATCCAAACAGAGCAAATCGGCCCGAGAGGCACCTGAGAGGTAGGGAGAAGGGCGCCGCGTAGGGCAGGTGCCTTCCGACCCGTCGCCGATGGTGCGCCATGTCCTCGGTCTGGCTCGGCAGATCGAGGACGTCGCGGACGCACTCGCGCCTCCGGCGCCGCTCGGCGGAAAGGGCGGTGGGTGATGGGCGCGATCCATCAGTACGGACCGGACTACCGCAGCAACCGGCTCACGACCTGGATGGATACGGCGACCGTCTTCAACCGTTCTGCCTCCTTCTGGTACGTGGCCAGAACCTCGGCCAGAGCGTGAGGCGGAAGGTGCGGCTTCAGTTCCACAGCCGCTTTGCGATACCCGGCCCGCAGCCCGATCAGCGCCTGGTCGATGTGGCATCTGGCCATCCACGTCAGCACACGCGGGTTGCGAACCACCTCATGGGCCCGGTAGTCCGCTGGCAGGCACTCCAGCAAGAAGGCCACGGCCGACTTCTCCCAGCCGGCCTCCCCCGGGGCCGGCACCTGCGGCGGCCACCCGTCCGGCACCGACCTGGGCAGACGGGGACCGGGGCTGAGCCCATCGACTTGCTCGGCATTCTGCTCCAACGCGCTGTAGACGACCCCGTCGATGAGCCGGACCTGGTCCATGGCCAGCCATCGCGGCCCCTGCTCTCGCAGGCCACCGCGATACCCGGGGACGGTCTCCACCCACGACACCAGCCCTTCGCGGGTTCCGTCCGGGTTGACTCGGATGCGGTGCAACCAACCGCCGGCTTCGCCGGGCAACACCACCACCGGCTGAGGCGCAGGATCTTCCCCGGCCACAGCCCCACCTCCTGGGCTTATCGAACACGCCTTCGAGGCGAACGATAGTGCGGCCGGGAGGGGCCTCGTCTCGTAGCGGGCCGGGCGTTGGAGCCGGCCTGATCACGCGACCCGGCGTCTGAGCCTCAGGACGGGCTTCCGCCGTACGTTCCTGGCGGTCATCCGCCCCGCATTCCGGCTCTGTCAGCCTCGCAGGCACGCTCCTGCAGCAACCCGGCTTTCGCTTCGCTCACCCCGGCCAGCCAAGATCTTTTGGCGCGGTGGGGCGGCCTCACCGAACCGCGCTGGGGCGCCAAAACATCTTGTTGCCCGGGGCCACCGCGTTGCCTTCCGTCACTTTCGCCTGCGTGTCCTCCCTCACCGAAACACGGAACGGACGCCCACCAGGGGAACTACCCGAAGGAGCCACGCACCATGAGGAACCTCAGCCTCGGCATCCCGCTCTACGCCACCGACCTCACCGCCTGCATCCGGTGCGCCAGGCCGGTCAGCCTCCGGCTCAGCTGGAAGACCCTCGACGGCGGCCGGATCTGCCTGGACTGCGTGACCGAGCAGGTCGAGGCGAACCGCCTGGCGACGCTCACGGACCGCAACGTCCCCTTCTAGTCCCCGGCGGGGGCTGCGGCCCCCGCCCGCTCCGTTCCCTGCTTCGGCGATCCACATCCCATCTACGTCCTTTGGAGGACATCATGGCCGCTGGTGACACCGTCATCACGCTCGTCGGCAACCTCGTCGACGACCCCGAGCTCCGCTTCACCCCGACCGGCCAGGCGGTGGCCCGCTTCCGCATCGCGTCCACCCCGCGGTTCATGGACCGCTCGACGAACGAGTGGAAGGACGGCGACAGCCTCTTCCTGACCTGCAACGTGTGGCGTCAGGCGGGAGAGAACGCCGCCGAGAGCCTCCAGCGCGGCATGCGCGTCATCCTGCAGGGGCGGCTCAAGCAGCGCACCTACGAGACCAAGGAAGGCGACAAGCGCACCGTCTACGAGGTCGAGGTCGACGAGATCGGCCCGTCCCTGCGCCACGCGACCGCCAAGGTGGTCAAGGTGCGCGGCAGCCGCACCGTCAACACCCCGCCCCAGAACCCCTGGGACGGGATGCCCGCTGAGGGTCAGGACGCCGGTCAGGACGTCGGCCAGGCCGCCGACGAGCCGGCGCCCGCCATGGCCGGCGCCGGCACCTACAACGCCGACCCGGAGTTCTAGCCGTCCGCGCGGCGGCCGCTCCCCCTCCGGAGCGGCCGCCGCCCCGGCCCCCTCGGCCCCCTGGGCCGTCGTTCATCCCGCGGCTCTGCTGCGCGCCGACCACGCGCCGACCACGGGCCGCGGGCCGACCTCGGGACCGGGCGCCCGCGCGCCGCGGATCCGCCGTCCATCACTACCGCATTGGAGACCCCCTTGACCCCGACCACCGAAGGCTGGCGTCACATCGAGCTCGTCATCGACCGCTCCCTGTCCATGCATTCCATCAAGACCGCCACCGAGCAGGGAGTGCGTGCCTTCCTGGCCGAGCAGCACCGCACCGTTGGCCGCACCACGGTGTCGCTGACCCAGTTCGACGACGAGGTCGAGCTGGTGTACGCCCACTGCGACCTGGCCAAGGTGCCCGAGTTCACGCTGACGCCCCACGGGAACACGGCGCTGCTGGACGCGATCGGGCACACCATCACCCGGACCCGCCGCTTCGTACGTGGCAGGCCCAAGACGGACCGGCCCGACGAGATCATCACCGTCATCCTGACCGACGGCTACGAGAACGCCTCCCAGGCGTTCGACTTGCCCTCGGTCCGCGAGCTGATCAGCGAGCAGCGCGGCAAGAGGCGCGTCTGGACGTTCGTTCTGCTCGGCGCCAACGAGGCCGTGCACACGCTGGCGCGACGACTCGGCATCGATGCCGGCACCGCCATCCAGTATGACCACGACCTCAGCGAGGCCGCCTTGTCGACGGCCGGCCAGATGGTCAGCCGCGCCGGCGAGACCGGCACCTACGGCTTCACCGACGACGAGCGGCGCACCACCCGCCACTGATCCCGCGTACCGGCCTCCGGCGCTCTCGCGCCGGAGGCCTTGCCTGCCCGGCGCGGTCAGGCACCCCGCCGGCCACCCTCGACCTGGGGCGGCCGGGGCCTGAGCGTTGGGCAGCGGGCGGTGCGCTCCCGCCAGCGTGAGGAGCCCAGCTCCGCATCCCCCTCTGGTGTCCCGAGCCAGGTCAGCCTCGCAGGCCGTCGCCTCGGGCAACCCGCCCTTACAGAGATCTTTTGCTGGCGCAAAACATCTTGACGGGCAAGTTGCCCTCCGCTCCTTGGCCTGCGCAGTCGCCCTCGCCGGGACACCCCATGTGGGCGCCGCTCACGGAAGGCGCCTCTCAGCAGACAGGAGCACCCCCCGATGCCCATCCTCGACCTCGATTTCGGCACGCTCGCTCTGGCAGCGGGCATAGCCCTCAGCGCTCTCACGCTCGCCGGGTTCGGCGCTGCGGTGTTCAGCATCCGGCGTGACGACCGCCGCGGTGTTCCCGCCGCCTCCGCCGCCTCACCGCGCAGGTTCCGGCGGCGCGTGCTGGGCACCTACACCCCGTCCGACCGATAAGCCGGATCCCCCGGGAGCCGCTCACGACTGCCGGACGGCTCCCGGACGCAATCCGGGCGCAATCACCGGCGCGTCAGCAGTTCGCCGCCGGAGTCCGGCCCAGCAGCGGGCTGCCGGGCACCTTCTTCTCCAGCCGGGAGCGCACCGCGCCCCGGCTGCGCCCGAGCTCGCGCATCAGGTCCCCGATCGTCGCGCCGGGAGCGGCGGCGAGCTCGGCCAGACGCGCGTCGTCCTCGGCCGTCCATGGCCGGGCCGCGTTGGCGTGCCGGGCCCGCTGCTCCTCCACGGTGGCGGCCGGCCGCGGTGCCGGCACACCGGTCAACTCGGCCACGCCGGAGGCCAGCAGCTGGGCGATCGCCGTCAGGTCGGCGGCCGCGGGCAGCGTGCCGCGCCACTCGGTCAGGAGTCGGCCGTTGGCGTCGCTTCCGGTCAGCTCCACCTGGTGGCCGCCGTCGACGGCGTGCACGGTCAGCTCGTAATGGCGGCCGTCCTGCTCGGCGCGCAGGTGCACCTGGGGTGCGGGCATGCGGGCTCCCTTCTGGGTCGGGGGTCAGTGCTCGAAGACGCGCTCGACGACCGCGGCCAGTTCGGCCGCGCCGGCGCGGAAGTAGCGGGCGGTGGTGTCCAGGCGGGCATGGCCCAGCAGCGCCTGGATCTGCGCCGCGTCGGCGCCGTCCTCGCGCAGCCGGGTGGCGTAGGTGTGGCGCAGGTCATGCGGCCGCAGCCCGTCCAGTCCGGCGTCGGCGCCGGCGGCCAGCACCACCTGGGTGATGCCGGAGACGGTCAGCGGGCCGCGCTGGCCCGTCCACAGCGGGCCGGGGTCACGGCCGCGCTGCAGCAGCCAGGCCGACAGCCGCTCGCGCGCCGGCGCGGGCAGCGGCACGGTGCGCACCTCGTCGCCCTTGCCGTGCAGCCGCACCTCGCCGGTGCGGGCGGTGACGGCGAGGTCCTCGACGTCCAGGCGGGCGCACTCCTCGGCGCGGGCGCCGCTGTAGAGGAAGGTGAAGACGACGGCCGCGTCCCGGACGCCGCGCCGGTCGGCGGCGCGCTCGAGCGCCCGCTGCTGCGGCACGCTGAGCGCGTCCGGCTCGCCCGGGCGCGGCACCCGGACGCGTTTGACGTGCAGGCGCAGCCGCGCGCCGTGCTCGTACATCAGCTCGATCGCGGGCAGCGCCTGGTTGATGGTGTTCGGCGAGGCCTTCTTGCGCAGCAGGTGCCGTTTGTAGGCGGTGAGGGCGGCCTCGCCGCCGACGACGTCGTCGAAGGCGTCCGGGTGCGCGGCCGCGTGCTCGGGCGTGGTCAGCCAGGCCAGGAAAGCGGCGCACTGGCGGCGGTAGGCGCGCACGGTGTGCTCGCTGAGCTTGCACCGGTCGAGGTAGCGCCGGGTGGTGGCCAGCGCCTGCTCGGCCGCGGCCTGGACGCGGCCCGGCTCGCCGGCGGCCGCGGCGGCCGCCGAGCCGCCCGGGGCGCCGTTCGCGGCGCTGTTCGCGCCGGCGCGCATCGGCAGCACCTTGCCCGCCATCGGCCCTCCTTCTTATCCGCTGAGTTTCCGCCCGGGTTACGTCCGGCCCGCGACCGCATTATCCGCTGAGATTCTACCCCGGCTCAGTGGATAAGGAAGCTTATCCACTGAGCATCTCCAGGCGCCGGTGCCCGGGATCGAGGTGCAGACCGTGCCGGCCGTCACTGTTGACGCGTCTCCCCCGTTCGGCCGCGTCGTCCCGGGTTCCAACTCGGTCAAGCCTCGCAGCCGGGCTCGTCCACGCAACCCCGGCTCTCGCTGCGCTCGCCCAGCCTCGCCAAGATCTTTTGGCGCTCCGCACGCCCGCCGCCAGCCCCGGGAGAAACGGGCGCCAAAACATCTTGGCCGGCTGGGCCGCCTCAGGTTGCGTTCCCTCCCCCCTGCCGCGGGCCCTCCCTCATCGCAACACCGGACACGGCGCCCCGGCCGAGGGGCGCCCCGCACAGCAAAGGACGCCGCGATGACCTCCCACTCTCTCAGGCCCGCCCACATGATGCGGCTGCACCAGATGACCAGCGGCCGCGATGCCCGCCGGTCACCCCTACGGCTTCTCCAGCGCGTGACACACGTTGTCGCCCCGCTCGCGGTCGTGGTGCTGGCCACCGCTTGCACCGCGCCCGAAAAGGGTCAGGTCATCGCCAAGCAGCACCACCCCGCCTACTCATGGGTGCAGACGACCTGCACGGCCTACAACAAGCACGGCATGTGCACCACGTACGCGCCGATCACCCAACAGGAGCCGGAGCGGTGGGTGCTGACTCTCCGCTCAGGCGACGTCGTGGGCGACCGTCCAGTCACCCGGGAAGCCTTCCAGCTCTGCCGGCGAGGGGAGATGTACCCCGCCTGCGCCGGCAAGACCCCCTGACGTTCCCGCCACCGGCCCCGGGCGCAGCTGAGCCGGCCACCCGCCACAACGCCCGGACCGGTGGCGCGGCCGGTGCGAGCACCGCCACGGCAGCGGGCTCGCCTCTCCCCTTCCGACCACCTCCTTCCGGCCCCGTCCCTTTTCCCTGGCGGCGGGGCCGGCCACCACCCACGACCCTCGCCCCTTGGGAGTACGCATGCATACCGATCCCCTCGCCGACACCACCGTGGTGCTACCGCCCGGCGTGACCATCGACCGGTACACCGTTACGGGCCAGCCCTCCGGCAACCGGCTGGAGGCCACCCCGCGCGTCCACATCGAGCCCTACCGCGATGAGTTCCACGCAGGGCCTCGCGACGACGCCTGGATGATCCGCAAAGGCTTCCCCTCCGACCGGCTCCTGTGGAACTACACGCTCGGGGACTGGAGCTACCCGCACGTCCCCGATCCCGATGACTTCACCCGGCCCCTCGACAAGGCCATCAGCCAGGCCCGCCGCATCGTCGGCCTCGACTCCGACGCGGACCCCTCGCCGCAGCAGCGCAGCACACCGTGACCTCCCAGGCCGATCGCCTCCCCGCAGCCGGGGAGGCGATCGGCCTGTCCGCATTCCAGATCGTGCTCATGGCCTGCTCCGCGGACGTCCCGGCTCGCGTGCTCACTCTGCATCATGGGCTCCATGGATGGCCTGCTGCTGGCCGCAGTCCTGTGTCCGCAGCTGGCCGCCGACTACCACCCGGCGGAGATGGAGCTCGGCCACCGCTTCACCCACGCGCTGCCCATGGGCGAGATCCTCGCCGTCCTGCACGCCGCCCGCCTGGAGCTCGCCTGGCGATCCTGCCGCCGGCGATGCCAAGGTGAAGCTGTGGGAGATGATCCGCGACCACATCGCGGCCGCACGGGCCCACGCTGGGCTCGACAAGGGTGTCAGCGCTTGGACCGCGCAGCAGATCAGCACCCGAGCCACCGCCCAGACCGACAAGATCCTTGCCTCAGCGCGTCGTGCGCTGGGTCTGCTTGACCAAGACTCGACCCACCTGACTCACGTGATCTTCCTCATCCGCGGTCAGATTTGTGGAACCCCGCCGCCACGATGGGCCGCCGTCACAGACTTTCCGTTCGATCAGCGGTGAAGACTTCTTTGGGAACCCCCACGGGCTGGGCGCCGTACTGCGTGCCTTCGGCCCGCTGGACTCGCCGCAATTTCCGGCGATGGCCGGCACCGTCGCTCCCACTCCCGCCGTCGAGGTGCAGGCGCGCATATTCCGCGCACAGGGCGCTCGCTGCGCTCGCGTCACAAGGATCGTCCTTCGTCCGACCCTGTGCGCGGGGCTCGCGCTGGCCGGCAGACTCCGCTGGCGCTCCGCTGCCGGCCGGCGCTCGCCAGCCCAAGAGACGCTACGACCGGTGGTCACGGGTGACCGGCTGAGGTCTGGCACGGGGTGGCTGGGGGCTCCGCCGCCCCCAGACCCCCGCGCAGCGGAGTGGCGGCCGCCTACCGGGCGCGCCTCATCTCCAGGTGCAAGGCGGCCGCCACCCCGCACCGTTCGGTTCGGTCCTCACCGTCTTCACCCGGTGACGCTCCCCAGGTTCCCGGCCGCGCCCAGGCCACCCGTGTCGAACCGGTGCCCACAGGCAATCGCCGACGGCCGCGGTCGCCTTCTGCCCGAGCTGTCGTCACCGGGCTAGAATGAAGGCGGCTCCTCCGGGAGTTTTCAATGTGCAAGGACCGGCGTGGTCTCTGACTCTGAACCCCCTTGGGGTTCCGCCTCGCCGGTCCTTTTGCTGTCCGCTGTGACCGGTGTCCAGGCGAAGCCGGGACCGTCCCCGAAGGGCGGTCCCGGCTGGTCACCTAGTTCCTAGGCGGGAAGCGTCGCTTCCACGAGTTCCGCCTGTAGCGCCAGGCGGTACATCGTGCGGTTGACCGCATCGACTCGATGTTTGGCCGGACCCGTGACGTTGAGCACGGCGATCTGTTCGACTGCTGTGCGCCACTCCAACAGAAGCAAGTCGATCAGATCGGCCGTGACCGGCTCCAGGGGCAGGTCCCAGATCGTCTCTCGCGCCCGATCGACCGCCGTGGCGGCCGTGCCCGGATGAGCCTGCTCATCGGCGACCGAGGGAAGCCGGATCGGGATCGGGAGCCGCAGCAGGTAATTGCAGATGTCTCCGTAAGCTCCCACCACCATGATCGCGATGCGGTCCGGGTCGAACGACTCCATGAGCGTTCCTCTCTTGAGTTTTCAATGTGCCGGTTGCCGGTCCGGGGCTCTGACCCCCCGTCCCGACAAGAAAACTATACCACAGATCTACCCCGATTGGGGGTTTGACGTGCAGGTAAAGCACCTGCCCCCGAGGGCCGCCCTCGGGGGCAGGTGCCCCGGATCAGGTTCCGGGGTCGAGCTCTTCCTCAACGGCTGAGGCCAGGTGAGCCAGCCGCATGAGCGCGAACTTGATCGCGTCGAGCCGGTGCTGGTCCGGCCCCACGATTTCGGCCATGAGAAGCAGGTCCCGCGCCGTTCCCCATTCGAGCAACAGCGTCCCGATCATGTTCACCGTGAGGTGATCCAGCGGCAGGTCCGTGATCAGCGCCCTGGCCCGCTCGATGCCCTCAAGCGCGACGTCGGCGTCGAAGGTCTCGCCGTCGAAGAGCTCGCCCTCGGCGGACGGCAGGTTGATCGGAATCGGCAGCAGCGCGAGCAGCCGCCTGATGAGCGTGTACGTCCCGAGCAGAGCCACTGCCAGCTCTGCCAGCTGACGCCGCCGGTCGCTCTCGTCGTTCACTGAGCGTTCCTCTCTTGAGTTTTCAATGTGCCGGTTGCCGGTCCGGGGCTCTGACCCCCCGTCCCGACAAGAAAACTATACCACAGATCTACCCCGATTGGGGGTTTGACGTGCGGATTTGCAAGGATTTTCGGCACTTGGTCGCGTAGTGCCACACCCCAGCTAGGGGCAGATCTGTGGTATCGTTTTGGAGGAGACGCGGCAAGCTCGACAGCCGGGGCGGGGTCGGTTTCGCGGGGCATCGAGCCCCATGAAACCGAACGCGGGGGCTGCTCGCCTCACCGAAGCCGGCCACTGAATCCGCCGCTGACAACCGACACGGAGGCGCCCATGATCCCCCACGGACGTGACGCAGTGGACGCGCAAGGCGCCTGCGCCATCCTCGGCATCTCCTACAAGACATGGTCCAACAAGGGCGGGGCCAGCGCCTACGGCCTGACCCCGTTCGCGCCAGGGCGCCGCAAACCGCTGTTCGACCGCGCCCAGGTCGAAGCGGTACGCGACGGCTCGCCAATCCCGTCCCGAGGCACTGGCGAGCCCCACCCCGACGACCTCCTGGACGAGCAAGACGTCGCCGACGAGCTCGGCGTCGCCTACGCCACCGTCCGCAAGGACCACTCAACCGGCCGCCTGTCCGGCTGGACCGACGTGTGCGGCCAAGCGCACATCCGGCGCGCCACCCTCACCGAGATCATCGCGGCTCGCCCCGGCCGAGGCGTGGGCGGCGGCCGCCCACGCAAGCACCCACACCCCTGACTCACTCCGGCCAGCGCGGCCCGCGTCAAAACCGCGGGTTCTCCGCCAGCACGAACCCGTCGGCGTCGGCCGCCGTCAGCCGCTCCACCGTGAAGCGGCGCCCGGGCAGGTCCTCCGCGGCAAGCCCGGCTTGCTCCGCAATCCGCGCGACGGGCACCCGCAGCGGAGCCGACGCCGGATGCCGGGACGTGACCAGCTCCGCCTGATCCCCGACGGTCAGGATCACCCGGACCTCGTTGTCCGGCTCGGCCCGCAGGCCGGGCCACCGTCCCCGATCCTCCTCCAGCCGCCGCCGCGCCGTCATGGTCGAAAGCCCGGCGTGCTCGGCGAGATCCCGCAACGGGAAGTCGCCACGGAAGTGCTCCCGGGCCGCCGACATGAGCAGACGCCGTCGCGTCTCCAGGCCGGCCAGGACGTCACGCACCAGGTGCAGCGCCTCCTCCATCTCCGCCGCCGACTCCGGCAGATGATCGACGCTTTCCCCGTTGCCGACCTCATGCAGCAGCCGCCCGAGGCCGCCGGAGGAGGCCATCGCGGTCAGCGCGCCTGACGGGTCATCGGCCGTGCGGGAGTAGGCGACCGTGAAACGCTGCTCGTCGCCGCTGCCCCCATGCGTCGTGATCTCCATGCGCGACTCCCTCCATCGTCGTGTACCAGATTGGTACAGGCCGTGAGCGTACCAGATTGGTACGCAGAGGTGCGCGCCCTCACTCTGCCCGTCGTCATGCGCGGCCCCGCCCCGAAACCGCGCCCGTGCCGGAATGGCGCTCCGGACGACCCCGGCACGGG
>NZ_POUD01000256.1 GCF_003236395.1 Nonomuraea aridisoli | reverse complement strand
GTGCGGGGGTGGGCGGGTAGGCCACGACGCCGCGCATGTCACGACCGGTGACCTTCGGCAAACTGCTCATGGAAACGTCGTCCTCTCAGATAAGGGCGGCCGCGACCGCGGTGCCGGTGAGCCACGCCGGGACGGGCTCGTAGACAAGGGTTTCGAAGGGGGTGCCGGCGGCCCCGGCCGCGACCAGCCAGGTCCTGATCTCGTGCGCGCCGTTCCCGGCCGCGTCGATCTGCTCGGCGGTGTAGTCGATGAGGCGTTCGCGGTCACCCGACTCCAGGCGGGCCAGGAAGTCGCGGTCGAAGTCCTCGTTGATGTCGCCCGATTCGGGCATGCCGACCCAGTGCGACAGCCCGCCGGTGGCCAGCACGACCACCCGCGCGGCCGCGTCCTGCGCCTCCACGGCGGCGCGCAGCATGCGGCCGAAGTCGTAGCAGCGGCGCACGTTCGGCCACGGCGGGTTGACGCCGTTGACGATGATCGGCACCAGCGGCAGCCGCCCCTCGGGGTCGAGGTGCTTCAGCGGCACGCAGAAGTTCTCGTCGAACGTGTGGCCGCCCTCCACCAGCGACGGGTCGAAGTCGGAGGCCAGCGCGTGCTCGTAGACGTGCCGGCCGAGCACCGAGTGCCCCGGGTGCTGCCGTTGCGCGACGTTCAGGAACTCGCCCATCTCCGGCGTGACCGGCCCGAGGTAGGAGTCCGACGTGCAGATGGCGAAGGCCGGCAGGTTGGTGAGGAAGAAGTTGGTGAAGTGCTCGACGGACACGGCGATGACCGCGTCCGGCTGCAGACGCTCGATGCGCCGCCGCACCTCCGCGAACGCCCCCTCCACGGCTTCCCGCTGCCGCGGCTCGGCCCGCTCGGGGAAGCCGGTGATGCCCGGCGAGTGCGAGGCGGCGAAGGCGCCGACGATCTGTCCCATGTGAAGTCCCCTCAGCTGAGCTCTCCGCGCAACCGGGCGTAGTACTCCGCCCGGTCGACGCCGATCTGCAGCGCGCAGAAGTACAGGAGGTACGGGTTGGCGCCGCGGTCGTACAAGGTCTTGAAGTCGAGGGCGGCCATCGCGGTCCGCTCGACGCCCTCGATGCCGTACTCGTCCAGGACGGTGTCAGGGGCGGCGCGGAAGCGGTCGGCGAGCGCCGGGTCCTTGCGCACGTCCCAGAGCAGTTTCTGCAGGCTGTACATCGGTCATCCCCTCTTTCTGCGGCCCAGCAGGAACGCGACCACCGCCAGCAACACGGCCACGGCCACGACCGGCGCCCGCTTGCGGAGCACCGGCCCGAGGAGGGCCGCCAGGTCGAGGTCCTGCGCGACGGGAGCGGCGGCGGGCGCGGGCGGAGCCGCCGGTACCGTCCCGAGCTCCGGCGCCGGCCCCAGTGCGGAGACGGGGGCGGGGGCGCTCATCTCCTGCGACAGCCGCTCGGCGAACTGGCCGATGAGATTGCCGCCGACCTCGCTCACCAGGCCGCGCCCGAACTGCGCCGGCCGCCCGGTCAATGCCAGCTCCGTCAGCAGCCCCACGCGGGTGCCGCCGGCGACCGGCTGCAGCGAGGCGGTCACCGTGGCCTTCGCCGTGCCGGAGCCGCGCGCCTCCCTCCCGGCCGCCTCGATCACCAGACGCCCCGCCTTCTCGTCCTTCACGGCGAGGCGGGCGTCGCCGCGGTAGGCCAGCTTCAGCGGCCCGACCTTCAGCGAGACGCGGCCGGAGAAGGCGTCGCCGTCGATGTGGTCGAGCGCGGCGCCCGGCAGGCAGGAGGCGACCCGTTCGACGTCGAGCAGCGTGGCCCACGCCTGGTCGGGCGGTATCGGAAGCGTGAACTCGTGCTGGAGCTGCATCGCACACCCTCTGGGCTTACGGGGATGGGTACGCGACGACCGTACGGAAACGGTCTCGGCTCCCGCGTTACCCCTACGGGTCAATTCGCCCCGGCACGCCCGGTCAGACCCGGTTCCGCCGATGATCGCGCGCCTCGCCTGTTCCACCAAGAAAGATCTATTCCCTAGATCCCGCTAAAGACGGTCGTGGGGGTACGAACACCCGCATGCTCGGACAGTTCACCCGTTCTCTGCATGCCGTGGCCACGGCCGTCGGCTCGCTCGGCGGGCGCTCCACCTGGCGCTATCCGGGTCGCATCCATCTGGAGCTGCTGCGCCGCCCCGTTCACGAAGCGGAGATCGAGCGCCGGCTGCAGGCCGTGCCGGGTGTGCGATGGGCCCGGGTGAACGCGCCGCTGAACCGCGTGATCGTCGCGCTGGAGGAGGAGCCCGCCCGGATCCGCGCCCTGATGCGGGCGCTGGACGAGGCGGAGGCCCTGGTCGAGGAGAAGGTGGTGCACGAGCCGCCCCCCGCTGTGGTGCTCGCCGCCGACCTGGGCGGCATCCTCGCGACCGGCGTCGAGTGGCTGATCCGGCGGACCCCGCTGCCCGCCGAGGCCCCCGGCCTGGTGTCGCTGGTCGACAACCTGCCGAGGCTGCGCGAGGCGATCGACGCGTCCATCCCGCTGCCCGCGCTGAAGACCTGGCTGCCGGTGGCCGGCGCCGCCGTGGCGGGCCTCGCGCCGGGCGTGACCGGGCTGGTCGTCGACGTCACCCAGCGCCTGGTGCAGCTGCGCGAACGGCACGCCATCGAGAGCGCCTGGGCGGGGGCGCACGAGCACCTGACCGCGACGCCCGAGCGGGCCGCGGCCGCCGAGATCCCCGCGCAGCGGCCCTGCCCGCTGCCCCCCGGCCCCGCCGAACGCTACGCCGACCAGTTGCTCACCGGGGCGCCGCTGGGCGGCATGATCGGCTCGCTGCTCAGCACGAACGTCCGCCGCGGCCTGCAGACGGCGATGATCTGCACGCCCAGGCCGGCGTTCGCGGGCCGGGAGATGTTCGCCGCCGAACTCGGCGTCGTGCTGTCGCGCACGGGCGTGGTGGTCGCCGAGTGCGACGCGCTGCGCCGGCTGGACCGGATCGACACCGTGGTGCTCGACGAGGACGTGCTGCTGTCGCCGCGCTCCGTCGTCGACGAGGTGCGCCCGGCGCCCGGCGCGGACCCGGAAGAGGTGACCACCTGGCTCTACCGGCTGTTCGACCCCGACCGGCCGCAGGCCGCCCAGGAGGAGGGGCCCTGGCGGCTGCGGGCCAGGGGCGACCGGCTCACCCTCACCCGCGACGGACGCCGTCAGGCGGTGGCCGAGATCCGCCGGCAGCGCTCGCCCGCCGGGGAGGCGGTCGTCACCGCCGTCCGCGCCGCCGGGCTCCGGCTCGTCCTGCGGGCGGGCGTCACCGCCGCCGAGATCGCGACGCTCCAGTCCGAGGGCGCCGCCGTCCTCGTGGTCTCCCAGGACGCCCACGCCCTCGCCCAGTCGGACTGCGGCATCGGCCTCCTCCCGCCCACGCACCCGCCGACGCCCGACGCCGTGGACGGGCAGGCCGAGGGAACCGAGTGGGACGCGCATGTGCCGTGGGGGGCTCATCTGTTCGTGGAAAGTGATCTGCGGGCGTTGGTGCCGGTGATCGCGGCCGTGCCGGCGGCGCGGGACGTGGCCGCCGACGGCGTACGGCTGGCCCGGGTGGGCACCGGCGTCGGCATGCTGTTCACGCTCACCGCCCACCCCCGGCGCTCGGCCGGCCGCGGCCTGTCCGGCGTGCACATCGCCACCTGCCTCGCCATGGGCTGGGGCGCCTGGCGCGCGTGGCGGGCCGCCCGCACCCCCGTACGGCTCGTCCCCGACGAACGTCCCTGGCACGCGATGCCGGTCGAGGCGGTGCTGCGCGAGCTGGACACGGACGCCGGCGGCCTGAGCGGCGAGGAGGCGGCCAGACGGTATCGCCCCGTCGCCGCGGAACGGCGGCCGTCCCTGCTCCGCGAGACGGCGGCCGAGCTGGCCAACCCGTTCACGCCGGTGCTCGCGGCGGGCGCGGTGGGCTCGGCCGTGGTCGGCTCGCTCGTGGACGCGGCCCTGGTGACCGCCGTCGTGGTGGCGTCGGCGCTGGCCGGCGGCGTGCAGCGGCGGGCCGCCGCGCGCACCCTGTCGGAGCTGTCCCGGCACGTCAGCGTGCCGGCCCGGGTGCTGCGCGACGGGCGGACGCACGACGTCGGCGCCCGTGACCTCGTCCCGGGGGACGTGGTGGTGCTCTCGGCCGGCCAGGTCGTGCCCGCCGACTGCCGCATCGTCACCGCGGACGGCCTGGAGGCCGACGAGTCGGCGCTGACCGGCGAGTCGCTGCCGGTGGCCAAGTCCGCGCGGCCGGTCTTCGCCAGGGAGGTCGCCGACCGTACGTCGATGCTCTACGAGAGCACCTCCATCGCGGCGGGCACCGCCACGGCGGTCGTGGTCGCCGTCGGCGAGGCCACGATGACCGGCCGCGCCATGGCCGCCGCCGAGGAAAGCGCCCCGCGCAGCGGCGTCGCCGAGCGCCTGGCACGCATCACCCGGGCGACCACGCCGATCGCGCTCGGCTCGGCCGCCGCCGTGACCGTGGCCGGCGCGGCGCGGGGCCGCCCGCTGCGGCAGACGCTCGGCGAGAGCGTCAGCCTCGCCGTGGCCGCCGTCCCCGAAGGGCTGCCACTGCTGGTCAGCGCGGCCCAGCTGGCCGCCACGCGCCGGCTGTCGGCGTACGGCGTGCACGTCCGCGACCCGCGCACCATCGAGGCGCTCGGCCGGGTCGAGGTGCTCTGCTTCGACAAGACCGGCACGCTCACCGCCGGCGAGATCCGGCTGACCCGGGTGTGCGACGCCCGCAACGAGGTCTCGGCGGCCGAGCCGGGCGGCCTGCGCGCCGTCATGGCGGCCGGGCTGCGGGCCACGCCGCACGCGGAGAGCAACGGCGAGCACAGCCACCTCACCGACGCCGCCGTCTCCACCGGCGCCAAGGCGGCCCGGGTGACCCGAAGGACCGGCGCGCGCGGCTGGCGGGAGCTCGCGGCGCTGCCGTTCGAGCCGTCGCGCGGCTTCCACGCCGCACTCGGCCGCGTCACCGGCCACGCCCGGCTGCTCAGCGTGAAGGGCGCCCCCGAGACCGTGCTGCCGCGCTGCTCCCACGTGCTCGTCGACGGCGTCGTACGCGACCTCGACGACAAGGAGCGGCGGCGCATCGAGGAGCGCGTCGAGCGGCTGGCCGCCTCCGGCCACCGCGTCCTCGCGGTGGCCGAGAACCGCACCACGGCCACCGACCTCGACGACGCGGACGTGACCGGCCTGACCTTCGTCGGGCTGCTCGGCCTGGCCGACACGGTACGGCTCGCCGCCAGCCCGGCCGTCACCCGACTGCGCGAGGCCGGCGTGCAGATCGCCATGCTCACCGGCGACCACCCCAGCACCGCCGCCGCCATCGCCGCCGAGCTCATCGCCGGCGAACCGTGCGTGGTCACCGGCGCCGACCTGGACGCCATGGACGACGCCGCCCTGGAGGAACGCCTGCCGCAGGTCGACGTGGTGGCCCGCTGCACGCCGGAGCAGAAGGTCAGGGTGGTGCGCGCGTTCCAGCGGCTGGGCAGGGTCGTCGCGATGACCGGCGACGGCGCCAACGACGCCGCGGTCATCCGGCTCGCCGACGTCGGCATCGCCCTCGGCAAGACGGGCACCCCGGCCGCCCGCGCCGCCGCCGACCTCGTGGTGAGCGACGACCGGCTGGAGACCATCGTGCTGGCCCTGGCGGAGGGCCGCGCCATGTGGTCGTCGGTGCGCCAGTCGCTGGCCATCCTGGTGGGCGGCAACCTGGGCGAGATCGGCTTCACGCTGCTCGGCGCGCTCGTCACGGGCGGCTCGCCGCTGTCGGCCCGCCAGCTGCTGGTGGTCAACATGCTCACCGACCTGGCGCCCGCCCTGGCCATCGCGCTGCGCACGCCCAGCCCCGAGGAGGCGGCCGACCTGCTGGAGGAGGGACCGGAGAGCTCGCTCGGCCACGCGCTCACCCGAGACATCGTGCGGCGGGCCGTGGTCACCGCGGCCGGCGCCGGAATCGGCTGGACCATGGCGCGCTTCACCGGGACCGCGGCGCGGGCGCGTACCGTCGCGCTGGTCGCGCTGGTCGGCACGCAGCTCGCGCAGACGCTGCAGGCCGCCGGGCGCGACCGCACGGTGCTGCTGAGCGCGCTCGGCTCGGCGGCGGCGCTGGCCGCGATCGTGCAGACGCCGATCGTCAGCCGCTTCTTCGGCTCGACCCCGCTCGGACCGGTCGGCTGGGGCCTCGCCCTCGGCGCCGTGGCCGCCGCCCTCCTCCTCGACCGCCTCGTCCAGGGCCCGCTGGACAGGGCCCTGAACGGGTACGCGCTCCGGAAGGCGGCCGGGAAGGAGCCGGCCCGCAAGGAGTCGCCGGAAGTCGCCTACGCCTGACGGGCTACAGCGAGCCGTCCCGCCAGGGGCCGGTGATGGCGAACGTGATCCCCGGCGACTGGATGTTGGCGAACAACCATCCGCCGTCCTTGGTGTCGAACACCGAGCCGCACCACTCCGAGCCGGTGTAGTTCCCCGGCGCCACGTTCTTGCCGGGCACGCCGCCGGCCGGGATGACGACCGCGTTCTCCGCGAACGGGAAGATCTCGCCGTCGGTCGTCAGGCCGTGCAGGAACTCCACGCCGGAGCCGTCCTCGCACAACACGATGCCGCCCCGGGGGCTGACGCAGATGTTGTCGGGGTTGTTCAGCACGGAGGCGTTCGGCGAGGCGAACAGCACGCGCATGGTGTTCTCGGCGATGTCGTACGCGAAGACCTGGCCCTGACCGGTGGGGCCGCCGCTGGTGCTGACGATGTAGACCGTGCCGTCGTGGTACCAGGCGCCCTCCAGCCGGTTGAACGACGCGCCGCCCTTGGCGATGCCCTGCCGCACGACGCTGGTCTCGCCGGGCCCGGGGTCGGGCTCGTCGATGACGACCCAGCCGATCTCCGGATAGGTGACGCCCGTCCCGTCGGCGTAGGTGACGTACGGCGAGGAGCCGATCGTCATCATCTCCAGCACGCCGCCCTGCGACAGGTCGCCCCTGACCTTCGGCCGGAACCGGTAGAAGCCGCTGGGCGTGGCGTCCTCGGTCTCGTAGACCCAGCCCGTCCGCGGGTCCACCGCCACGGCCTCGTGCGAGAAGCGCCCCATCTCCTTGTACGGCTCGGCGGTGCTGACGCCGTCGTGCGGGACCTCGAAGACGTAGCCGTGCCGGACCTCGCCGTTGATCTCCGTGGTCTCCTCGCACGACAGCCAGCTGCCCCACGGGGTGGGACCGCCGGCGCAGTTGCGCACGGTGCCGCCGAGGCTGGCCCAGCTGTCCAGGAACTCGCCGGCGCGCGTGTCGAAGACCAGCGAGGTGGTGCCGCCGCCGGCGGCCGGGTCGTAGGCCGGGTCCACGAAGGCGCCGTTCAGGCTGCCGACCTCGTGGTTGCGGACCAGCACGGTCCAGTGGCCCTTGCCGGTGCCCTTGACGCGCTCCTTGAGCGCGCCGCTCGGCCGGAACGCGGCCATGCCGTCGTGCGCGCCGGGCGTCGGACGGCCGTCGCTCATCGGGTCGCCGGTCCAGCCGTGGGTGACGTACTCGAAGCCGCGCGGCAGCTTGAGCAGTTCGAGCCCGGTGGTGTGGTCCTTCACCGGCACGAGGGGGCCGTAGTCGGAGCTGAAGGGCCGCTTCACCATGGTGGAGGCGTCGGCCGTACGGGCGGACAGGGCGGCCAGCGGGCCTCCGGCGACCACGCCCAGGGTGGTGGCGGTCAGGAATCCGCGGCGGTCTAAACCGGTCATCTTTCGCTCCTAGCTCATCGGCAGGGGTGCGCCACACGCCACGCTCGGTTCCCTCCGTGTCCGTACGGCAAAGGCGGGATGACGGCGTACCGAACACACCCTGAGAGTCGGCTGGGGGCATGCGGGGTAGCGGGACGGGGTGGACGAGTTGTTCTATCTGCCGGCGCGGGAGCTCGCGGAACGGCTGCGCCGGCGGGAGCTCACCGCCGTGCAGGTCCTCGACGCCTACGCCGGGCGCATCGAGCGGCTCAACCCCTCGCTCGTCGCGATCGTCGCCGCGGACCTCGGCCAGGCCCGGCGAGCCGCCGCCGAGGCCGACCGGCGGCTCGCGCGGGGCGAGGAGGCGGGGCCGCTGCACGGCGTCCCCATGGTCGTCAAGGACGGGCACGACGTCGCCGGGCTGCGCACCACCCTCGGCACCGAGCTCTACGACCGCGTCCCCGACCGGGACGGCACGGTCGCCGCCCGCCTCCGCGCGGCCGGCGCGATCCTGCTCGGCCACAGCAACGTGCCGCCCCTCCTCGCCCAGTACCGTTCCGAGAATGCGATCTTCGGCCGGAGCGACAACCCGTGGGACTCGGACCGCACGCCCGGCGGCTCCAGCGGCGGCGGCGCGGCCGCGCTCGCCGCGGGGCTGACCCCGATCGAGGTCGGCTCCGACTACGGCGGCTCGCTGCGGCTGCCGCCGCACTTCTGCGGCGTGTACGGCCTCATGGCCACCGAGCACCGCGTGCCGGCCACCGGGTTCTGGCGACCTCTTGAGGGCCGGGCGCGCCACACCCGCATCCTGATGTCGTTCGGCCCGATGGCGCGTGACCTCGGCGACCTGGAGCTCGTCCTGCGCGTGATCGCCGGGCCCGACGGGCGCGACGGCGCGGTGCCGCCCGTGCCGCTGCGTGAGCGCCGCCGCCGTACGCTGCCCGAGTTGCGGCTGGCGGCGGTGCCGGAGCTGCCCGGCGCGTCCGTCGCGGCGAGCCTGCGCGCCGAGGTCGAACGTGTCGCCGCCCGGGCGTCCGACGCCGGCGCCCGCGTCGAGGAGCGGCTGCCGGGGGTCGACTGGGACGAGCAGCGGCTGTCCGGCGAGCTGATGGGGGCGGCCATCGGCGTGTTCGACCCCGACGCCGTCCTGCCCGACGCGCATCGCGGCCTGGCGTGGTACCTGCGCGCGCTCGACCGGCGCGACCGTTTCACGGCCGCCTGGCACGACTTCTTCACGGGGTACGACGCGCTGATCCTGGCTCCGGGCACGACCACCGCGTTCCGCCACGACAGCGACGACGACGAGGGGCAGGACCGCCAGCTGGTGTTCGCCAACCTCGCCGGGCTGCCCGCGCTGACCGCGCCCGCCGGCCGCGACGAGGCCGGCCTGCCGATCGGCGTGCAGATCGTCGGCCCGCCCTGGTCGGAGATCCGGCTGATCGAGATCGCCGCCGCGCTCGAGGAGGCGGGCATCCTGCCCGGCTTCGCCCGGCCGCCCGGCTACTGAGCCATCGCGGAGAAGTGTCCGCGGTAGCGGCTCGGCGCGACGCCGAACCGCCTGGTGAACGTCCGCCGGAACGTCTCCGGGCTGCCGAACCCGCTGAGCTGCGCCGTCTCGGTCACGTTGTAACCCGAGTCGAGGAGCGACTTGGAGGCCTCCAGGCGCACCTGCTCGATGAACTGGGCGGGCGAGACGCCGAGCTCGGCCGCGAAGAGCCTGCCGAGATGGCGCGGGCTCACCATGGCGATCGCGGCCAGCGAGGCGACCGTGTGGTCGGCGCCCGGGTCGGCCTCGACGGCCTCGACGGCCGCGCGCAGCGCCGGCTGGCGCGGGACCGGCGTGCGCAGGGGCGCCGAGAACTGCGACTGCCCGCCGGGCCGCTGCATGTAGACGACCAGCGCGCGGGCGACGGCGCGGGCCACGTCGGGGCCGTGGTCGGCCTCCACCAGGGCGAGCGCCAGGTCGATCCCCGACGACACCCCGGCCGAGGTGTACACCCCCTCGTCCGCGACGTAGAGCGCGTCGGGCTGCACGTCGATCGCCGGGTACGCGCGCGCCAGCGCCTCCGCGTGCCGCCAGTGCGTGGTGGCCCGCCGTCCGTCGAGGAGCCCCGCCGCGGCCAGGACGAAGGCCCCCGTGCAGACGGAGGCCACCCGCCCCGCCCGTGACGCGAGGCGGGCCGCGCTCTCGCGCAGCTCGGGCTCGATGGGCTCGCCGACGAGCCGGTCGCCGCCGGCGACGACGAGGGTGTCGACGCGTTCGCCCCCCGTCCCGTCGCCGTCGACCGGCAGCAGGGGGCCGACCGACGTCGTCACGGGAGCGCCGCCCGGCGACACGTGCCGCACCCGGTACGCCGCTCCGTGGTGGTTCGCCTCGGTGAACACCTCGGCGGGGCCGGAGACGTCGAGGAGCTTGACCCCGTCGAAGACCAGGAAGGTGACGTTGTGGCCGTCCATGCTTCCATCGTATGTCCGAAATTGAGGGGTACGTGTCCAGGAGGACAGCGCGGCGCCGGGGCCCCGCGCAGGACGCTGGGGGCATGACAGAGACCATCGCCGGAATCGCCATTCCCGACACAGCGCTCGTCCGCGACGTGACGGAGTTCATCCGCGACACCGAGGACGATCTGCTCTACCACCACTCGCGCCGGGTCTTCCTCTTCGGCGCGCTGCAGGGCCGGGTCCGCGGGCTGCACGCGGACCTGGAGCTGCTCTACACGGGCGCGATGTTCCACGACATCGGCCTGACCGACGCCTACCGCGAATCCCATCTGCGCTTCGAGGTCGACGGCGCCAACGCGGCCCGCGACTTCCTCAAGCGGCACGGCGTCATCGACGCCGACGCCGACCGGGTGTGGCTGGGCATCGCGCTGCACACCACTCCCGGCGTCCCCGAGTTCCTCGACCCCGTGGTCGCCCTGGTGACCGCCGGCGTCGAGACCGACGTGCTCGGCATCGGGTACGACAAGCTGACGGCGGAGCAGCGTGCCGCGGTGACCGCCGCGCACCCGCGGCCGGACTTCAAGCGGCGCATCCTCAAGGCGTTCACCGACGGCAACGTCCACCGCCCGCAGACGACGTTCGGCAACGTCAACGCCGACGTCCTGGAGCACTACATGGACGGCTACCGGCGGGAGGACTTCGTGCAGATCATCCTCGACAACCCGTGGCCCGAATAGCCGTCCGTCAAGAGCGGTTCAAATTCCGGTGCGGCCGGTGACGTGGCGTGGCGCGGGGGTGAGGAAAGCAGTGACCCGCGAGGAGGAACCGATGACTTCTGCCACCGAACACCAGCAGCACTCCGGACACGACCACCGGCACGCGGAGGGCTGCGGCCACGTCGCCGTCCCGCACCAGGACCACGTGGACTACGTGCACGACGGTCACCTGCACCGTTCGCACGACGGCCACTTCGACGAGTGCGACACCGGCGCGCACGCCGAACACGGCGAGCACCCGCACCGGCACGCGGAGGGCTGCGGCCACGTGGCCGTCCCGCACCAGGACCACATCGACTACGTGCACGACGGCCACCGGCACGCCTGGCACGACGGGCACTGGGACGACCACTGAGCCCGCAGGCCGGACGGGGCGCTCACCGAGGACGGTGGGCGCCCCCCGCTGTTTCGGGCATGCTCGACCGAAAAGTCGGAAATATGCCGCTTGATCGCCAATATCGGTTCACCGTGGGGTGCGGCGCCGGCTGAATACTCGGCGGGTCATCATGACCGTCGAGAGGATCCTCCATGACGTTCCCATCCGTGCGCCGGGCCGCGCGAGCGCTCGCCGCCGTCGCCGCGCTGACGGCGGGCCTGGCAGCGGGTACGGCCACGGCCGGCACCGCGCACGCCGCCGACGACCCCAGGATCGAGCAGTATCGGCAGGCGCTGGCCGCCCTGAAGCCGCTGACCCGGCAGCCGGTGTGCGACCAGGTGCCCGAGCCGGAACGCTGGGAGCACGCGGGCACCCCCGACCAGGGCTCCGCCGACGTGCTCATCTCCGCCCACCGGGGGGCCAACACCCTCGCCCCTGAGAACACCCTGAAGTCCTACGAGTACGCCTTCGCCTACGGTGTGGACCTGGTCGAGGTCGACGTCCAGCAGACCCGCGACGGCCGTTTCGTCGCGCTGCACGACTCCACCGTGGACCGCACGACCGACGGCACCGGCGACATCGCGGACCTGACCTTCGACGAGGTGCGCGCGCTCAACGCCGCCGACTACGCACCCTGGAAGGGCGGCGCGTACGAGCCCGCCCAGATCGCGTCGCTGGAGGAGATCCTCGCCCTGGCCAAGCGGGTGGGCGGCGGCCTGGAGCTCGACATCAAGGGGTCGGTGACCGAGGAGGGCAAGGTCGCCGAACTGGTCGGGAAGTACGGTCTCATCGAAGAGTCGATCTTCAACTCGGCCGACCCGAGGATCTTCGCCGCAGAGCCCGGCGCCCGCCTGATCTACAACCGCGACACCTGGGAGCCCGGGTTCCTGATCAACGAGATCGGCGCGGTCTTCAAGGTGTTCGGCTCGCGGCTGGACGAGTACACGCCCGAGTCGGTCGCGGCCGCCCACGACGCGTGCGCGGTCGTCATGCCGCACGCCTACGACGCCGGCCCCGACCAGGAGGTGGCGCAGTTCCAGCACGCCCGCGCGATCGGCGCCGACGGCGTGCAGACGAACCAGCCGGCCCTCATCGTGGCCGCGGCCGGCGAGGCGGTCGACTCCGCGCTGGACGTCCGGCACGAGGGCCCGACCGGCGGCGTGTGCCTGGTGAACGCCGGCAACGGCCTCGGCTTCCCCGGCAAGACCGTGCGGCTGGCCAAGAACGGCCGCTCGGCCGACCTGGTCACCGGCTACGACGGCTGCGCGGACGTCCCCGGCGTGAACTGGCGCGGCGCGTCGGTGTCGTTCGCCGGCGACGGCGCCGTGCACGCCTCCCGCACGCGGCTCGCCGGCTGAGCCCGCTCACCGGGTCCGGCGGGCGCGCGGTGTAGGACCCGTCCCGGGCGGGCAGTCGGCGGTGAGACGCGTGCGCGGGGGGATGGCGATGGCGCGATGTCTGGTGACCGGGGCGACCGGCTACATCGGGGGGCGGCTCGTGCCGGAGCTGCTCGGCGTGGGCCACGCGGTCCGCTGCATGGTGCGGTCCCCCGACCGGCTGCGCGGCCGCCCGTGGTGCGGGCGGGTCGAGGTCGGCGTGGCCGACGCGACGGATCCGCTGCGCACCGGGCGGGCGCTGGAGGGCGTGGACGTCGCCTACTACCTCGTCCACACGATGGGGTCGGGACGCGGTTTCGCCGAGCGGGACCGCGCCGCCGCCACGGCGTTCGCCGCGGCCGCCCGCGAGGCCGGGGTGCGCCGCATCGTCTACCTCGGCGGTCTCACGCCGGGCGGTGAGGTCTCGCCGCATCTGCGGTCCAGGGAGGAGGTGGCGCGGATCCTGCTGGACTCCGGCGTCCCGACGGCGGTGCTGCGCGCCGCGGTGATCATCGGCTCGGGATCGGCGTCGTTCGAGATGCTCCGCTACCTGACCGAGCGGCTGCCGGTCATGACCACGCCCTCCTGGGTGCGTACCAGGACGCAGCCGATCGCGATCCGGGACGTGCTGCGCTACCTGGTGGGCTGCGCGGGGTTGCCGCCGGGCGTGCACCGGGCGTTCGACATCGGCGGCCCCGACGTCCTGACGTACGCCGGCATGATGCGCGGATACGCCGCGGTGGCGGGCCTGCCGCGCCGGTGGATCATCCCGGTGCCGGCGCTCACACCGCGGTTGTCGAGTCTCTGGGTCGGTCTGGTCACCCCGGTGCCGGCCCGGGTGGCGCGTCCCCTGGTGGAGTCGCTGCGCAACGAGACGATCTGCCGCGAGCACGACATCGCCCGTCACGTGCCCGACCCGCCGGGCGGACTGGTCGCGTTCGAGCAGGCCGTGGACCTGGCGCTGCGCCGGATCAAGGACGCCGACGTCGCCACCCGCTGGACGTCGGCCCCCGCCCCCGGCG
>NZ_POUD01000255.1 GCF_003236395.1 Nonomuraea aridisoli | reverse complement strand
CCCCGCAACCCGCGATTTCTTCCCCATCAGCTCCCCGCTCCCTAGCATCCTGTCGCCCGGGCTCCAGCTCTTCTTGTGGCTCCTTCACCACCGTCCGGTGCGCACACAAGCTCCGCACAGCCCCTGAGCTCTTCTCACCAGCCCGCCGCCACCCTTGGCGATCCCTTCCCCAGCTCGCCTGTCGCCGTCCGAGCTGTGGTGGCCGGCTTCCGGGGCGTTGGCCCCCATTGTCCTCGCCACGCTCTTCCCGATGGCCACGCCGGGGGTGCTGCGGGTGGCCCAGCACATGCCGATCCGTGCCGTGCGCCGCTCCACCACGTCGCCGTACCCATGGGTCCTTCATGCAGCGGCCGAGCCGGCGTGCTTCGCCTGAGATGATCGTGCGGTATGACCGAGATGACCCGGTGCGTCGCGTGCGGCGGTGCGGCCGTCGCCCCGGACGGCCGTTGCTGGGACTGCGGTGCGTCGCAGCCCGCGTTCCGGGCGCACATCGAGTTCACGGCGGACGGCGGGGCGGCCGCGGTCAGCGACCGAGGCCCGTGGCGGGGCGTGAACGCCGACGCCATAGCCCTGACCAGGGCAGGCGTGTGGACGGTCGGCGTGGTGTGCGACGGGGTCTCCATGTCGCCCCGGCCGGAGCGGGCCGCCCAGGTGGCCGCCGAGACGGGCGCGGCGGCGACCGCCGTACGGCCGGAGGCGGGCGCGTTGCCCGAGACGGCGCTCACGGAAGGCGCGATCCGGGCCGGCCGCGCGGTCGCCGCCCTCGCCGCCTCTCCGCACACGGCCCCGGCCTGTACGTACGTGGCGGGCGTCGCGGGGCCGGACGGCGTCTGGGCCTGCTGGGCCGGTGACAGCCGCGCGTACTGGCTGCCGGACGACGGAGTCGCGATGCTGCTGACCGAGGACGACACAGGCGGCCACGAGGCCCTGTCGTCCTGGCTCGGCGCCGACGCCGGCGACCTCCAGCCACGCGTACGCAGCTACCGCCCCCGCGGCCCCGGCCTGCTCCTCCTCTGCACGGACGGCCTCTGGCGCTGTTTCCCGAGCCCGGCGTCCCTCCGCACCCGCCTGACCGCCACACTGCGCGTCTCCACCTCCGAAGACCAGCCCCGCTCAGAGACCTCCGCCCCGCACACCACCTCCGAGCCACACCCGCCGAAGTCCGCGGACCCGCACACCACCCCCCAACCGCACCCGCCGGAGTCCGCGGACCCGCACGCCACCGTCTTCCCTGCCGCTAACTCTCAAGAGGAGCGCCACACGCCCGAACCCCTCAATCCACGCATCCCCACCAGGCCACGCTCCACCGTGCACGCCGGCGACAGGCACGGTGCGCTTCTGCGGGTGGCGCGGGCGTTGGTGGCCTACGCCGTCGATGCGGGTGCGACGGACAACGTGTCCGTGCTGCTGATCCCCGTCAGTCCCGAGGCGCGGGCGGAAGCCGGGTGGTGATGCCGTCGAGCACGAGGTCGAGCCCGAGAAGGAACTGGCCGTCGAAGTCGGCGTTGTCCACCTGGGCGATCCGCCCCAGGTCGGAGACGTGCTGGTCGAGGTGGGCGACGACCCGTTCACGCATCTCCGCGTCGGCCGCGGGCGTGCGGACCTTCGCCCACCAGATGTTCTCGCTCGCCACGAAACCGTTGACGTACGAGCTCAACGCCCCCACGGCGGCGAGGAGGACAGGCCCGCTCAGCCCCGCGTCGGCCAGGGCGGTGTAGACGAGGCGGGAGCGGGCCAGCGCGTTCGGCCCGATCAGCGGCCGGGTGGCGGTGAGGGCGGGCACCCAGGGGTGGCGGCGCATGACCTGCCTGCTCTGGGTGAGCTGCCGGACGAGGGTCTCGCGCCACGACCCCGCCCGCTCCGGCGCGATCTCGCCGATCACCTCGTCGAGGGCGAGGTCGAGGACGTCCTCCTTGCTCTGGACGTACTCGTACAACGACATCGTGCCCGCGCCGAGCCGCGCGGCGAGCGCCCGCATGGAGAAGCCGGCCACCCCTTCGGCGTCGAGCAGGGCGACGGCGCCCTCGACGATGCGCTCGCGTGACAGCCGCGGCTTGCGCGGCCGGCTGTCGTCGCGAAACCAGATCGTCTCCGGCATGTCACGCCTTTCCGTCCACCGTACGAAAAATCGTACTAACGACCTTGCCGGCGGGCGATCAGTTGTTCGACGCCGTCGAGCAGCAGGTCGAGGCCGAAGCGGAAGTCGGCGTCCTCCACCCAGCCCTCAGCCCCGCTGAACGCGCCCGCGCGCACGGCCACCGACAACGCCGGGTACGCCTCGGGATCGAGCACCTCGGCCAGCACCTCGCCGTAGTCGGAGGCCCCTTCGATGCCGGACCCGTCGAGCTCGGGGAAGCCCGACTTGGCGGTGTGCTCCAGCGCCGCGTCGGTGAGCGCGTAGCCGGTCAGGGTGCTGGCCACGTTGATCTTCTCCCCGTCGTCCAGGCCCGTGCCGGCCAGCGCGGCGATCGCCCGGTCGAGCCAGAGCAGCCGCCGCGGGCCCATCGGAGGGGCGTACACGGTGATCGACAGCACCCAGGCGTGCTGGAGGATGAGGTCGCGGTGGGCGCGGACCCACAGGGCAAGGTAGTCGCGCCAGTGCATGCCGGCCGGGTCGGGCGGCTCGGGGGCCACGGCGTCGGCCATGGCGGTGAGCAGGTCTTCCTTGCTGTCGACGTACCGGTAGAGCGCCGTCGCCGCCACCCCCACCCGAGAGGCGACGCTGCCCATCGACACGGCGGCAAGGCCCTCCGCGTCGGCGATCTCGATGGCGGCCGCCGTGATGGTGGCCAGGTCGAGCCTGGGCCGCGGCCCTCTGCGCGGCGTCGGCTCGCGCCCCCACATCCGCTGGACCACCGGGGGCAGCGACCGTTCCTGCGCCATGCGAAATCCTCCTTGACCGCTCCCTAGGATTCTGCATTACAGTAAAACTATGAATGCCATACACAGTAAGCCATTCACAGATGCTATCCGAGCACGGGGGCTGACGAAGTCGTTCGACGGCACGCGCGTGCTGAACGGGATAGACCTGACCGTGCCCACCGGCTCCCTCGTCGCCCTCCTCGGGCCGAACGGCTCGGGGAAGACCACGACCGTGCGCGTCCTGACCACGCTGCTGCCCCCGGACGGCGGCACCGCCACAGTGGCCGGCCACGACGTCACGCGGGAGGGCGCCGCGGTGCGGGCCGCCATCGGGCTGACGTCGCAGCAGGCCACCGTGGACGAGCTGCTGACCGGGCGGGAGAACCTGGAGCTGTTCGCCGGGCTGTGCCACCTGGGGCGGCGGCAGGCCCGGCGGCGGGCCGACGAGCTGCTCGAACGCTTCGACCTCACGGCCGCCGCGGGCCGCCGCGCCGGCGCCTACTCCGGCGGCATGCGCCGCCGGCTCGACCTGGCGGCCAGCATGGTGGCGGCGCCGCCGATCCTGTTCCTCGACGAGCCCACGACCGGGCTCGACCCGCGCAGCCGCGCCGAGCTGTGGGCGGTGATCCGCGAGCTGCTCGCCTCCGGCACCACGATCCTGCTCACCACGCAGTACTTAGAGGAGGCCGACCAGCTCGCCGACCGCGTCGTGGTGATCGACGCCGGACGGGTCGCCGCCGACGACTCCCCCGCCGCGCTCAAGCGCCAGGTCGGCGCCGAACGCCTGGTGCTGCGCCTGTCCCGGGCCGAGGACCTGGCCCCCGCGACCGCGGCCCTCTCGGCGATCGACCACGCCGCCGTGGCCGCCGCCGGGCCCCGGGGGCTGCCTCCCGCCGACCCGGGCCTGCGCCCCGACCCCGTCTCCCGGGAGCTCACGCTGGCCGTGCAGGACGCCGACCACCTGCGCCGGGCACTCGACGCGCTGCACCACGCGGGCGTCGCCGTCGAGCACGTCGAGCTGCGCACGCCCACCCTCGACGACGTCTTCTTCGAGCTCACGGCGGTGGCGGCATGAGCGCCCTGACCGCGGCCGGCGACCTGCGCCGCCTGGTCGTCCGTGACCTGCGCCGGGAGCTGCGCCTTCTCGACGGACTGATCGTGAGCACGGTCGTGCCCGTCATGATCATGGTCGTCTTCGTGTACGTGTTCGGCGGCGCGATCTCGACCGGCTCCAGCGGGCTGGCGTACATCGACTTCGTGGTGCCGTCCGTGCTGCTCATGTCCGGCGGATACGGCGCCGCGCTGACCGCCGCCACCATCGCCGAGGACCTGAACGGCGGCATGATCGACCGCTTCCGCACCCTCCCGATCGCCGGTTGGGTGGTCCCCGCCGGGCACATCGTGGCCTCGGTGATCCGCAACGTCGCCTCGGCGGTCATCGCGCTGGCCGCCGCGCTGCTGCTCGGCTTCCGGCCCTCCGCCACGCCGGCCGAGTGGGCGCTGACGCTGGCCGTGGTGACGGGGTACGTCCTGGCGGTCGCGTCGCTCTCCGCGGTGTGGGGCCTGCTGGTCAGGTCGACCCAGGCGGCGGGGGCGTTCAGCTTCGTGGTGCTCTTCCTGCCGTACCTGTCGGACGGGTTCGTCCCCGCCGAGACGATGCCGGAGGTGCTGCAGGGGTTCGCCGAAGGCCAGCCGATCACGCCGATCACCGAGACGCTGCGGGCGCTGCTGCTGGGCCTGCCGATGGGGTCGTCGGGAGCGGTGGCCGCCGCCTGGATGGGCGGCGCCGTCGTGCTCAGCCTCCCGATCGCCGCGCTGCTCTTCCGCCGCAGAACCGCGTCGTGACCACGCCTGTCACCGAACAGCCCGCGTGACCCCGTCGCCCTCCACCACGGCGGCGGGCGACGGTTACGGGGCCATCCCGGCCAAAACGGCGTCCACGATGCGCTCGGGCAGATCGGCCGGCAGGTCTCCGGCGGGGCCCCACTTGGTGTGCCACAGCATGGTGCCGGTGATGAGGGCCATGCCCATGTCGACGTCGAGGTCGGGCCGGAGCTCGCCGGTCGCGATGCCGCGTTCGATCACCTCGCGCATCGCCTGTCTGCGGGGCTCGATCGCGCGCTTGACGAAACGCTCGGTCAGCCGCGGGTGGCGGTCGGTCTCGTTCATCACGATGTTCATCACGCAGCGGCTGCGGGCCATGCCCGACTCCTCGCGCATCGCCTCGAGCAGCCGGATGAGGTCGTCACGCACGGACGTGCCGGTCAGCGGCGGCACCGGGGCCTTGAGCGTGGACAGAGCGTCGACGACGAGGTCTTCCTTGTTGGACCAGCGCCGGTAGATCGTCGTCTTGCCGACGCCGGCCCTCGACGCGATCGCCTCGATGGACAGCTCGGACACTCCCGTGCCCTCACCGATCAGGTCGAGCGTCGCCTCGATGATCGCCTTCTCGGCCTTCTCACTGCGCGGACGGCCCGCCGGGCGGGCTGCCGCTGATTCCTGGATCGACATCGCGGCCTCACACTACCGCTGGTTCCTTCTTCGCCGCGTGCTTGGCGGCACGCACCTTGCCCGGCATCCACTTCGCGACCACGGCGACGCCGAAGAGCGCGATCACCGCCGCCACCAGCGCCGTGATGTGCATGCCGTTGAGGAAGGCGGTGAAGGCGGGCTGGACCAGCGCCTGGCCTTCCTGACCCATGGCCTGGGCGGCGCCCATGGTGGCCATGATCGACTCACCGGCCGCGTGCCGGGCGTCGGCGGGCAGCGCGGTCAGGGCGGGCGCGATGTCGCCCCGGTAGCTGGACGACAACACCGAGCCGAGCACGGCCACGCCGAGCGCGCCGGACACCTGGCGGACGGTGTTGCTCATCGCCGAGCCGACCCCCGCCTTCTCGCGAGGCAGCGACTCCATGATGGCGGTGGTCGCCGGCGGCATGATCATGGCCATCGCGGTGCCCTGCACGAAGAAGATGATCTCGATCAGCAGGATCGGGGTGTTCTGGTCCATGATCGCGTAGCTGGCGAGCACCAGCGTCAGCACGGCGAGGCTCACGGTGGACGACAGCTTGGCGCCGAACCGTTCGTTCACCCGCTGGCTGAGCGGCGCGAAGATGAGCTGCGCGGCGGCGAACGGGATCATCAGCGCCCCCGCCTGCAGCGGCGAGAAGCCCAGCACCAGCTGCAGGTAGAACGTCAGGAAGAACATCCCGCCCATCATCGCGAAGAAGACGATGCCCATCATGCCGATGGCCGAGCTGAACCGGACGTTGGTGAAGCTGCGCACGTCGAAGACCGGGTGGTCGATGCGCCGCTCCCACCACACGAACACGCCGAGCACCGCCACGCCGACCAGCGTCGGCACCAGCACCTGGGCGTTCGCCACGGTCGCCAGCTCGCCGCCGCGGATGATGCCGTACACGAGGGCCACCAGGCCGATGATCGACAGCAGCACGCCCACCGGGTCGAGCCTGGACGGCTTCGGGTCGCGCGACTCCGGCACGAGGGTGGCGATGAGGATCATGGCGATCACGACGATCGGCACGTTGATCAGGAAGACCGAGCCCCACCAGAAGTGCTCGATCAGCAGGCCACCGGTGATCGGGCCGATGGCCACCGCGAGGCCGACGCCGCCGGCCCACACGCCGATGGCCTTGCCGCGCTCGCCGGGCGGGAACACGTTCGAGATGATCGCCAACGTGGCCGGCATGATCGCCGCGCCGCCGATGCCCATCGCCGCCCTGGCCAGGATCAGCTGCATCGGATCCTGGGAGTAGGCGCTGGCGAGGGAGGCCAGGCCGAACAGCGCCATGCCGATGAACAACATCCGCTTGCGCCCTGTTCGGTCACCGATCACGCCGAACGTGAACAACAGGCCGGCGAACACCAGCGTGTAGCTGTTGATCGCCCATTCCAGCTCGCTCTGCGTGGCGCCCAGGCCGACGGTCTCGTCGGCGATCGTCTTCATCGCCACGTTGAGGATCGTGTTGTCCAGCACGACCGCCAGCAGGCTGAACACCAGCACGCCGAGGATTCCCCATCGGCGTGGATGCCCCGAGTTCGGGTCCATGGAAACGTCCTTAGATTTCGATACGCTCGAATTTCGCTACGCCATCGTATCGCAATATATTCCGATACGCAACGGGCTCGTTTCGTAAATGGCCGGTGAAGAGCTCACCAACAGACGTTTCGTAACGGACACCCGGCGAAGCACGCCCCGCCGCAAGCCGGAGCCCTCAGCTCCGACAGCCGCTCAACCGGTTCCGATCCGTGAGCCGCGGCAAGTAGTCCCCAACACCCCCACCACGCACCGCATTCCCACCGACCCCGAACGAGAGCTCTCTCACACCCGGAGGTCGTCGAGGGCCTGGGTGCCGACGAAGCGGCACCCAGGCCCACGCGGTCCTGCCCAGCGGCCGACGCTCGCGTACACCGTCCGGGACGGCGCCAGGTCACTCGCCGGGCGCACCCGCCGCGACCGGCGACTCGCCGGCGTCCGCGGCCGGAGCCGGGGCGGCCGGCGCGGGAACGGCCGTGTCGGGAACGGCGGATGCGGCGACGCGCGATGGCGGGGTGGCCTGTGGCGGGACAGGGGCGGCCGAAGGGCGGGAGCGCCAGAACGGCAGCGCGGCGAGGACCATGATGACCGCCACCAGCCCCGCCACGGCGAACGCCCACGACGGCCCCATCGAGTCGATCACCGCCCCCGCGATGGGCGCCGAGACGGCGCCCCCGATCATCAGGGCCGTGCCGTGCAGGCCCATCGCCTCACCCCGGGCGGCGCTCGGCACCCACCGGCTGAGCACGTCGACCGTGGACGACAACGACGGCGCGCACACGAGCCCGGCCGGCAGCAGCGCCAGCACCACCCACTGCCAGCCGCCGTCGACCAGCCCCACGGGGATCGTCAGCAAGCCCATGGCGCCGATCAGGAGCAGCGGCGAGAACCCCCGCGACAGGCCGCCGTACACGAAGCCGCCGACCAGTGAGTAGACGCACCAGACGGCCACGGCGAGACCGACCCACGCGGTCTCCCCCGCGTGCTCCATCGTGGCGACCAGGGACAACTCGCTCGCGGTGAGCACGAACGTGGCCGCCGCGGTCGTGCCGAGCAACGCCACGAACGACGGCGTGAGCCACTGCCGCCTCGGCACCCGCTGCCCCTGCTCGCCCAGCTCCTCGGCGGAGCGGGTCGGCGGGTTGAGCAGGATCAGGACCAGGCCCGCCACCGTCAGGCCCGCCCCGATGCCGATCATGGTCACGCCGCTGCCTAGCGTGACGATGCCCGCGCCGGCCAGCGCGGGACCCACCATGTAGGAGACCTCGACCAGCATCGAGTCGAGCGCGAAACCGGTGCGCCGCTGCTCGACGGGCACCAGGGCGGCCAGGCACTGCCGGGTCACGCTGAAGACCGGCAGCGCCAGCAACCCGGCCAGCACCGCCGTCACGACCAGCGCCCAGTACGGCAACGACCACGCGCACGACCAGAACACCGCCTGGGCGACGGTGGTGACGCTGAGCACGGGACGCAGGCCGTATCGGTCGACCATCCGGCCCATCAGCGGCGAGCCGATCGCGTTGCCGATGGTGCTGGCGGCGGTGATCACACCCGCCGGGATGAAGTCGAGACCCATCACCACGGCGACGTGCAGGGTCAGCGCCATGCCGGTGGCCGTGGTCGGCACCCGCGCGAGCAGCCCCACGAGGAGCAGGGTGGGGACGCCGGGGATTCTGAGCAGGCGCCGGTAAGAGTCGAGAGCCATGGTGTTCGTTACCTCCCTGCAGATTGTGGCAGGTGGCACCGACGGTTTCGCCACGCGTTTTACCGCGTGACATCATCGAGAGAGTCCGGGGACGCACTGGGGCGCCTCGAGACGTTTCTGGAGGGTTTACACATGTCCTCTTCAACCACGCTGTACGGCGGTGCGCAGGGACGCCGCGTCACGGTCCGCGACCTCGCCGCCGCCAAGGAGCGCGGAGAGCGGTGGGCGATGCTCACCGCCTACGACGCGATGACGGCCGGGGTCTTCGACGCGGCGGGCATCCCGGTCCTGCTGGTGGGCGACTCGGCGGGGATGGTCGTGTACGGCCACGAATCGACGCTGCCGGTCACGATCGACGACCTGTTGCCGCTCACCGCGGCCGTCGTCCGCGGCTCGTCGCGGGCGCTCGTGGTGGCCGACCTGCCGTTCGGGTCGTACCAGTCCTCGCCGGCGCAGGCGCTGGAGTCGGCGGCGCGCTTCATGAAGGAGGCGGGCGCGCACGCGGTCAAGCTGGAGGGCGGCCGCCGCATCCTGCCGCAGGTCGAGGCGCTGGTCTCGGCGGGGGTGCCGGTGATGGCCCACCTCGGGCTGACCCCGCAGTCGGTCAACGTCTTCGGCGGCTATCGCGTCCAGGGGCGGGGTCAGGCGGGCGACGAGCTCATGGCCGACGCGAAGGACCTGGAGCGGGCCGGGGCGTTCTCCCTGGTGCTGGAGTGCGTGCCGGGTGATCTCGCGCAGCGGGTGACGACGTCGCTGGCGATCCCGACGATCGGCATCGGCGCGGGGCCGGCGACCGACGCCCAGGTGCTGGTGTGGCAGGACCTCATGGGGCTGACCCCGCGCCCGGCCAAGTTCGTCAAGCAGTACGCCGACCTGGCCGCCACCATGGACCGCGCCGCACGCGCGTACGCCGACGACGTCCGGTCGGGCGCCTTCCCCGCCCCCGAACACACCTACTCCTGACCACCCGGCCCCCACCGGACGGCGGTCCGGTGGGGGCACGAGAGGGATGTCAGTCGGAGGTGAGGGTGGCGGGGTCGGTGTTGGACCCGCAGATCACCACGGCCACCCGCTCCCCCGGCTCCGGGCGGTAGACGTCCGAGAGCAGCGCCGCGTACGCTGCCGCGCCCGCGTGCTCGGCCGCCACCCGGTGCCGCTCCCAGAGCGTACGCCGGGCCGCGACGATGGCCTCGTCACTCACGAGCACGCTCTCCACCCTGGGCCCGGACAGGATCTCGAAGGCGAGCCCGCCGATCACGCTGGCGCCCAGGGCGTCGGCGGCCACCCCGCCGACCTGCACCGGCACCGGCTTGCCCGCCTCGCGCGCCGCGTGCAGGGTCGGGATGCGCTCGGGCTCGACGGCCACGATCCGCGGCCCCGAGCCCCCGGCGGACGTGCCGACGGTGACCCCGGCCGCGAACCCGCCGCCGCCCACGGCCACGAGCACGGTGTCGACCCCGCCGGTCTGCTCCATGAGCTCCAGCCCGGTGGTGCCCTGCCCGGCCACCACCTCGGGCTGGTCGTACGCGTGCACCTGCAGCGCCCCCGTCTCGGCGGCGCGCTTGGCCGCGGCCTCGGCGGCCTCGGAGTAGATGGAGCCCGTCTGCGTGATGTGCGCCCCGAGAGCCCTGAGCCCGGCCACCTTGACGGGACTCGTCACCTCGGGCACGAAGATCTCGGCGCGCACGCCCACGGCGCGGGCCGCGAACGCCACCGCCAGCCCGTGGTTGCCGCCGCTGGCCGCGATCACGCCGGCGGCCGGCACGTCGCCGGCGGCCAGGATGCGGTTGAACGCCCCGCGCACCTTGAACGACCCGGAGTGCTGCAGCTGCTCCAGCTTGAACCACAACCCCGGCGAGACCTCCAGCACGGGTGTGCGGAGCACGTGACCTCCGATCCTCGCGGCGGCGGCCAGCACATCCTCGTGGGTGACGGCGGTCACGGCATTCCCCCGATCATGCAGACGACGAACATACGCAGAGGCTAGTCCAGCGGCCACCCCGAAGGACAAAGGCGGTAATACGCCACAATTGGCTCATGAACGGGACCATTCTCGATGACCTCGTCGACCTCCTGGGCCGGTGGGCGTCGGGCCGCGGCCCCCTCTACCTCCTGCTGGCCGCCCGGCTGCGGGCGCTGGTCGACGACGGCGTCCTCGCCCCCGGCACGACGCTGCCGCCCGACCGCACGCTGGCCAGGCGGCTGGCGGTGGGCCGGGGCACGGTGGTGGCCGCGTACGACCTGCTGCGCCAGGAGGGCCGCCTGGTGCGGCGGCAGGGCAGCGGCACCCGCGTCGCCCCGCTCGACCTGCCCGCGACACGCGCCGCCGACGGCGTGCCGGCCGACCCGCTGTTGCAGCACCTCATCCACCCGCCGGACGGCGTGCGGCTGCTGACCTGCGCCGCCCCTCCCGTCCCGCCGGCCGTGTTGTTCGAGGCGTACGCCGAGGCGGGGGCGCGGCTGGCGGGCGTGCGCGACCTGGGCTACCAGCCGCTCGGGCATCCGGCGCTGCGGGCCGCGCTGGCGGCGTACTACACCGGGCGGGGCCTGCCGACCGCGCCCGAGGAGATCATCGTGACGACGGGCGCCCAGCAGGCGCTCACGCTGCTGACCGGGCTGCTGGTGGCGCCCGGCGACACGGTGCTGGCCGAGGCGCCCACGTACCCGGGCGCGCTGGAGGTGTTCCGGCACGCGGCCGCCGTCGTCAAGCCCGCGACGAGCATCGAGGACGTCCGCGAACGCCCGGCCCTGGCCTACTTCGTCCCCACCGCCCGCAACCCGGACGGCGCGGTCATGGACGCACCGTCCCGCAGGCGGCTGGCCACACTGGCCGCCGCGCACGACGTGCCGCTGGTCGACGACGAGGTCCTCGCCGAGCTGTGCTTCTCGGGCGAGACGCCGCCGCCGGTGGCCGCGTTCGGGCGCGGCGAACAGGTGATCACCGTGGGGTCGCTGAGCAAGCTCGTCTGGGGCGGGCTGCGGGTGGGCTGGATCCGCGCGGCGGCGCCGCTGGTGTCGCGGCTGGCCCGGCTGCGCGCCGTCCACGACCTCGGGGGCGAGGTCTTCAGCCAGCTCGCCGCCGTCGCCCTGCTGCGCCGCCTCGACGAGGTACGCGCCGCGCAGGTGCGCACGCTGCGCGCCCGGCACGACCACCTGTGCGCCGAGCTGCGGGCGCGGCTGCCGTCCTGGACGTTCGAGCCCGCGCTCGGCGGACAGACCCTCTGGGTGCGCATCCCGCACGGTGACGCCGACTCCTTCGCGCAGGTCGCGCTCCGGCACGGCGTCGCGGTGCCGCCGGGCCGCTCGTTCGACCCGGCGGGCGGGCACGCCGACCGGCTGCGGCTGCACTTCCTGTTCCCCCGCGAGGAGCTTTCGCGAGCGGTGAACAACCTGGCCGTGGCCTGGAGGTCCTACCGCCCGGGCGGTCGCACGGTCTCCCGTCACCCCTTGGTCGTCTGACAGGGTGGACGCATGCGATCCACCTTCCTCCTCGTGCACAGCCCTTCCGTCGGCCCCTCGACGTGGGCGCCCGTGGCGCGGTCGCTGGAGCGCCAGGGGCACACCGCCGTGGTGCCCGACCTGACCGGCGTGCCGGCGGGCGGGCCGCCGTACTGGCCGAGGGTGGTCGACGCGGTACGCGCCGCCGCCCCCGAGACCCCGCTCGTGATCGTCGCGCACAGCAACGCCGGATTCTTCGTCCCCGTGATCAAGGAGGCGCTGGGCGAGCGGGTGGTGGCCTGCGTGTTCGCCGACGCCCACATCCCGCCCCGCCAGGGTCTGGTCAGGACGGCCGAGGAGGCGTTCCTGCCGTTCCTGCACGACCTGGCCGGCCCCGACGGCGTGCTGCCGCGCTGGACCGACTGGTGGGACGAGGAGGACGTGGTGGCCATGCTGCCCGACCCCGCCGAGCGCGTGCGGGTGGCGGCCGAGCAGCCGCGCCTGCCGCTCGACTACTACACGCAGCCGATCCCCGTGCCCGCCGGCTGGGACGAGGTCAGGTGCTCGTGCCTGTGGTACAGCCGGCCCTACGACAAGGCCGCCGAGGAGGCCGCCCGCCGCGGCTGGCCGGTGACGCGGCTGCCCGGCGAACACCTGCACCAGCTGGTGAGCCCCGACGACGTCGCCGCCGCGCTGCTCAAGCTCTCCCGCACAACGTGAATTCCTCACTGTCGTCCGCGATCGTGCGCCGCGACAGTGGGAGGCATGACAGCGATCGAAGTGACCGGGCTGCGCAAGAGCCATCGAGGTTTCCCAGCGGTCCGGGACGTGTCGTTCGAGGTGGCGGAGGGCGAGATCTTCGCGCTGCTCGGCAGGAACGGCGCGGGCAAGACGACCACGGTCGAGGTGCTGGCCGGGTTCCAGCGCGCCGACGCGGGCACGGTGCGGGTGCTCGGCCTCGACCCGTACGCCGAACGGGCGGCCATGCGGGCGCGCACGGGCGTCATGCTGCAGGAGGCCGGGTTCTTCCCCGACCTGACGGTGGCCAGGACGGTGGACGTCTGGCGCGACTTCACCGCCGCGCCGCGTCCCCGTGACGAGGCCCTCGACCTGGCGGGGCTGACGTCCAAGGCGGACACCCGCGTCCGCCAGCTGTCGGGCGGGGAGAAGCGCCGCCTTGACCTGGCGCTGGCCCTGCTGGGCCGCCCCGACGTGTTGTTCCTGGACGAGCCCACCACCGGCCTGGACCCCGAGGCTCGCGCCCACACCGGGGAGGTCGTCCGCGGCCTGGCCCGGCAGGGCGCCACGATCCTGCTGACCACGCACTACCTGGACGAGGCGCAGCGGCTGGCGTCCGCGATGGCGATCATGGACGAGGGCCGGATCGTGGCCGCGGGCGGGATGGCCGAGACGCTGGCGGCGCGCCGGGGGCGGGTGGCGTTCCGGCTGCCCGCGCACGTGACCGCCGCGGAGCTGCCGCTGCCGGTGACGATCGAGGACGGGCAAGCGGTCTGCCACGCCGCCGACCCTGACGTGGCCGCGCAGACCCTGCTCACCTGGGCCGCCGGCCACGGCCTGCGCCTGGAGGTCCGCGCCGCCACCCTGGAGGACCTGTTCCTCGAC
>NZ_POUD01000254.1 GCF_003236395.1 Nonomuraea aridisoli | reverse complement strand
GGCGGGGGACCGGGGCGGCCTCCAGGCGGCGCAGGCGTTCGTGGGCGTTGCGGACGCGGCTCGCGACCGAGCTCTGCACCCGCCCCGCGTTGCGGTCGTAGGCCAGCTTGTTGTTGTCGCGCATCACGCGCCCGGCGGCCACCCGGTGTGCGGTGGTGGACGCGTGCTCGCGCAGCCGCCGCACCTCCTCGCACCACTGCGCGTACGCCTGCTCCCACCGGGCCCTGGCCGCCGCCTTGGCCGCGAGGAAGCCGGTGTAGCCGCCGCCGAAGCGGGTGAGCGAGCCGTGCTCGACCTCGACGACGGCCGTGGCGACCCGGTCGAGGAAGACGCGGTCGTGCGAGACCACGGCCACCGCGCCCCGGTGCTCGCGCAGGCGGTCTTCGAGCCAGGTCAGCGCGGACTCGTCGAGGTGGTTGGTCGGCTCGTCGAGCAGCAGCACGCGCGGACCGGCGGCCAGCACGCAGGCCAGCCCGAGCCGGGCCAGCTCGCCGCCCGACAGGCTCGACAGCCGCCGCTCGCGCGCCACGTGGGCGAGCCCCAGGCCGTGGAAGGCCTTGTCGACCCGGGCGTCGGCCTCGTAGCCGCCCTTCAGCTCGTACGCCGTCAGCAGCTCGCCGTATTCGTCCATGACGTCCTCGGTCAGCGCCGACTCCAGCTCGCGCATCCTGCGTTCCATGGCGCGCAGGCCGGCCAGCGCCGCGTCGACGGCCTGCTGGACCGTGTGGTCCAGCGGCAGGTCGAGCGTCTGCCCGAGGTAGCCGAGGTCGCCGGCCACCCGCACCTCGCCGTCGTCGGGCCGCTCGACCCCGGCCAGCAGCCGCAGCAGGGTGGACTTGCCCGAGCCGTTCTCGCCGACGATGCCGACGCGCTCGCCCGGACCGATGGTCAGTGACACGTCGGTGAGGACGGCGTGGTCGCCGTAGGTCTTGGAAACTCCTCGAAGGATGGTCAGGATGGAACTCCAATCGCAACCGTTGTAGCTTTAGCTTGCCACACGCTCACTCACAAATGCAACTGGAGTAGTTTTTGGAGTTTCGTAAACGCCCTGGAGGACGCAGCGCGCGCGTCCGCGACGCCGTACGCCAGGCCACGCTCGCCGAGCTGGTCGAGCGCGGCTACACGGGCCTGACGGTCGACAACGTGGCCGAGCGGTCAGGGGTGCACAAGACGACCGTCTACCGGCGGTGGGGCAGCGTCGAGGGGCTGATCTCCGACGCTCTCGAGCTGGCCCGCGACGAGCCGTGGCCGATCCCCGACACCGGCTCGGTCGAGAGCGATCTGCGGGGGATCGTCCAGCTCGTCCGGACCGGCTTCGACGACCCCGAGCTGGGGCCGGTGTCGTCGGCGTTCGTGGCCGCGGCCATGCAGGACCCGGCCGCCGCCCGGGCGCTGCACGACTTCTTCGCGGCCCGGCACGAGCAGTCGGCCGAGGTGGTGCGCCGCGCGATCGAGCGCGGCGAGCTGCCCGACGTCGTCGACCCGAACGAGGTGATCAGGGTGGCGGTGGCGCCCGTCTACTACCGGCTCTTCGTCGCCCACGAGCCGGTCAGCGAGGACGACGCCGACCGCGCCGCCGACGCGGCCCTCGCCGCCGCCCGCGCCGGCGTCCTCTGAGCAACGGCGACCTCGCGGGAGGTCATGGTTCCAGGGTGCCGCGGAGCTCGAAGTCGTCGAACGTGGTCTTCAGCAGGGAGGCGCCGTCCTTCGTCGTACGGGCGAAGATCCCGAGGTAGCCGTTCCCGATCCCGTTCGGGTCCTCCACCTGCTGCACCCGCTCGCCGTTCACCCACATCGTCAGCCGCATGGACGTGCCCACCCGCTCGCACGCCACCGTCAGCCGCACCCGGCCGGGCAGCGCGGCCACGTGGACGGGCTCCGCCAGCGTCGCGCCCGACCCGGCGAAGACCCGCCGGATCCGGGCCTTGCCCGTCGTGTCGAGGCCGAACTCGTAGTACGACCCCTCCTTGGTGCTGTGGCAGTAGAGGCCGTACTCGCCGATGCCGCTGGCCTTCCTGACCTCGGTGGTGACGCTGATGACGACGGTCTCGGGCAGCGTCGGCATGGAGCCACCGGACGCGCCGGGCGGGCGGGGCGACACGGGCGGCGTGGCGACGAGGAACGGCGCCGGGGCCTGCGCCCAGCGCTCCTCGTCGTCCTCTCCCACGTCGAGCCCGTACGTGCCGTCGGTGCGGTAGCCGTAGCCGGCCGGCTCCTCGGGGTCGTAGATGCCGGCCCAGCCCCCGGAGGTCTGCGTGAAGTCCTCGGCGTACAGGACGCTCAGGCGGGGCGGCCCGTCGGGGGACAGCAGCGCCCAGGCGCCCGCGCTCGCGGCCACCACGAGCGCGGCGCCGGAAGCCAGGGCCGCGTACAGGCGTCGCCGGCGAGAGGCCGGCCGGGCGGAGTACGGCGCGGTGCCGCCCTCCTGCCAGCTCACCTGCGCGGTGTGCGCGGCCAGCTCGGGGGCCGCCGATCGCCCGACGAGGTGGTCGAGCAGCTGTTGCGAGGTGGGCCGCAGGGCCGGGTCCTTCTGCAGCGCGGCGCCGACCAGCTCGCGCAGCCCGGGCTCGACGGCCGACAGGTCGGGCTCGGTGTTGAGCACCTGGTAGACGACCGCGGGCAGCGCCTCGCCGCCGAACGGCGCCCGCCCGCTGGCCGCGAACGCCACCAGGCACCCCCACGAGAACACGTCGCAGGCGGGGGAGACCGGGTCGCCTCGCAGCACCTCGGGGGCCATGTAGCGGGGGGTGCCGACCAGCTCGCCGGTGCTCGTGAGGCCGCCGATCGTGTCGAGCGCCCGCGCGATGCCGAAGTCGATCACGCGTGGCCCGACCGGCGACAGCAGCACGTTGGACGGCTTCAGGTCCCGGTGCACGACCCCGGCCGCGTGGATGGCGGTGAGGGCGGTGGCCACGCTCACGGCCAGCGCGTCCAGGCTGGAGCCGCCCAGCGGCCCCGACTGCTGGACGGCGTCCTCCAGGTTGGGCCCCGGCACGTACTCGGTCACCACGTAGAGCTGGTCGCCGTCGAGCGCCGCCTCGATCACCGCGGCGGTGCAGAACCGGCGTACCCGCTGTGCCGCGTCCGCCTCCCTGCGAAAGCGCATGCGGAACTGCTCGTGCTGGCTGAGCTCCGGATTGATCACCTTGACGGCGACGTGTTGCCCGGAGGGGTCCTCGGCGAGGTGGACCGTGCCCATCCCGCCTCGTCCCAGCACGCTAAGCAGTTTGTAGCGCCCGATGTGGGAGGTTTCACTGCTCACGCCGCGTTAGCTTACCGACACGGGGAGTGCCGATGCGGAAATGCGCACTATGTACGTTCGTCGGCGCGCCGTTCCGAGCAGACCCGATCCAGCGACGGCAGGCCCTCGCGCGGTGAGACGACGACCACCCGGCAGCCCGCGGCGGTCGCCGCCGCGACCCCGGCCGGGCTGTCCTCCACGGCCACGCACCGCCCGGGCGCGGCGCCGAGCCGCCGGGCCGCCTCCAGGTACGGGTCCGGGTGCGGCTTGCCGCGCGCGGTGTCCTCGTTCGCCATGACCACGTCGAACGTGTGCCCCAGCCGCGGCAGCACCAGCTCCACGATGCTCCGCGGCGAGGCGCTGACCAGGGCCGTCGGGATCGACGCGGCGGCGAGCCCGGCGAGCAGCTCCGGCGCGCCCCGCACCACGGGCAGCTCCCGCCGCAGCCGCCCGGCGAAGGCGTCGGTGAGCCGCGCGGTCAGCGCGGCGGCCCCGTCGGGCAGGCCCTCGGGCAGGTCCTCGGGCAGGTCCTCGGGCAGCAGGTACGCCGCGACGTCCTCGATCGTCCGGCCGTGGACGTGCGGCGTGTCGGCGGGCGAGAGCGGACGCCCGAGGGAGGCGGCGACGGCGTCGACCGCCTGCCACCACAGGCCCTCGGTGTCCACGAGCGTGCCGTCCATGTCGAACAGGACGGCGTCGGGCTCAGACGGCATCGGCGGCCACGACGGGAGCGGGCGCGGTCACCGTACGGGCCGCCACCAGGACCGGCCGCTCGACCAGCCGCACGCCGACGCGTGTGCCTGCGCCGAGCCGGGCGGCCTCGTGGCCGGGCACGTCGGCGAGCACCTCGCCGCCGTCCACCGCGAGCCGCAGCCGTACGGACGCGCCGCGGAACGACGCCGCCACCACCTCGGCCCTGCCCTCGGGGTCGGGCACGACCTGCACGGCCTCCGGCCGGACGAGCACGTCCACGGACGGGTCGGCGGGCACGGGCCCGTCCACCGGCAGCAGCTGGCCGAGCACCGTGACGTGGTCGCCGGAGAGCTGCCCGGCCAGGTGGTTCATGGTGCCGACGAACTCGGCCACGAACGGCGTCGCGGGGCGGTCGTACACCTCGGCGGGCGCGCCCACCTGCTCCAGCCGCCCGGCGCGCAGCACCGCCACCCGGTCGGCCACCGACAGGGCCTCCTCCTGGTCGTGGGTGACGAAGATGGTGGTGATGCCGAGGTCGAGCTGGAGGCGGCGGATCTCCTCGCGCAGCGACACCCGCACCTTCGCGTCCAGCGCCGACAGCGGCTCGTCCAGCAGCAGCACGCTCGGCTCCAGGGCGAGCGCGCGGGCCAGGGCGACGCGCTGCTGCTGACCCCCGGACAGCTGGTGCGGGTAACGGTCGGCGTGGGTGGGCAGGCCGACGAGTTCGAGCAGCTCGTCGGCCTTCTTGCGCCGCGCGTCGGCGGGCACCTTGCGCACCCGCAGGCCGAAGGCGACGTTGTCTCGGGCGTTCAGGTTGGGGAAGAGGGAGTAGGACTGGAAGACCATGCCCGCGTCCCGCTTGTTGGCCGGGACGTTCGTGACGTCCTTGCCGTCGACCAGCACGGCCCCCGAGTCGGGTCGCTCGAAGCCGGCCACGCAGCGCAGCGCCGTGGTCTTGCCGCAGCCCGACGGGCCGAGCAGCGCGACGAACTCCCCGGGCTCGATGACGAGGTCCAGGCCGTCGAGCGCGACGGTCCTGCCGAACGCCCGCCGCAGCCCGCGGAACTCCACCGATGCGGTCATTTCCTCTTCTCCCTGCCGAATTCTTTACCGAAGACGCTCGACACGGCGAGCAGCAGCAGCCAGATGAGCAGCAGGCTGAGGATCGACACCGCGACCGACAGCTGCCCCTTGGAGCCCGAGACGGTCACGATCCACACCGCGAACGGCTCGTAGCCGAGCAGGCTGGCCACGGTGTACTCGCCCAGCACCAGGGCGAGCGTCAGGAACGACGCGCTGGCCAGGGCCGAGCGCAGGTTGGGCACGATCACCCGGAACAGCACGTACGGCCACGACGCGCCGAGGTTGCGGGCCGCCTCGACCAGCGTCCGCACGTCCATCGTGCGCAGCCCGGCGTCCAGCGACCGGTACACGAACGGCAGCACCAGCACCACGTACGCCAGCACCAGCACCACGGGGAACCCCGGGTCCTGCATCGCGATCAGCGTGCCCCAGAACGGCGTCGGCGCCAGCACGTCGACGCCGACGCGCAGCGACGTGCTCAGCCCGGCGACGAACGTGATCGGCGGCACCACCAGCGGCAGCGTGCACAGCACCTCCATCACCGGCCGCAGCCGCGGGGCGAAGAGCCGTACGGCCAGCATCGCGGGCAGCGTCAGCAGCAGGACCAGCACGATCGTGGCGGCGGCCAGGCCGAGCGAGAGCGCCAGCGACCGCACGAAGCCCTCGGCCGTGATCAGCTCCCCGTACGCCGAGAACGACACCCCCGAGGTCGGCGTGTAGACCGTGTACCAGAACGACGCGCCCAGCGGCACCAGGAAGTACACCGCGGCCAGCGCGAACACCACCAGGCGCCACGGCCGGCGCCGGGCCGCCGGGCTCGGCGCGCGCGCCGGCACGCGCTCCAGGCCGGTCAGTGCAGCCATCGGGAGGTCCTCCTCTGCAGCGGCAGGTAGATCGCCATCACGATCCCGGCCACCACGACCATGTCGAGGCTGAGCGCGAGCGCGATGTTCTCGTAGCCGATCAGCACGTCGCCGGTCAGCGCGCTGGCGATCTTCAGGGTGACCAGCGGGACGACGGTGCCGACCATGGCGTTCGCGGTGGCGTAGGCGGAGAAGGCCCCGCCGAACAGCAGCACCACGCCGCCGAGCATCGCGGGGGCGAGCACCGGCAGCGCGACGAAGCGCCAGTAGTGCCAGGCCGTGGCGCCGTTGTTGGCCGCCGCCTCCCGCCACTGCGGCCGCAGCCCGTCGAGCGCCGGCGCCATGGCCAGCACCATCATCGGGACCGAGAAGTACAGGTAGACGATGACCAGCCCCCAGAAGGTGTACAGGGAGCCGGTGGGCAGCCCGATCAGGCCGCTGACCACGCCGGAGTTGCCGAGCGTGGCGATCCAGAAGAACGCCAGCGGCACCCCGCCGAAGTTGGCCAGCACCCCCGAGGCGGTCAGCACGGCCTCCCGCAGCAGCGCGAAGCGGGAGGTCACGATGGCGTACGCGAGGAACGTGCCCAGGACGGCGCCGAGCAGCGCCACCACGGCCGACAGCCGCACGCTGCCGATCAACGCGGTGAGGTGGCCGCCCTGCAGGCTCTGCGACACGTTGGCCAGGCTCGGCCGCCCCTGCACGGTGAACGCCCCCGCGACGAGCGCGACGGCGGGCACGCCGAACACGAGCGCGAAGAACGCCAGCAGCGGCAGCGCGCCGAGCCAGCCCCTCGAACGGGACCGGTTCATCCGGAGATCGCGGCGTCCCAGCCGCCGGCGACCTTGGCCTTGGCCGCGTTGACCTGGTCGGTGGTCGGGAACTGCGGCGTGCCGTCGACCGGCGGGAGCGCGTCGGCCAGCGCCTGGTCCACGGTGCCGTCCTCGGTCATCGCGGGCAGCATGACGGGGCGGGCGAAGCCCTTGAGGTAGAGGTTCTGGCCCTCGGGGCTGTAGAGGAACTCCTGCCACAGGCGGGCGGCGGCCGGGTGGGGGGCGTCCTTGTTGATGGCCTGGGCGTACATCTCGAAGTACTTGCCGTCGCTCGGGATGTTGACCTGCCAGTCGATGCCCTTGGCGGTCATCTGGGGCGCGTAGGCGGCGTTGTTGTAGTCCCAGTCGATGCTGATCTGGGTCTCGCCCTTCTCGATGGTCGCGGGCGTGGTCTCGACCGGGTTGAAGTTGCCGGCGTCCTTCAGCTTCTTGAAGAAGTCGATGCCGGGCTGGATGTCGTCGAAGGAGCCGCCGTTGGCCAGGGCCGCGGCGAACACGCCGGCGAAGGCCGAGCCGGCCTTGGTCGGGTTGCCGTTCAGCGCGACCTTGCCCTTGTACTCGGGCTTGAGCAGGTCGGCGAAGCTGGTCGGGCAGGTGGCGATCTTCTTGGCGTCGCAGCCGATGGAGACGTAGCCGCCGTAGTCGTTGACCCAGAGGCCGTTCGCCTCCTTCTGGCCCTCGGGGATCTTGTCCCACGCCTGCACCTTGTAGGGCGCGAACAGGCCCTCGGCGGCGCCGCTGAGCGCGAACGACTGGCCGAGGTCGAGCACGTCGGGGGCGCGGTCCTGGCCCTTGCGGGTCTTGACGGCGTTGATCTCGTCGGCGCTGGACGCGTCGGGCGTCTCGCTCTCGATCTTGATGCCGTACGTGGACTGGAACTTCTCGATGATCTCGCCGTAGTTGGCCCAGTCGGGCGGCAGGGCGATGACGTGCAGCGTGCCTTCCTTCTTGGCCGCCTCGACCAGCTTGTCGAAGCCGCCGAAGTCGGCGGCGGACGTGGCCGTGGCCGCGTTCACCCCTCCTTGCGAGGCCTGGCTGGTCTGGGTGCTCGGGGCGGCACCGCACGCCGCGGTGACGAGGGCGAGGGCGGCGGCAACGCCGGCCGCGCGGGCGCGAGGTGTGAACACGACGCCTCCATTTTCCGGGGGGTGTGGCAAGAATCTAGGGGAACTTGTACAAACAAGCGAGCCCTAGTAAGTCGTATAAATGTGGCTCTTCAGTGAATGGACAGGGGCGGAATGGTGGCGCGCTACGAACGGATCGCCGATGAGCTGCGCAAGGAGATCCTCGCCGGCGTGCATCCGGTCGGATCCCAGCTCCCGAGCGAGTCGGAGCTCGCCGAGCGCCACGGCGCGGCCCGCGGCACCGTACGCCAGGCGGTGGCCGTGCTGGCCGCCGAGGGCCTGGTCGGCTCCCGGCAGGGGGCGCGGCGGATCGTCCTCGGCAGAGTGCGCAGCCAGAGCTTCGCCGAGCTGCACAGCTTCGCCCAGTGGGCCCGCGCGAACGGCTACCGCTTCGGCGGCCAGGTGATCGAGCAGCGCCGCCGCCCGGCGAGCGGCGCGGAGGCCGCCCGGCTCGGGTGCGAGGAGGTGCTGGAGGTGCTGCGCCTGCGCTCGCTGGAGGGCGAGCCCGTCCTGCTGGAGCGCACCGTCTACGCCGAGTGGGTGGCCGGCGCCGTCGAGAAGCTCCCCGCCGACTGCGAGTCCGTCACCGAGGCGCTGTACGCCTCCGCCGGCCTGGTGTTCGCCTACGGCGAGCACCTCATCGACGCGGTGGCCGCCGGGGCCGTGGACGCCCGGCTGCTGGGCGTGCGCCGCGGCAGCCCGCTGCTGCGCCAGCGCAGGACCACCACCACCCACGAGGGCCGCCCCGTCGAGACCTCGGACGACCGTTACCGGGCGGGCAGCGTGGCCTTCAGCATCCGCAACTCGATCGGCGCCAACCCCCTCGCGCGGCAGGCGGGCGACTTGCGTTTCGAGCGCTGAGAACATATGTTCGAGATATAGCACCCGCCTTCCCCCGGGTGGTTCAGCATAAGGACCGATGCCGCGGGGAGAAGCGTCTTGAGCAGACTCTATGGCGATCCGATCGAGGTGTGGACCAGAGACGGGGAGCCGGCCCAGTTCGTCTGGCGTGACCGGCTCTATCTGGTCCGCCGTGTCCTCGACAGCTGGGTCGTCGCGCGCGAGTGGTGGAAGACCGGCGAGGGCGACCCCGGCGAGCGCCGCTTCTGGCGCGTGGAGGCCAGCCCCGGCCGCGAGGTCGGCTCCTACGAGCTGCGTTACGACACCGCCGGCAACGGCTGGCTGCTGATGAGGGCGTGGGACTGATGGCCGCCCCGTTCCCGCACCTGCACGTGAGCTCCGCGTACTCCATGCGTTACGGCACCGCGTTCCCGGAGGCGCTGGTGGGCCGGGCGCTGGAGCACGGCATGGACATCCTGGCACTGACCGACCGCGACGGGCTCTACGGCGCGGTCAAGCACGCCCACGCGTGCGCCGAGGCCGGCATCGCCCCGGTGCTCGGCGTCGACCTGGCGCTCGCCGTGCCCGCCTCGGCGTTCACGCCGGTCCCGGGGATGCGCCCGCCCCGCCCGCGCACCGCCCCCAAGCAGGAGGACCGCGTCACGGTCCTGGCCCGCGGCAGGGGCTGGTCCCGCCTCGCCCGCCTGGTCACGGCCGCGCACCACGCGGGCGAGCGCGGCGCGCCCCAGGTGACCCGCGAGCTGGTCGGCGAGTGGGCCGGGGCGGCCGACCCGCGCGGGTTCGGCGCCGACGACGGCCTCGTGGTGCTGCTCGGGCCGCGCTCCGACGTGGGCCGCGCGGTCGCCGAGCGGCGCGACGAACACGCCAGGACACTGCTCGGGCTGTGGCGCGCCGCGGTGCCCGGCGTGGTCGTCGAGCTGGTCGACCAGTACGGCTTCCGCGACGCCACCACGGCCGTACGCATGCTGGGCCTGGCCGAGTCGATGGGCGTGCCGGCCGTGCTGACCAACGCGGTGCGCTACCTCGACCCAGCCGACCACCAGGTGGGCGACGTGCTCGACGCGGCCCGCCAGCTCGTGCCGCTGCACCCGCGCCACCTCGACCGCACCACCTCCCACGCCTACCTCAAGGGCGGCAAGGAGATGGCGCAGGTGGCCGCCAAGGTGTGCGCCGGCGACGGGGAGCGGGTGGCGCGGCTGCTGGCCACCACCCGGCGGCTGGCCGAGGCGTGCGCGATGAACCCGCTCGACCTGCTCGCGCTGCGCAACAGCCCGCCCGCCCTGCACCTGCCGGAGGTCGGCGGCGACCCGGTGCCGATGTTGCGCGGCCGGGTCGAGGACGGCCTGGCCAGGCGCGGCCTCGGCCGCTCGGCCGAGGCCCGGCGGCGGCTGGCCGACGAGATGGCGATCATCGAGCGCAAGCGCCTGTCGGGCTATTTCATCGCCGTGGCCGGCATCACCGACATGATCCGCGGCATGGGCATCCGCTGCGCCGTCCGCGGCTCGGGCGCCGGCAGCCTGGTCAACTACCTGATCGGCATCGGCGAGGTCAACCCGCTCGACCACGGCCTGCTCATGGAGCGCTTCCTGTCGGAGGGCCGCGTCGGGCTGCCCGACATCGACGTCGACGTCGAGTCGGCCCGCCGCCTCGACTGCTACCGGGCCATCTTCGACCGCTACGGCGAGAGCCAGGTGGCCTGCGTGTCCATGATGGAGACCTACCGGGCGCGCAGCGCCATCCGCGACGTCGCCGGGGCGATGGGCCTGCCGCCCCACGAGATCGACGCGATCGCCAAGGCGTTCCCCCACATCCGGGCCAGGCAGATCACCGCGTCCCTGCACGACCTGCCCGAGCTGCGCGAGAGCCGGCTCGGCGAGGCCGGGCTCGACCGGGTGTTCCGGCTGGCGGAACGGCTCGACGGGCTGCCCCGGCACATCGCGCTGCACCCGTGCGGCGTGCTGGTCGGCAACGCCGGGCTGCGCGACCGCACGCCGGTCGAGCGCAGCCTGCTGGAGTTCCCGATGTCGCAGTTCGACAAGGACGACGTGGAGGAGGCCGGGCTGCTCAAGCTCGACGTGCTCGGCGTGCGGATGCAGTCGGCGATGGCGTACGCGCTGAGCGAGATCGAGCGCGTGGACGGCGTCGTGGTCGAGCTCGACCGCCAGAGCGGCGACGGCTCCGACGCCCGGCCCGAGGTCCAGTACGTCCCCCACGACGACCAGGACACCTACGACATGATCTGCGCCTCCCGCACCCTCGGCTGCTTCCAGATCGAGTCGCCGGGCCAGCGCGAGCTGGTGGCCAAGCTGGAGCCGCGCAAGATCCACGACCTGATCGTGGACATCTCGCTGTTCCGGCCCGGACCGGTCAACTCCGACATGGTCACCCCCTACCTGGAGGCCCGGCACGGCTGGCGCAAGCCGTACTACCCGCACGAGCGGCTGCGCGAGGCGCTGAAGGAGACCCACGGCGTCGTGGTCTTCCACGAGCAGGTGCTGAAGATCATCTCGGTGATGACCGGGCGCGACCTGTCGTTCGCCGAGAAGTTGCGGCGCACGCTCGACACGCCGGAGGGGCGCGACCGGGTGCGCCGGACGTTCGTCCCGCTGGCGCGGGCCAACGGGTTCGACGACGCGGCCGTCGAGCGGGCCTGGAAGGTGCTGGACGCGTTCGGGGCGTTCGGGTTCTGCAAGGCCCACGCGGCGGCGTTCGCGCTGCCCACCTACCAGTCGGCGTGGCTGAAACGGCACCACGCGGCGGCGTTCTTCGCCGGGGTGCTCACCCACGAGCCCGGCATGTACCCGCCGCGCGTCATCATCGACGAGGCCCGGCAGTGCGGGGTGAAGATCCTGCCCCTCGACATCAACAAGTCGGGCCGGCACTGGCAGGTCGAACGCCTCGGCCCGCGTGTCCGCGTCCGCGTGCGCCCCTCCGAGCTGGGCCCCGCCGCCGACCCGCGCCGCCGGGCCGACGACTTCAGGATCAGCGAGATCGGCAAGGGGTACGCGCTGCGGGTGCCGTTCTCGGCGATCAAGGGCGTGAGCGAGGCGGAGGTCGATCGTATGGTCGCCGGTCAGCCGTACACCTCGATGGCCGACTTCTGGGACCGCGCCCGGCCCTCGCGGCCGACGCTCGAGCGCATCGTCCAGGTCGGCGGCCTCGACGCGCTGCACGACCTGCACCCGGGCGGGCCGCGCTGGCGGCCGGGCGAGCTGACCCGCCGCGACCTGGTCGCCCGGGTGGGCGAGCTCGACCGGGCCTCGGCGGCGGGCGTGCGGACGGGCCCGCGCAGGTCCCGGCATCACGGCCCCCGCGCGGCGGGCCCGCCGCCCGGCACCGCGGCCGTGCAGCTTCCGCTCGGCTTCAGCGAGCACCTGCCGCCGGGGGAGCTGCCCGAGATGACCGAGACGGAGATGGTCGAGGCCGAGCTGGAGATCCTCGGCATCGACGTCAGCCGGCACGTCATCAGCTTCTACGACGAGCTGCTCGACGAGCTCGGCGTGGTACGTTCCAAAGATCTTCTCCGCCGGCGCAACGGGCAGGAGATCCTGGTCGCGGGGGTCAAGGTGGCGACCCAGACGCCCGCCGTGCGCTCGGGCCAGCGGGTCATCTTCACCACGCTCGACGACTCGACCGGGCCGATCGACCTGACGTTCTTCGAGTCGGTGCAGGGCCGGTGCGCCTCGACCGTGTTCGGCTCGTGGCTGCTGCTGGCCAAGGGGGTGGTCCGGCGCACGGGCACGCGCGCGGTGTCGTTGCGGGCCGTCGACTGCTGGAACCTGGCCGACCTCGCCGCGCTGCGGCGCTCGCGGGGCATCGAGGAGGTCCGCGCGCTCGTCGCCCGGACGCCGGAGGAGTCGGAGGCGGTCGGCGGACGCGCGATCGAATACGCCAACGGCTTCCGCCTGTCGCCCTACGCCGACCTCGGCCCCGCTGTCACCACCCCGCCCGGCCGCCTGTGGCACGCCAGCCCAGGCAGCTCCGGCCCCACAGCCGCCTGACACGTCCGGCCCCCGCCCAGGACCACCTGGCGCTCCTTGCGTGCGGCGGTTCCGGGGGACCTGGCGCTCCCTCACGTGTGGCCGTTCCGGGGCTGCGCTGGTGGGTCTCTAGCCCTCCTGGAGGGCGCCCGGCTGGCCGATCGGGGTGGAGCTCTGGTGTGGGTGCGGATGCGGGGCGAAGGTGCGGGCTCCGGCGGGCTCGGCCGGGCGGCCCGAGCGGGCGGCCCGCTGCAGGCGGGTCAGCTCGCGTACGGTGCCCGCGCACAGCAGCGCCGCCAGCGCCGCGCAGGCCAGCTCCGGCGCCCCCACCCCGGTCAGATCGCCCTCCGACGTGCCCAGCGGCAACCGGATCGTGATCAGCGCCAGCGTGGCGAGCCAGCTCAGCCACCACCCCAGCAGCAGCGCCAGCCACCGCCCGCGGCCTCCCGCCGGGGGCCGGGTGCCCCGCCACACCGCGTCGACCAGCACCGCGGGAGCGAACAAGTTGACGCCGGGCACCAGCCACGCCACGGCGACCGGGCCCGTCGCGGCCGAGCGGTCGTTGGCCTGCCGCGCCCGCACCAGCCACGTCACGTACGCCACCCCGGCGGCGATCGAGGCGCCGGCCACCAGCATCATCAGCACCGCGAACGCGGTCACCGCACCGACCACCGCCTCGGCGTCGGCCCCCTGGGGGCGTCCGCCGAACGCGGCGAGCCGGGCGGCGAGCTCACGGCCGCGGGACTGCTCGAAGATCACGAGGGCGCCGAGGGAAAGCACCTGAGCGGCGAGTGTCACGTATACGGCCGAGGCTGCTCTCGCCGGCACTGCCTGGGTGTAGCGCACCTTGATCTCCCCCCGGGCCATGCGCTGAGGTTCTCATTCACTTGTATCCCGGCAGCCCCGCCGTTAATCAGCTCACCACACCGGATTCCGATGCTCACCCAGCGATTCCACGCGATTCCGGACCACCCGGCTCGGCCGTACCCCCACCAAGTCCCGACGACCGACAGCACCGC
>NZ_POUD01000253.1 GCF_003236395.1 Nonomuraea aridisoli | reverse complement strand
CGTGTCGCTGGTGAGCCCCTGCAGGGGATTGGCGATGGCGCGCACCGGATAGCCGTCCTTGCGCAGTCGCTCCATCACCGATGACCAACTGGAGGAATCCGCCCACGCTCCATGGACGAGGACGATGTTCGGCTTCGGGGAAGCAGCAGCGGAAGAAGATCCTTCACTGGCGGCCATCGCCACACCCGGCGCGGTGGTGGCACCGAGCAGAGCGAGGGCGCCGGCGGCGAGCGCAACGCGACCGGGGATGCGAATTCGCATGATGTGGCCTTTCGGGTCAACTGTGCTTCGACGAAGCGGGTGCAACGTTCCTGCGACACGGTGCGGTCATGTCTCCACGACATGGAAGGAGAACGTTCTGTCACATCCTGGCCGCACCTGGCGAGCTTGTCAAGACCGAACGTTCTGTCTCGTCCCGTGCTACTCTGACGGCATGAGCCCGATGCCAGAAGGCCGCAGCGCCTCCGAAGCAGGCGCTAAACGGCGAGTTCACCGATCACCATGCGTTCATGGCCCGGGACCACTTGGACGAGATCGACCGTCACATCCTGATCGGAGGACTTTTTGAATACCGATGTCACGCTGGACACCCGCGAAATCACCGTCGACGGTGTCCGGCAGGTCTACCACGTGGCGGGCCGGGGGCCGGTCTGCGTGGCACATTCCGGTGGGCCCGGCACCGGCTGGTCCTACCTGCGGATGCCGCTGCTGGAGCAGCGCTGCACCATGGTCTATCTGGAACCGGTCGGCACCGGTGACTCGGGACGCCTGCCCTCGTACAGCCTCGACGCCTACGTCACATTCCTCGACGCCGTGGTCGAGCACCTTGCCGTACCCCGGGTCCACCTTCTCGGCCACTCACACGGCGGCTTCATCGTCCAGCGCTACGCCCTCGACCATCCGGACCGGGTGGCCGGTCTGATCCTGTACGACACGTCGGCGGTGACCGGACCGGACTTCTGGGAAGCGGCCATGGCGGGTGTCGCCGCGTACGCCTCCGTCGACCCGGAGATCCCGGCTGCCTTCCAGCGCCTGACGTCCGCGACCGACGACGAGACGTTGACTTCCGCACTGCGCGAGGCGATTCCGGCGTACTTCGCCGACTTCCCGCGCCGCCGCTCCGAATTCGCCGATCTGCTCAACGGTCTCCGGGCCTGGCTGGTGCCACAGACTTCCGAACCGTTCGACCTGCGCCCACGGCTGGGCGAGATCACCGCCCCGACCCTCATCGTCACCGGCACCCACGACTTCATCTGCGGACCGCGCTGGGCGAAAACACTGCACACCTCGATCCCTGGCTCGAAGCTGGTCGAACTCGAACACAGCGGACACTTCGGCCACCTGGAACAACCAGCCGAATTCGCCGATGCCGTGACGGCCTGGATCGCCCCGGGTTAGCTGGAGTTCTTCGCCCGGGAGTTCGATCCGAAACTGCCGCGCCAGTCGAGTTCGTTGACGCTCATCGCGACCGGTTCGGTGTGGAGCCTGTCTGTGTCGTGCTGGAACGTGACTTCGTCGTGGACGCGCCGTCGCGTGGGTCGCGGACATCGCCTACGTCGCGACCGCGGCGGGCTGGGTGTACGCAGCGTTCGTCCAGGACCCTGCCGAGTCTTTGAACAGTCGCCGCAAGAAGGAGCTCATCGATTTCCACGGCGGCCGGAAAGGCGTCATGGATGTGGCGATAGCCACAATGGAATGGGCTTCCTGGCATAATTCCGAGCGGCTACATTGTGGAAACGTTCCTCCGGCTGAGTATGAGGAGATGTTCCACCGATCGACTGCCGGCACCGGCCCGGCGGCCGAGAGCAAAGCGGTCTAGCCGCCAACTTCGCCGGGGCGGTCCACGCAGGTCATCGCCGATTTTGCCGTCCGGCTCGCGCGGGCCTCACCGGCGCCGCAGACCGCGGTCGAAGAAGTGACCGCAGCCCGAAACTCTGTAGCCGGTTCCGTTGGTTCGATGAATTTGAACGCCCGTGGCCGGCTCAACGTTTGACAAACGTCTTATATGTGAAGCGCTCAAAGGAGATGTAAATATGGGATTCAATCGGTTTTCTGGCCGCGTCGTGCTGGTGACCGGGGGTGGGTCCGGCATGGGGGCCGCGATCGCTCTACGATTCGCCGAGGAAGGCGCCACGGTCGTCATCGCCGGGCGCGACGCGGAGAAGTTGAGCCGAACCGTCAAGCAGGCGCCTGAGGGCAGCACGATCGTCCAGCGAATAGTCGACGTCCGCGATGAGGCGGCTGTCATCGAGCTGGTCGACGGGACGGTCGAAGCGTTCGACCGCCTGGACGTCCTCGTGAACTGCGCGGGCGCCAGCGACGTCGGCCTGTTCGCCGGGCTGGACGCGCAGACCTGGCAGGACATGATCGCCGTCAACGCGAGCGCGGTCTTCTACGCGGCCAAGGCCGCCATCCCGCACCTGAAGAGGAGCAAGGGCAACATCGTGAACATCGGCTCGTCCAACGCGCTGCGCAACAACTATGGCCAGCCCGCTTACGGTGCCGCCAAGAGCGCCGCGGAAAGCCTGAGCGCCAGCATCGCGATCGAACACGGCGCGGATGGTATCCGCTCGAACACGGTGCACCCCGGTGTGATCTACCCGACCGGCATGACCGGTCCACTGGCCGACCTCCCGGGCGCCCTCGAGGCGTACTCGGCGCACATCCCCATGCGCCGCATGGGCACACCCGAGGAGATCGCCGCCGTCGTAGCCTTTCTGGCAAGCCCCGAAGCCGGCTACGTCAACGGCGCAGCCATCACAGTCGACGGCGGGCTGAACCAGGTCCTGCACCTTCCCCCGACGGTAAACCCCTGAGCCACCCGCGGCCCTCCCTACAGCGCCTCCGCGTGCCGGGGACGGTTCTCCGTCACCCGGCGCCTGCTCCCCGCACGACGCCCCAGGCGGGCCATCGGGAGGCCGGGCGGCGGTATCGACGCCCGGCCTCATGGCACGCGTCAAGCGATATCCGCTGGTCACAACTGCCGCGCCGGGCGCGAGCCAACTCGTTCCTGTGAATACCGGCTCGGAGTCAGGAGTTAGGACAACGCGACAAACCAAGACTGGACAAACCATGGCCTCCACGGATTGAGCGCGGGAGTCCGAGCTCTGCACGGGCGAACTCGCCCAAGGGCTTACCGCGGAGTGGTTGAGGATCAGCGTTACCCGCTCACGCGCTCCCAAGCCGACGTCCTGGCCCAATTGTCGGACCTTCTCGAAGAGGAGGACGCCGAATGAGCACTGGCCACGCTGGAGCGAGCCCGCAAGCTTGATCCCGATACCGAGGAGACCTACTTCCGGATCATTCGTCTGCAACTGTCCCTGGGAAGGCGAGACGAGGCTTCCCGCACTGCCAAGTTGCTCCGCCAGCACCAAAACAGCTTGGGTGTGACCGGGGATTACTCAACAGAAAAGCGCCTGAGCGAGATGCTCTGGACTTCTAATCCGTAGACTCCGGGCTGGAGCCCCGGGCGCCCTCCCATTCCACACCTGACTTGACCTGCGCTTTCTCGGCTCTCGATCACGGCATACGCGGTCGGCTCCTCCAAGGTGCCCGCCGCGTACGCTGAAGTGCCCCTGTAACGGGCAACGGCACGCTTGAACAGGCTCTTTCTTGCTGCCGAACACGATGTACAGGCTCGGCTTGTTGATACCCATGGCCGCAGTGGGGTCACTCAGAGAAGCCCCCTCGTAACCCTGCCCCCGAAGACACGAATCGCCTCCGCGGTGTCGATCGTGCGCTCGGCCGCGGAGGAGTCCGGCCCGATGGCGAGGGCGCGGGCGATGGCTGCGTCCGGAGTCACAGTGCGGTCTGCCGCTCGTCGTCGAGGGGCATGTCGCCGTTCATTGCCGGCCTCCTGCTTGGTGATGAGTGTCCCGGAACCAGTGGCTCGTTCCGGTGCATCCATGCAAGCACCGCGACCTGCGGTTCCGGACCGTCGATCAGCAGCGAGCCTCGGAGGATCAGCCACTGACCGGCCCGGGTGCGCGCTCGGGCCCTGGCCGGCCGGAGATCGGTCGGCGCAGGTGCCGCACTCGTTGCCGGGCCACAGAGGGAACGGGCCTGGCGGGCGACAGCGGAGACCACCAGCGGCAGCCGGGCGCCCGCTCTGTCACCGATGCCCAGCTCGTCAAGCCAACGATCCGCTGCCTTGTTGGACATGCGCACGCCGTCATCGGCGTCGAGGACCAGCAGATCGACGTCGTCGTCACCGGCTTGTGCGCCACCGAGCAACAGGCCGCGCCGTAGCCCATCGGTGATCAGCGGGGCGATCGACGACACGAACTCCACCTCGGCCAAGGAGAAGTACGGGCGCTTCGCCTCCCGGAACACGGTCAGCTGCCCCATGTCCCCGTGCTGCCGGCGAGCACCACCCGCAACTCATCCGCGAGAACTCCGGCACGGGCAACCCTCGGTGAGCCAGCCTGACGATTTCCTCGCGGACGCGCGCATGCGCCGCCATCGCGTTGGCCACGATCGGAATCTTATGACGATCGGCGGCATCATCCCAGAAATCTGGGATTCAACCCGGCTGGACGATCTCGCATGCTGGGCGCATATCAGTAATCGCCCGGGCAGGCCGGGCCGCACAAAGGGAGCCCTACGCGTGATCACCGTCGATAGCCCCCTGGCCGCCGTCGCCTGGGTCGGCGATCCCGTTCATTCCGACATCTCGTTCAAGGTCCGCCACATGGGCGTCGGCAAGGTCAGGGGGACGTTCGAGCTCGCCTCGGCGGCGCTGAGCGTCGGCGAGGGCGGCGGCCGGGTGACCGCCCTCATCGACCCCGCCTCCGTGCACACCGGCAACGAACAGCGCGACCAGCACCTTCGGTCGTCCGATTTCCTGGACGTGGCAAAGTACCCGCAGATCGAATTCACCTCGACCGAGATCCGCGGCTTCGACGGCGAGACCTTCATCCTGGTGGGCGAGTTGACCCTGCACGGTGTCACCAGGACCGTCGAGATGGAGGCCGAGTTCCTCGGCGTGGTCGACGACCCCTCCGGCGCGAAGCGGACCGGGTTCTCGGCGACCACCACCATCAGCCGCGCCGCGTTCGGCATCGACATCCAGCTCGGCTTCGGCGCCGGCAACGTCGTGGTCGCCGACCCCGTCGAGATCGCCATCGAGATCGAATTCACGACCACCGAATCGGACCCGCGATGACTTTCGTCGCACCCACGTCGGACGTACTGAAAGGACCGGAAACGTGAGCAAGACCGTGCTGCACATGTCGATGTCGGTGGACGGGTTCATCGCCGGGCCGAACGCGGCGCCGGGCAACGGGCTCGGTGACGAAGGGCATCGGCTGCATGAGTGGTTTCTGCCGGATGCCGACGCCGCTCACAGGAGAGACCTCGATCACCTGGCGGGCGTGAACCGTGAGGTCATGGACGAGGTCATGGCCACCGGGGCGGTCGTCGTCGGCCGACGGACGTTCGAGCTCGCCGACGGCTGGGGCGGCGACCACCACGGTGGCGTGCCGATCTTCGTCCTGAGCCGCCGTCACCCCGATCCCGAACTGCAATGGCCCGGGGTCACCTATGTGAGCGACGTAACGGCCGCGATGAACATGGCCAAGGACGTGGCCGGCGACAAGGACGTACTGGTCCACGGAGCCCGCACCGCTCAGCTGGCACTTGCCGCCGGCGTCCTCGACGAGCTGCAGATTCATCTGGTCCCGGTGCTGATCGGACAGGGTGAACCGCTCTTCGAGGACATGCCGCCCGACCACATCGAGCTCGAACTGCTCCGTGCCGCGGACGGGCCGGGCGTGACGCACCTGCGCTACCGCGTGAGAACGGAGGGTTGAGGCGATGGCGCTCATCCGGCTGTACATGACCATGTCCCTGGACGGTTACGTCACCGGGCCTCAGGACAGCCCGGACACCCCGATGGGAATCGGCGGGTTCCGGCTTCAACTGGCTCGACCGGCGCAACGCCCCGGGACCCAGCGGACAGGTGTACACCGAGGTGCTGGCCACCCGCGCCGTCATCGCCGGCCGCCGCACCTACGAGCACGCCGACCGCTGGCAGGGCGACCATCACGACGGCGTCCCCGTCTTCGTCCTGACCCACGACGTCCCGGACGACCCGCCGCCTGGCAGCGTCCGCTACGTCACCGACGTCCGCGAGTGCGCCGCACAGGCCCGCGCGGCGGCCGGGGACGGCGACGTGATGGTGCACGGTGCCGGGGCGGCGCAGGCGCTGCTGCGGGCAGGGCAGCTCGACGAGCTGGAACTACACGTCGTACCGGTCCTGCTCGGGCAGGGACGCCGGCTGTTCGACGACCTGCCGGCCGAGCACATCGAACTCGACCCGGTCCGCCGGTTGACCACGCCGCAGGTCGAGGAACTCACGCAGCACGTCACGCATCTGCGCTACCGCATCCGTCGCCCGTGACCCGCGAAGTCACTCCCGATCAGAGCCCGGCCGCCCATAACCGGCCGGGCCTGACCACCCGAACCCTGCCGAGAGGTAAGTGACCAGCGGGATCGTGGTGAGGCGACGAGGTTTCGCCCAGAAATGGTCCTGGCTTCCGTGAACGTCAGGGAGTCGAGGTGACGGCGTAGATGTTCGTCGAGGACAGCGATCCCGATCCCCTCTTGCTCTGGGATGGTGGTCCCGTCCGGGAGTCGCCACACCGGTGACCACGTCTCCGGAGCAGAGCAGCTCCGAAACGGCTGTTCCGGTCTTGAGGTCCGTTTCTACAAGCGCCAAGCCATGAATGATTGATCGTCACGGGGCGCCTGGCGGGCTTCGAGAACGAAGAACAAGAAGCACAGGAACCTCGTGCGAGTGGGCTCGATATCGCGGAGCTCCTCCGGGAACAGCTCGCGGGCTTCCGGCGCAAACGGCGGTTCGCTGAGGATGCTGATGCGAAAGCCCGCTGCGGTGGAGGCTTCGGTCATCGCGTGCAGCGGCCGGTCCCAGAATCTCATCTGGACGGCCTGCCCGCCCATGGTCCATTCGTCGGTCCGGCTACGGGTCTCGAAGTACTTGGGCTTCTCCCCGGCCATGTGCTGAAAGAGAGCGACGCTGAAAGGATGGTCGACCGAGACGAGGAGTCTGCCACCAGGCTTCAGCACGCGTCGCAGCTCGGCCAGCGTCGGTCCCCAGTCTTCCAGGTAGTGCAGCACCAGGGACGCGATGACGTCATCGAACGCCTCGTCGGGGAAGGGCAGTGGGCTGGCCAGGTCGGCGACCTGCAGATCGGCATCGGCGCCCAGCCGCTGCCGGGCCTGCTCCAGTATCCCGGCGCTCGCGTCGACGCCGGTTACGATGGCGCCCCGATCGCGCAGCTCGGAGAACAGGGCACCTGAGCCGCAGCCAGCGTGGAGGATGCGTCTTCCGGCCACATTCCCGGCAAGCTCCAGCATCGCGGGCCGCTCGTAGTACGCGTTGAGGAGGCTGGTTTCGTTCTCGGCCGCGTGTCCCTCGGCCATCCTGTCGTAGTCATTCGAGATCGTGGATCCCGCGAAGTGCCGCAAGCGCATGGGCGGTTCGACTTCATCCTCGACACCGTCGGTGCCGACCTACCCTGGGACGACTATTTCGCCGCACTGCGCCCGCGCGGAAAGCTGTGCGTGGTCGGCGTGCCCACCAGCCCGTTCACCATCAGCCGGCTCAGCATCCTGCCCGCGGAGAAGTCCCTGTCTCGGCTGTGGTCGGGCCACCCGCCGTCACCCGGAACTCCTGGATTTCGCGGCCCGGCACGGCATTCACGCCCAGGTCGAAGTCTTCCCCCTCGATCAGATCGACCAGGCCGTCGATCACGTTCGTCACGGCCGCGCCCGCTACCGCGCCGTCATCGACCTCCGGTGAGCCCCATGCCGGATGGACGTTCAGAGCCGGCTTTGGCGGACGCGACGGGTACGGGCTTGAGATTGGCCGCGATCCGGGCGAAGAGATAGCCGAGCGAGTTGGTGGACTGATGCAGCATCACGGGCGTCAGCAGGCCACGGTGGCGGCGCAGCTCGCGGAACAGCACCCTGGCCGCCGCTGTGACACGACACCGCCCGCCACGCCCCGCGGTGTCCAGATGGGCCGCCCGCCCGTCAGGGTGCCGAGAGCCTGGTCGGCTCGGGCCCTGTCGATGGCCGGGAGGATGTGCCACAGGCCGAACAAGGCAGAGGAGATCGCCGTGTCAGCGACCGGCGTGCAGGGTCTCTTCCACGGCAGTCACCCTTGATCGTTGGCTTACCCAATCAAGTTCTATATAGTTGGTTACGCCAATGTTGGATCCGCCAACGGAAGGGATGTCATGTCCACGGATACGTTGATCATCGACCGTATGGAGATCGCCGACCTGTTCACCCGCTTCGCGCGCCTGCTCGATGAGAAGCGGTGGGAGGATGCGGGCACCGTCTTCGCCGACGATGTGGCGGTGCACTCGCCGCGCGGTGGCGAACTCCGCGGCATCGACAATGTCGTCGGCTTTATGCGACAGGGTGAGGTCGAGGGGCAGCACACCCAGCACACAACCACCGACCTGCTGGTGAACGTCGAGGGCGACCAGGCGGCCGCCTCGGCGAACTCGCTCGTGTACTACTACCGCGACGGCCAAGCACCCCACTTCACAGGCGGCCTGCGACAGTACTGCACCGCGGTACGGACGCCGGCGGGCTGGCGATTCCGCGAGGTGCGGATCACGCCCGCCTGGACACGCAAGAACTGACCTCTCTTCGGGGAACGCCGGTACCGCCCCGGGCCGTTCCGTTGTTGCGCGAGCCTGAGCCGCGCCGGGGCGCCCGACTCGGCCTGTCGAGCGTGACGAACGTGGACTCGATGAGCTTGCGTACCGCACCGAAGTGTGAGAAACGGCCCTTCACCACGGCTACGAGAGTGAGCGGCCGACGCTCGCCGCGAAGAGAGCAGGTCCCGCATGCGGGCACGGCCGGCTACTCCCAGCGGCGAAGCGACGACTTTCAGCCGGCGCCCCGCCCTGGACGGAAACCCGCCGAGCGTCACGAACTCCCAGGTTCTCCGCCCTGCGCCCTCCCCCTCTGGCCGGTGATGGAGCGGCCCCTGGACTCTCCCGAAGGCCTTGCAGGCATTACTGCTGGAACTGGCCCGGGCCGAAGACCTGCCAGGTCTGGGTGTCCGGGTCGCCGATCGAGCGGAACGGAACGGTGAAGCTCAGCGCCTGCGAGGTGGACCGCTTGATCGCCCAAAGCTCGGGCGTGCGGTCCGAACGGTCCCACGCGATGCCCTGACCCTCGACGCTCGGCAGGGTGACGGTGGCGACCCACTGGAGCTCGGCGCCGGCGGACGGCAGCTTCATGACGTAGGCCTCACCGAGGTCGTGACCGGTGAGCCAGAGCCGGCCGTCGGGCCCCCAGGATCCGCCGGAGTTGCTCATCGGCTTGAAGCGGTCGAGGATCGTCTTCGGGATGTTCCACGACTCGACGACCTGGAAGTCGTCGTTCATCTTGACGATCTGGGTGTTGTCGGTGCCACCGTACGGCTCGGTCTCGCCGTCGGGCACCTCGTCGTAGTTGGCGAAACCCGCCCACCATGCGCCGTCGTGGCGGTCCAGCCAAGTCAGCGAGCCGCGGTAAATGCCGAAGCTGTACGTGTCGATGTGCCGCATCGTCTTGGTGTCGAACACCTCGATCGAGCTCTCCATCGGCGACTGGTCGTAGTTGGAGTGCGTCGCGTACAACTTGTCGCCGACCACCACGGCGCTGTCCATGTGGATCATCGGACCGTCGGGGTCGGACACGAACTGCAGCAAAGGCTTGCCCGTCGCCTTGTCGTGTTTGGTGATCTTACGGTTGTCGACCACGTAGAAGTACTTCTTGTCGACGCCGACCGCCTGGTTCGCATCGAAAGTGTCGTACGACCTGGCAAGGGCGGCGGTGAAGGTCGGCGGCTCGGCGACGGCCGCCACACCGGCGGCGGAGCGCGCCTGCGCAGGCTGAGATGCCTGGGCGGGGGCGACCATGCTCAACGCCAGGACTCCGACGGCGATCGACGCCGCCACACCGGCAGCGACATTGACTCGGGCGATCATCATTCCTCCAGGGGCACATGGGTCAGAAGGCGCCCGGGCCGCACACGGGTTCGTGCGCGCTCGGCGCCCTCCTCAACTCCCGTGGAGACTTTGACCGTCGTGATGTTCATCCACACGAACTCGACCCGACGGCACGATGAACCCGACCCTAAAAGGACGAAAGATCCATTGGCTCCCATCCAGCACTTCAGCGGCACTTTGGACAGGGAGAACGCCCAGTCCGGGGCCTCCTCGCTGACGAGCGCATGACCCCTATGAACGTCATCGTTCATGTGCCGTTCGTTGTGGCCCGACCCGGGTCTCGCCGACAATGGCGGATCATGAGCGATGCCATGCCGGAGCAGCATCACGGTCCTCTTCACGAGCTCGCCGAGCGCCTTCACCACCACCACGAGGACGCCGTCCACCGCAGGCAGGAGGCGGAACTGGCCTTCGCCGCCGAACAAGCCGGATTCGACTTGGAATCCGACCTCGGACATCCCCTGTCCCACCCCGGCGGGAACGCCTTCGACATCGACACCGACCTGGGACTAGACCCCGATCGCTGATCACATGCCCGAAGGATCCGCGCGCCGAGACCATCTCGCCCGCGAATGCCGGACCGCCAGCGCGCCTTGGTGAGTCGCCCGCTCAGAAGCGGAAGCGAACGATGCGGGTGGAGCGTTTCATGCCCGGCAGCAGGTTCAGGAGGCGGTACATGCGGCGTGCGTTCGCGGGGGCCTTGGCCATCAGTATCGGTGAGTCGTACATCGGCGCCTCGTCGACGTACTCGAGCCGGGGGTGCCACTCGGCGAGTGCGGCCGGGGTGTTGAAGCCGCAGTGGAACTGGGCGTCATATTTGCGCAGCGTGGGGTCCCATTTCGAGGTGCGCCACGCCCAGACCGGCACCGTGTCGAACTGCAGCCGGCCGGTCGGGAAGGCGTCGACGACGCTGGTGAGCAGCCGCCGGACGTCCGTCTCGGTCAGGTAGGGCACCAGGCCCTCGGCGATCATCAGCACCGGCCGGCTGCGGGGGACGCGTTCCAGCCAGGTCAGATCGGTGACGCTGGAGCCGATCAGGGTGTAGTGCTCGCGCGGCGGCAGCAGTTGTTGCCGCAGTTCGATGACGGCGGGGTAGTCCAGGTCGTACCAGTCGACGGTGGCGGGCGGGTCGACCCGGTACGCCCGGGCGTCGAGACCACAGCCCAGGTGCAGGACCACCGCGTCGGGGTGCTCGGCGAGGAAGCTCCGGGCCCAGTCGTCGTGGGCCTTGGTACGGACCACGGCGACGAGGCCCATCTGGCTGGTGCCGAATCTGCGCTTGTCGTAGCCGGGGTCGAGGCGGCGCATCACCTGCTCGGCGTATGCGTCGCCGAGGATCGGGTCCGGCAGGCGGTTGGGCGGCGGCTCCAGGCGGCCGAACGCGAGGCCGGCTGAACGTCGGCAGGCGAGGCAGGCGCCGGGTTCCGCTTGGGCAAAGCGTGGTCCTGCACGGAACCTCGGGAGGGTGCCGGCCACCAGTGGATCAGAACCGGACGGGGTAACTTGGCAGGAGCGTGACATGGCCCCACCGGAGTGTGTCCGCCGGCCGCCCCTTCCATCCTGGAAGGAGAGCCACCCCCCGGGTGGGCGTGTCGGCTATCGACCGACACCACAGAGGAAGGCCTCCTCGCCGCCTCTTCCACAAGCCGCTCGACCCATCTACAACCATCCAGCCACGACATAGGAGCTTCGCATGGCCGAAATCAACTTCAAGGCCCGCGTCGGCGTCTGGTGGACCAGCGACCTGTGGCCGATCACCGATGTGATCGCCCGCGCTCGCGAGATCGAGCAGCTCGGCTACGCCTCGCTCTTCTACGGCGAAGCCGGACTCAAGGAGACCTTCACCCAGGCCGCCGCGCTGCTGGGCGGCACCGAGCGGCTGGTGGTCGGCACCGGCATCGCCAACATCCACGCTCGCAGTGCCTCGGCCAGCGAAGCCGGCGCCCGCACGCTCGGGGCGCTGCACCCGGGACGGTTCGTGCTCGGGCTGGGCGTCAGCCATGCTCCTCTGGTGGAGCGCGGCTACGCCGGCTCCTACTCCAAGCCGCTGAGCACCATGCGGGAGTACCTGCGAGCCATGGACGCGCTCCCGGCCGAGGTCGAGCCGGGCGGTCAGCGCCCGGCCCGCCTGCTGGCCGCACTGGGCCCGAAGATGATCGAGCTGTCCGGCGCCGCCGCCGACGGGGCGCATCCGTACCTGGTGACCCCCGAGCACACCGCGAGCACCCGCGAGCAGCTCGGCCCCGACAAGTGGGTGGTCAGCGAGCAGGCCGTCGCGCTCACCACAGACCGGGAGACCGGCCTGCGCCGCGCGCACCAGCACCTGCACATGTACTCACAGTTGCCGAACTACCGGAAGTCCTGGCTTCGCCAGGGATTCGAGGAGTCCGACCTGGTCGTCGGCGGCTCGGACAGGCTGGCCGAGAGCATGGTGGCTCTGGGTGACGCCGAGGCGGTCGCCGCGCACGTGAAGCGGCATCTGGACGCGGGCGCCGACCATGTGCTTGTCCAGGTTCTCGGCGACGACCTCTCCGCCGACCCACTGCCCGCGCTGCGCGAACTCGCCCCGGCCCTCGGCCTGAGCTGAACGCACCAGAACCGACGGCCCGTACGCCACGGAACCCTCGTCGAGGCGGCACGCCGCGTCGGCCCATCCGGGGCCGTTCAGCGGCAGCCAGCCGCCGGGCGGGCGCCTACAACCCATGGCCCTACCCAGGCGTCCGGGTGGCGCCAGGTCCAGCGAAGTGTGATTTTTCGCGACCGCCGGATGCTCGCTCTCAAGACTCCGTCATGAAAGTGCCCAACCAGTCGACGTACGGATTCACCTCACCGGCGCAGGGCATCTGACCTGGGCCCGAAGAGCCGACTGGTGGAGGGCGTTGATGACCAGACGAATCACGATGGCGGCCGCCGTCGCGGCGGTGGCATTCTCTCCCGTGGCCGCAGGCGCGGTCACCTCACCCGAACTGAACGACCAGGACCGTACCTTCCTGGTCCAGGCGCACCAGGCCAACCTGGCCGAGATCCAGGCCGGAAAGGCCGCCGGTGAGGCCGTCACGGACGAGGTCCGCGAACTGGGCGCCATGCTGGTCCGGGACCACACCACGCTCGATCGCGCCGTCGAACGGGAGGCCGACCAGGCCGGCGTGGACCTGCCGGACGCACCGAACCCCCAGCAGCGGGCCGCACTCGCCCAGGTGAAGGCCAAGAGCGGCGAGGACTTCGATCAGGCGTGGGTGGCCTCTCAGATCACCGGTCACCGCCAGACGCTCGCGGCCATAGACGAACAGCTGCGCGACGGGGCGAGCGCGGAGGTGAAGAAGGTCGCCTCCGACGCCCGGCCCGTCGTGCAGATGCACCTCGACACCTTGCTCCGCGCGGACGAGGCCCACTGACGAGCGGTGACAGGCACGGCGCACGCTCTCGCGCAGAGCGTGCGCCTCGCCCTGAGCCGGTGGCGCGGTCCACGGGATCCACGTGCGAAAAGAGGCGACCATGGCGGCCAAAGCCGGGGAGAAGGCACAAGAGAGCGGCGTCTTCCACTGCGCGAAGTGCAGCGAGAAGGTGAGCGTCAAGAAAGGGGACGACCTGGAAGATCCCACGGGTCCCGGCAAGCGGAATCGTCACAGCCGGGTGGCGGTGCGGATGAGACCGGCCAGGGCCAGGGAGCGGCTGTGGGCGGGCCAGGCGATGTGGGTGACGACGGGGGGTGCGTCGGTCAGGGG
>NZ_POUD01000252.1 GCF_003236395.1 Nonomuraea aridisoli | reverse complement strand
CTCCCGACGCGTCCTCGACGTCGCCGGTCCGCACGTCCACCGCCCCACCCGCTACCAGGCAGCCGCCACCAACACCACAGCCGACCGTGACCATCACCAAGAAGGTGACCATCACACCCGAGCCCCCACGCGCCCGGCACCTTGGCGGCCCCGAAGAACCCCCCGGCACGAACTCCCGCGCGAACACCCGCCCGTCCACCGGCCTGCGACCGTCACCCACGTGCGTGACGTGGGGCGATTGCCACGACACCCCTCCGAAAGGCTGACCCGTGCCCCACCAGCGTCGCCGTCTCCGCCGGGACGGCCGATGACGGGCGGTCCGTTCACCTTCACCGGCGTGCGGGCCATTCAGATCCCGCCCCTGATGGCCTTCGTGGGCCTCGCCGTCGCCGCGCTGCTCGTCGTCGTGATCGCCGACCGGCTCCGCGACCCACGCCGGCGCCACGGACTCGCGCTGCGCTGGCGGCTGCACTGGCGCCTGTATCCCGGCCGCGGATTCGCCCGCAGGCTGGAGCTGTACCGGCACTACGGGCTGCCCGCCGCCCGCAAGGTCGCCCGCCAGGCACGCCCCTCGCTACGCACCTGGTGGCTGCGCCACACCGTGCACCACCGCGAGATCGCCATCTTCCTCGGCTGGGCGCAGGGCTGGCTGTGGCCCTGGCGCGTCTACGCCACCCTGGAGGACAACGTGCTGATCCTCGCGCCGCAGAAGGAAGGCAAGACCGCGCACCTGGCCGGCAGGATCATCGACGCCCCCGGCGCCGTCATCGTCACCAGCATCCGCGACGACATCGTCGCCTCCACGGCCGGACTACGTGGCCAGCGCGGCACAGTCCACCTGTTCAACCCCGAACAGGTCGGCGAGTGGGCCTCCACCGTGCGCTGGTCACCCGTGGACGGCTGCGAAGACCCGGCCACCGCGATCCGCAGGGCCGCCCACATGGTGGCCGCCATCGACACCAGTGGCCTATCCGACCAGGGCTTTTGGAGCAACCAAGCGGCCATGGTGCTGGCCGCCCTCCTGCACGCCGCCGCGCTGGAGCACCTGACCATGGCCGAGGTCGACGCCTGGGCCCTGGATGAGGACCCCACCCCGCTGACGATCCTGAGCCAGCGGCGTCCCGGCCTCAACACCGACCGCGCCGCCGCCCAGGTACGCCGCTACCACGCCCTGCACGTGCGCACCCGCGACTCCATCTTCCTGACCTTGCGCCAGGTGCTGCAGTGCATGGACGACCCCACCACCGCCTGGACGCTGTGCCCGCCCCACGGCGAAGGCCTCGACCTGGAAGACATGCTGCGCCGCCGCGAAACCCTCTACCTGATCTCCGGCGACAGCCTCAGCCCCGCCACGCCCATCCTGTTCAGCACGCTCGTGGCAGAGATCCACCACACCGCGCGCCAGCTCGCCTCCCGCCGCAACGGCCGCCGCCTGGACCCGCCCGTCACCTTCGTCCTGGACGAAGCCCCGGCGATCTGCCCGATCCCACACCTGCCGACCTGGCTGGCCACCGCCGCCGGCTCCGGGTTCTGCTTCTTGGTCGGCGGCCAGTCCTGGTCACAGTTCCAGGAGCGGTGGGGAAAGGACAGCGCCCGCACCATCTGGAACAACACCAAGGCCAAGCTGCTGTTCGGCGCCACCAGCGACCCCGACGACACCGAGACCATGTCCGCCCTCTGCGGCCAGATCGCCCTGCCGTACTGGGAAACCTCGGTCGACGGCTCCGGCAAGCGCATGCGCACCCGCCGCTGGGAAATGGTGCCGGTGCTGCCTCCGGAGGAGGCCCGGATGCTGCGCACGTGGCGTGCCCTGGCCGTGCGTCGCAACGCCCTGCCCACCATTGTTCGGATCGAACGGGTGTGGCGGCGGGCCGACTACAAGCGCTGGCGCGCCAAGGACGGCCACATCCCGCTGCCGAGCCTCGGCCTCGGCCCGGCACCCGGTGACCTGAGCGGCACGACCGATGAGCAGCTCGCCGACCCATCCTGGACTGCGGCGGAGCGGGGGCGGCGACCACGCCCTGCGCGGCCCTGGCACTCGGCTGAACCCGGCAATGAGGCATGACCAGCACGCCCAGCGGCAGTGGCCAGGGCGGTGATGCGAGCGCTGAGATCATCGCCGACCTCGCCGCCGAACTCGAGCAACTCGCCGGCGTCGTGGCCGGCCTGGCCGCCGCCCCGCCCCCGAGCAAGGCCGCGAAGTCCGAGCCGCCCCCACGACCGTGGTCCTGGCTGCGCATGTCCCATGTCGACAAGGCGGATCGGCTCGCCGAGCTCGGCGACTGGCTGACGCAGGTGCTGTTCGCCTGGCCCGCCGCCCAGCGCGCCATCTTGCCGTGCTGGATGCGCCACTGGGACGTCATCGAGGAACTGTCCATGCTCTACTGCTGCTGGCGGACGGCCTACCTGTGGGAGGAGGCCACCGCCGGCGACGCCGCCGAGTTCCTCGACCGGTGGCTGCCAGGCGCGATCGCCCGGATCGAGGTCCGGCTGCGGCCCTGCGGCCAGGGCCACCACCCAGACGATCCACGCCGCGACGACACCGCCGCGCTCGCACCTGTCCTGGACGAACTGCGCTGGCTGTGATTGTTCAAAGATGTGCGTCCACGGAACGGGATCTTCGGAAAGGATGACGCCAACGAGTCGTGGGCGGCCGTGAAAGCGCCTCGGACGCGGAACCATTTCACGGTTGCGCGCACGAAGATTTCTCAGGGCAGAGAGGATCGGCAGGCACCGGCAGGCCGAGTCGGCGGAGGCGGGCAGTGAACGCCTGTACGCCGGTGAACAGGAAGGCGTGCATGCCGAGCGTGCGCGCCGCGTGGACAAAGGTGGGCTCGTCGTCGAAGTAGGCCAGGGACGTCAGGGGGATCCCCATTCGGCCGGCGGCGGCCCGGAATGCGAACGGGGACGGCTTGTCTACGCCGAGGTCCGCTGAGGGGAACACGTGGTCGAACGTGATCTGGTGATATTTCAGGTCGGCGTGGAGAGCGTCGGTCGAGTTGGACAGCACGCCGACCGGTAGGTGCTGGCGCAGCTTGGGCAGCAGCGCCACCATCTCGGGCACCACCTCGCCGCGGTCGCCCCTCCATGCGGTAAGGGCGCCGCGTACGGCCTGGCCATAGGTTGCGGCCAGCCGGTTGGCGACATCGTCGGCCCACTGCTGGTCGGTGAGCACGCCGACGCGGGCGAGCCGGTAGGTGGGGTGAGCATAGGCGTAGTGGGCGATCGTGCCTTCCGGGAGGCGGGCGAGCTGCTCGCTGGCGCGGGCGCCGGTGTCGCGCCAGTGGCGGAAGAGGCCGTTCATGTCGAGGAGCAGACCATCGATACGGCCAGGCGTGGCAGGCATGGCGGCAGTCCTTTCGGCGGGAGGTCAGCGCGCGGCGGCGTCGTAGACGGCGAGGTACCGATCCGTGGTGCGGGCCCAGCTGTAGGTGTCTGCGATGTGAGTTCGGCCGTTGGCGGCGCGCCGGTTCCGTTCGTCGACGTCTTGGACGGCGGCCACGATGATGCGGGCGAGGTCGTCGGCGTCATCGGGCGCCGCGAGCCATCCGGTCGCGTCCGGCCCGGATCGGATGATGGTGCGAGCCGGCCCGCCGGTGGCGGTGGCGATGGGTGGGGTGCCGCACGCCATGGCCTCCAGATACACCATGCCGAACGGCTCGTTCACGGCGGGCGCCACCATCACGTCGGCGCAGTTGAGGCCGGCGGGGAGTTCGTCGTGGCCGCGCCAGCCGACGAAGAACACGTCGTCGCTGATGCGCAGATCTTCGGCCAGGTCGGCCGGGTGGATGCCTTCGCATTCGCCTGGGTAGCCGCCCCACATCAGCAGGATCGGCGCCGGGTCGAGGCGGGTCCGCGCGGCAGCGAACGCTTGCAGCAGGACGGGGACGCGTTTGAAGTCCAGGAACCGGCCCACCCACATCAGGATTGGGCGGAGGTTGCCGTGCTGGTCGTGCAGCCGGTGGAGGTCGGCGTCGGTGTAGCCGATGCTGCCCGGGGCGCCACCGGCTTTCCAGCCGCGCGGGTCGGTGATGAGCCAGCGGCGCAGATGCTGCAGCCGCTGGCCGTGGTCGAAGTGGTGGGGCCGGAAGGTCTGGATGTCGACCCCGTTGGGGATGACGGTGGGGTCGCGGCGGACAGGAAGCAGCGTTTGGGCAAGGTGCTGGTCGTGCTCGGATACGACGACCAGATGTCCCGCCTCGGTGGTGGCCCGGCGCAGGCGGGACACCCAGTAGGGCGAATGCTCCCATTTCTGCCAGGCGGTGTTCATCAGCAGCTCGGTGTCGTAGTCGCCAAGGCGCGTGATCTTGGCCAGGTTGATCGCTTCTGTGGCGCGGTGCGGATTGTCGGTGTGCAGAAGGCGGGCGAGGTCACCCAGTGAGACGCCGACGCGCTGGGCCAGCCGGATACGGTGGGTCATCGCATCGATCAACTTGAGCTCGGTGCCGTGCAGGGTGGTGACTCGCGGCAGGCCGAGGTAGGCGATCTTGGCGCTGGTCTGCAGGTGGCTCAGGTGGTGCAGGTGGACCAGGTCGGCCGCGGGGCTGCGGTGGGTGGTCAGGTGCCGGGTCCACGCGTCGGTGAGGTGGTCCGCGTCCACCTCGGGGACGGCGCTGAACAGCGGGTCGGGGCAGATCCCGCGGTCCTCATAGGAGGGGTGATGCGGCCAGGGGACACGCTGCGGGTTCTGGCCGCGAGTGAAGGCCGCGTAGGCGTCGTTGTGGTCGTACGGGCGCAGGTCCAGCCCTCGGTAGAAGGTGGGGGCGTGGGAGGGGTCTCCCGGCCGGCCGAAAGATCCGGCGTGTACCCGGGTCGTCCAGCCGCGGCTGTTCAGTTCGCGCGCCAGGTAGCGGATGACCTGAGCGCTGCCGCCGCGAGGCCAGAACAGGACAGCGGTATCCACGGTGCGTGACATGGCAAACGAGATCCTGAGATCGATGGAAAAGGGGAGAAGCGGGAGTTAGTCGATGACGAGCGGCTGGGCGCCGGACAGGCGTCCCGGCCAGTAGCGTTCGTCGGGGTGATCGGGTGAGCGGACCGTGACGGCGAGGACCTGGGCCAGGTTGTGGCGCGCGCGCAGCGGCAGCGCCTCGCCGAGCACCACGGTGCGGGTGCCGGGGTTGAAGGTGAAGGACACGCTCTCGTGCCCGATGCGGGCCAGACGCTCGGCGATGTCGGCGTAGGTGATGGGCTGTTGGCGGGGGACGGCCGCGCGGCAGCGGTTACGCTGCCCGGCGGGGCAGCGGTTGGCGGCGAGGCAGGTCGGCGTGTTGTAGACGCCGGCGCGGTCGGCGCGGCCGAGCACGTAGGCCAGAGCGCAACTGTTGGTTTGGAAGATTGGGTGCCCGTGGTAGCGGTTGGGAACGTCGCGCAGCCACTCCCAGGTGCGGCGCGGCCATACGGAGTCGGCGGCCTGCGGGTCGAGGTCCGGGTCAGCCAGGGCCGGCCAGACAGTGGTCATCTGGTCGAACGCGGTGGGTTTCACTTTGGTGCCGACCGCGACGGAGCAGACGGCGTACCGGGATGCCCAGTCCATGACGTGCTCGATGATGTCCGGCGTGGAGTTCTCTGGAAGGGCTGGCCGCCAGTAGTGGATCACGGGGATCCCTGCGGCGTGCAGGCGCGGGAAGTTGCCGCGCAGCGCCTCGTGGTCGATGCCCCGCTCGATGTCGGGGCCCAGCCCCGAATAGCTCAGGTAGACGAGGATGGGCAGCCCCTTGGCGCGGTTGCGGGCGATGCAGTCCACGATGTCGTCCGGCACCGCACACTTGGTGATCAAGCACACCGGGTTGCGGACCTCGGAGTCGCCCAGCACGTCGAGGAGGCCGGTCAGATGGGCGCGGGTCACGGGCGTGGCCAAGGCGTCGGTGCAGGTGTAGAGGGCCAGCACCAGCACCGGGTGGTAGTAGGGACTGTCCAGCAACTGCTGGAGCGTCTCTGCGGGGGTGGCCAGCACGACCGGCTTGGCGCGGGTCAGGCCCAGGTCTTTCAGGTAGCAGTAGGTGCAGCCCTTGGGGCAGCCCTGGACGGGGTTGACCACGAGCCAGGTGTCGTGCTGGTCGATGACAGGCTCGTGCCGGCGAACTGATGACATGGTGAAGCTCCCTCGGGGTGGGCCGCTCGCCGAGGCGGAGGCGCCGGGAGCGGCCGGTCAGATGAGGTCGGGGGCAGCGCCGTCGGCGCTGTTCACGAATTGGCGCACCATCGGCCCGTACTGCGGGTGGGCCAACGCGAATGCGAGCTGGGCGATGATGTAGTCGCCCGGGTTGCCGGTGTCATACCAGCGGCCGGAAATGACCTGCCCGTACGTGGCATTGCGGCGAGCATGGGCGTTGATGGCGTCGGTCAGGTACACCTCGCCCGTACGGTGCTCGTACCAGCGGGCGGTCTGCTGGCGCAGTTCCTCCACGATGGCGGGCGTGACGACGTATCCACCGATCGCGGCGTACGAGGACGGCGCCTTCTCCGGGCTCGGCTTCTCGACCAGGCCGCTGATCTGCATCAGGCCGCCGTCCAGAGCCTGTTGGACCTCGGGCACGCCGTAACGGACGGAGTCCTGCCGGTCGATCGGCATCAACGCCAGCACCGGCGCCGACGTCTTCTCATAGGCGCTGATCAACTGCTGAGCCCGCGGCACGTCGGCGACGAACACGTCGTCGGGCCACAGCACCAGCATGGGCTCGTCCGTTTCGCCGGAAGCCTCGGCGGCGTTCAGCACCGGGGTGCCGTTCCCGTACGGGCCGTGCTGGTGCATGTATCTGATACGTCCGATGCGGGACAGTTCGGCGATCTCCTCCACGGCATCGGCGTAGTCCGTCTTGCCGTCGCGGCGGAGCTGCTGCACCAGAGGCCCATTCGGGCGGAAGTGGTCTTGGATGAGGTTCTTGTCTCCCGACACCACGATCGTGATGTCCGTGATGCCGGATTCCACAAGCTCACGCACGGTGTGCTCGATCACGGGCTTGTCCCCGATCGGAAGCATCTCCTTGGGGAGCGCCTTGGTCAGGGGCAGCAGTCGCGATCCGAGCCCAGCAGCCGGAATGACGGCTTTGCGGATCGTCGGCATCAGGTTCTCCTTCGGTCACATGGCGGCGGGACGGGCGCCGGGGTAGGCGCGGCACGAATCATGACGCTACCAAGGCGCAGTTCCGTGCCCGCGCGTTCACTGATCGCGCGGCGTGCCTGGCCGGCTGGTCACCGGCACAGGAAACTGCCGGTGAACTTGGTGACGGCGAAGTAGCCGCGTTCGTCGATCTCCTGCTGCACCTGGCGCCGGACACGGTCGCGCAGCTCGGCGAAGAACTTCTCGTCCAGCCGCGGGTCCGGTTCGGAGGAGGCGCAGCAGTGGTTGTGCCCAACCGTGTAGAACCGCATGAACGGGTCGGGGTCGGTGAAGCGAAGCTGGTCCTGCCAGGTGACGGTCTCCACGACGGAGAAGTACTTCCGGAGCGTCGGGGCGCCGTTGGCGAGCGAGAACCGGCCCTTGGGTGTGGCCTTGAACAGGTCCTTCGGCGCGTCCATCGCATCCAGAGCGGCGAAGTGGACCTGGTACATCTCCAGCATGCTGTCGGTGCGGTCGGTGGTGAGCTGGAAGACCCCGCCGTCCCGCAGAACCCGGCGGACCTCGGCGAAGCACCGCTCCAGATCCGGCACGTAGTGGATCATGTAGTTGGCCATGACCCGGTCGAAGGAATCGTCGGAGAGTTGCGCTAGGTCGTCGGCGCTGCCCTCGATCCACGTGCACGGGGTGGCGGTGCCGTGAAGCCGCTCCTGGGCGGCGGCCAGGACCGCGGGGGCGATGTCGAGGCCGGTGATGCTGCCCTCGCAGAGGTGGGGGCGAAGGTACTCCAGGACGAACCCGTTGCCGCACCCGAGGTCGAGCAGGTCCTCGCGGCCGGTCAGGGCGAGGTTGTCGAGCATGTGGTCGACCATGCTCTTCGGGTTGGTCCGAAACGCGTTGTGGACCCACTGCTTGACGTCGAGCATCCGGGTGTCGTTGAAGAACCGCTGCTTGGCGGTTTCGGCGGAGAACTCGAAGTGCTCCGCCGGGATGACCTGCTGCGCCAGGGCGTCCAGGGCTGGGGTGCGGAAGTCGCTGTTGGTCACGGCACTCTCCTCAGATCCGGTTCGGGTTGGGGCAGGGAAGGGTGGGCGTGGGCCACTTGGTGCCCACGTACTTGTGGGGCAGCAGCTCGGCCATCGGCGTCAGCACCAAAGCAGTGCCGTCGTGGACGACGGCGAGCAGACCAGGCGCGTGGTCGAGCAGCAGCTCACGGCATAGGCCGCACGGCGGAACGAGACGGGCCTGAGCGGGTTCCCTCGGTTTGGGGTAGCGGACAGCTGCCACTGCGGCCAGTGGCGCGTGAGTGGACAGCCGTGCCGCCGACAGGGCGCCAGCCTCGGCGCACACCGCGGCCCGGCCGACCATCGCGTCCACGTGCAGCCCGAGGTGGATGCCGCCGTCATCGTCTAGGATCGCGGCTGCAATCTGGTGGCGTTCCTGCACGTAGCGGTCTTGGATCGTGGCGAAGGCGGCGCCGGCCAGGGACCGGATGACCGGATCGCCGCACCCGGCCGCAGGGTTCGGAACGAGACGGCCGGTCATCGGGGCACCGCCACCCGGTCGCGGTGGATCTGCGAGGGCTGCGGCCCGCGTGAGCCCTGGTATTTGCCGTCATACAGGGTGATCTCCCCGACCGAACGCCAGAACGTGATTTGCGCCAGACGGTCGCCGGCGTGCACACGCACAGGCTGCACGGCATGCAACTGGAGCGTGGACTGGCCAACCGACCCGATGTCGATCAGGTCGGCGGTCACATGGACAAACAACCCAAGCCGTGCCGCTCCGGAGCGTGAGCGGATGATCGGGACCAGGTGGTCGCTGCCCACGATCTCGACGCTGCTGCCGAGGTAGATCCGGTCCGGCTGCAGCACAAATCCCTCGTGGGGGATCGGGATCTCGACCCACTCATTAGGGGAGCGGATGTCCAGAACGTCGCCGGTGTAACAGACGAGGGTCGGCCCGAGCGCCAGGTTGTAGCTGTTCGGGTTGAGATGCTCGGGGTCGAAGGGGTCCAGCGTGAGGTCCCCGCGATCGCGGTTGCGAGCGATCTCCGGCCCGGTCAAGATCACAGCAGTCTCCCATTGGTCAAGACGGGCGTCGCGGATGGCTGATAAGCAGAGGCCAGTAGGCCGGCGGGCCCGACCGTGGCCTCACTGATACGGCCGAAATGCCCCTCGTACGGAGGGACGGCGCCGACGCTGGCCCAGAACGTGACCTGGCCCGCGACCATGCCTGGGTAGATGCGGATCGGCTGGACGACCTTGATCTCCAGCGTCCACCGGTGGCACGCGCCGAGATTGCCCAGATCGGCCGAGAACTGAAGGAACATCCCGAGCCGGCCCAGCGAGGACCGGCCGATGAGTGACGGCACGAACACACGGCTGCCGATCGTCTCCACCGTGGTGCCCAGATAGATCCGGCCCGGCCGGAGCACCATCCCGCCGGCCGGGATGGTCACCTCCTCCACGTCGTGATCGGCGTGGGTGTCGAGCACGGCCTGGCGGTGCATTCGCAAGGTGGGGCCGAGCCGGTAGTTATAGGAGTTCGGGTTGAGCTGAGCTTCGGTGAACGGCTCGATTGTGAGCGTGCCCCGCTCACGCTGGCATACGATCTCGCGGCCGGTCAGGATCATCGCAGCACCTGCGCCGCGACTCGGCCGGCCTCGTCCCATAGCCGGTCAAGGTCGCCGTCGTTGTGAACGCGCAGCCACGGCTGCGCCTCGACCGGCGCTTCGCTTGGGTGCTGCTCGTCGCCCTGCGAGAGGTCGCCGCGGCTCTGCCTGCGCCGGCAGCGCAGCGGCTCGGGCGCCGTGATCTCCACCAGACGGAACCCCAGGTCGGTGACCGCCTCCACATCAGGGGCCCGCATGTCGTCGCACACAAGGACGGAACCGGAAGGGGCCGCGGCCACCTTGGCGGCGAACAGGTCCGTCAGCGAGGTGGGATTGATCCGGCGCAGGTGCCCGGCCAGATCGGCCAGCAGCAGCCCGTCCTGTGCCGTCGGCTCCAGCAAGGGCCGCCCGGCCACGGAGTAAATGAGCGCCTGCAGCTCGTACAAGGGAGCGCCGATCTTGACGAGGGCGCACGGCACGCCACTCGTCCCCAGCTGCTGGGTCAGCAGGCGGGCAAAGGTGGACTTGCCGGCACCGGGCAAGCCGTAGAGCGCGATGTTCGGCATAGCGGAAACAGCCCTCCTTCACGGGTGGGTGACCAGTGAGACTCGGCAGTGATCGAATGAGTCGGTAGCGTCACTGTGCGCCAGACGGGAGGTGCTCACCAGTGGCAGTTGACGTCCGCATGGGGGACAGCTGGTTTCCGTGTCGCGGACGCCACATGGCCTCTTGCCGAGTCCGGCGGGTCGGGTAAGGCTCGTTGGAGGACTGCCAAGAGTGTCTTTCGGAGGAGGTAAGTGCCTACACCTCACCGGCCCCACGCCACCCAGATCCGCAGCCAGGCGCTCGCCCACCATGGCGATTCACTGCCGGCGTCGGCTCTCAATGAGATCGCCGAGGCGATTCACACCTGCTGCGGGCACAGCCTTCTGAAAAGCCACCGGCTGGCCCGCGGATGGAGCGTCCCCGAAGCCGTCGACCAACTTGTCGCGGTCTCCGAGGCCGCCGAGCTTCCTCGGCGGGGCGCCAGCGAACGTGCCTGGCGCCGATGGGAAAGCGGAGGTCACTGCGACGCCGACTATCAAGATCGACTCTGTCGGCTCTTTCAAACCGGGCCAGTGCAACTCGGATTCGCCGTCGACTACACACCGCGCCCACATCCTTCGGGGGGTGATCATACGAACCGCCGCGACGCACTGCGGCTGGGAGCCACCGCCCTCGTCGCTTCCGGGTTACTGGCCGGCGCCGAAACCGAGGCATGGGAACTGACCCGACGTAGCGAGGTAACCGATCTTGGTACGAGCACGTTGGATCACGTACGCCACATGATCGACGGCTATGGGCGCCACTACGCCCGCTACGACGCCGACGAGCTGTGGCGGAGCGCCATCGCCGACCGCCGTCACGTCGCTCAGTTGCTCGAGCATCGGATGACGCTCAAGCAGCGTCGGGAACTGTACGTCGACGCGGCGTGGCTGTCGCTGGTGCTGGCCTGGGCGGCTCATGACCGTGGGGATGTCCGGACCGCGCTCGCCTATGCTGCGGACGCTCGCCACCACGCCGATCAAGCCGACCACGCGGAGGCAGCAGCGTGGTCGTGGGACGTGGAAGCCACGACCTGGTTCTACGACGAGCACCCTGCCCAGGCGTTGCAAGCCGTCCAGCACGGCCTGGCCGTGGCATCGGCCGATGGCGCCGCCCGGGTGCGCCTGATGGGGCAGCTGGCTCGGGCTCACGCCAGGCTCGGCCACGTGATCTCCGCCAGCGACGCTCTGGGGCACCTGCGTCATCAGGCCGAGCAGCAACCGCTCCACGCACCCGGGCTGTTCACCGCAGACGCCGCGCGGGTTTGGTCGGTCGCCGCGAGCTCCAGCTTGTGGATGGGCGATAACCAGCAAGCGCGCACCTGTGCGGAGCAGGCGTTGGGGATCTACGAAGCAGACCCCCGCATCTCCCCGACCAGACGCGCCGTCACCGCCCTCGATCTCGGCATGGCGTTCGCCCGGCTGGGCGATCCCGAGCACGCCGTCGCCCACGGCATGACCGCGTTATCCACCCCACGCCAGGCGGCGGCTATTGCTGTGCGCAGCGGCACGCTGTGCGTTGCGCTGGAGCGCGCCTACCCCAAAGCTGCCGTGGTTGCCCAGTTCCGTCACAGCATGGCCCAGTCGACGCAACGCACGAAAAGGATCACTGACGGCGATCCGTCAGCCTGAGCGCGACGGCTGCTCACCTGGAGGTCTGCCAAAAATGGAGCCCGGATGTCGGACCTGCCGCGTACCGTTCGGAAGTCGGACGCAGCGCACTACCTATGGCGAGGTGCACAGTGACCAGACCGGCAACCACATCGACTGCAGGCGCATCAGCGCAAGCCGTCTATCGTGCACGGCTGGAGGCCACACGCACGCGCCGATGGGCCCTCCGCGGCGTGCTGGCCCTCGTTGCCGGCATCGCGGTGTGGTGGCTGGTCGGCTGGCACGCCGCCATCGTTGCGGCCGCCGTGGTCGCTGTCGCGGACCTCGTCTACCGCTGGCGTCGCCATTCCTCGACGACGGCCTGGCGCAAGGGCGCAGCCGGTGAGCGCGCCACCGCACGCCGGCTGCGGCAATTGGAGCTGGCCGGTTACACCGTGCTGCACGACCGTGCGGTCCCGCGCAGCCGCGCCAACATCGACCACGTCGTGATCGGCCCGACCGGTGTGTATGTGGTGGACTCGAAGAAGTGGCACAGACGGACCACGATCAAACCGGGCGGCGGCACGCTCTGGGTCGGTCGCACGCCGATCGCCAAGGTTGTCGGGCCGGTGGTGTTCGAGGCCCGAGCTGTCGCCGAGGCATTGCGCCGGGCGACCGGCCGCCCGGTCGACGTCGTCACGGTCGTCGCCGTGCATGGTGGGCGGCTGCCCCGCTGGGGAGCGATCAACGCCGGGGGGACAACGATCCTTCGGGCCTCGCGCGTTCATGGGTGGATCGCTCGCCGTCCGCGTAAGTACGCCGCTGAAGAGGTGGCGATGATGGCGGCGGCCGCCGAGCAGGCGCTACCCGCGTACGTCCCCCAATAGGAGCAGCCCGCGGTCGCCCATCGGGCTGGCAATGCGGCGCCGATCAGGCAAGGCTCACACCAGCGAGTGATTCTGTCAGTGGTGCGGCGTAGAACCCCATCATGGACACCTTCGATGTGATCTTGGCGGCGCGGTCCAACCGGGACCTGAAGCCGGAGGAGTTCGAGCGCCAGGTGGCAATGATCAGGCCACTGATGGACTGGGATGCGGCCGCATCGACGTGGCGGTCACGGCTGAGCGGCTCGCGGCCGCAGCACGTCACCGAGGTCATCAACACCCTATTCGAGGCCGCACGCGTGTACGGCACCGCTGTCACGATGCAAGTGGTGCCTGCACAAGAGGCCGACAGGGCCGCGACACCTGACTGACAGGGCACCTGACCGCGGCCGACAACCTACTCCTCATCGATGGGGAAGTGCTCTTCGACCACCAGGCGCACCACCATGATGTCCAGGGGCAGACCAGCGGCACGTGCCCGCTCGGCGGCGGCCTTCGCATCCTTGACCGCATCATCACGGTTGGCGGCGCTATATCCGACGTTGTCGATCACGACCAAACTCGCATCACGACGATCGAACTGGATGACCAGAAACTCTGAGGCGGCCAGGGGACTCTTCATGCCTTCAGAGGACCATGTCTGCGGTAGATGGTCCAGCGATGCTCAACGAGTAGAAAGCCAGCCCGGAGCGGGGCGGCGTACCACGCTCCACAGCGGCCATGACGTCGGTCAGACGAGAGGCAGGTCTTTGCGTGCCTGTTCCAGGTCGGTGGCCCAGATCCACAGTCGCTGCGCGGGCGGCACCTGGTGGTAGCCGAACAGGCCGACCTCGGTCAGGGTGCGCAGATCCACGCACACCCGCTGGTAGGCACCCGCGATAGCGTCCGCGGGATCGTCCAGGTCGCGGGCGCCGAGCTTGATGCAGGCCCGGTACTCATAGCCCAGCAGCAGATCGGAGCCGAACTGCGCCCAGGCACCGCGCTGTTCCTGCCAGGCGGCATCGGCTTCGGCCAGAAGCGGGTTCAGGTCGGCGGGGCGTGGGAGGGAG
>NZ_POUD01000251.1 GCF_003236395.1 Nonomuraea aridisoli | reverse complement strand
TCAGGTCCGTTGGGAGAGGCCGGGTTGGGGTCTTCGGAGGAGGGCGGTCGGTTGGAGAGTCGTGGTGGGGCGCCGGGCGGAGGACGGGTGAGGAGGTGGAGGGTGAGATGGAAGAGGCTGCGGCGGTTCTCAGGATGAGGGGGATCTGCAAGCGGTTTCCGGGGGTAACGGCGCTGGACGGGGTGGACCTGCGGTTGTTGCCCGGTGAGGTGCACGCCCTGATGGGCGAGAACGGTGCCGGGAAGTCGACCCTGATCAAGGTGCTCACCGGGGTCCATCCCGCCGACGCGGGGACGGTCGAGCTCGAAGGTACGGAGGTCGCGTTCGGGGGGCCGCTGGAGGCGCAGCGGGCCGGGATCAGCACGGTCTACCAGGAGGTCAACCTCTGCGCGAACCTGTCGGTGGCCGAGAACATCCTGCTCGGCCGCGAGCCGCGCCGCCGCGGCCGCATCGACTGGAAGCGGATGCGCGCCAGGGCCGCCGAGCTGCTGTCGCGGCTGGAGCTCGGCCTCGACGTGTCGGCGCCGCTGTCGTCGTGCTCGCCGGCCGTGCAGCAGATGGTGGCGATCGCACGGGCGATCGACGTGGACGCGCGCGTGCTGATCCTCGACGAGCCCACCTCCAGCCTCGACGCGGACGAGGTGGCCCAGCTCTTCCGGGTGCTGCGGCGGCTCAAGGAGCAGGGCATCGCCATCCTGTTCGTCTCCCACTTCCTCGACCAGGTCTACGAGATCTCCGACCGGATGACGATCCTGCGCAACGGGCGGCTCGTGGGGGAGTACCCGACCCGCGAGCTCAGCCCCGTGAACCTGGTCGCCAAGATGATCGGGCAGGAGCTGGCCGCGCTGGAACGCCTGCACGGCGAGCACCGCACGTTCGACCGGCCGCTGGTCGAGGCGCGCGGCGTCGGCAGGGCGGGCGCCGTCGAGCCGTTCACCCTCACCATCCACGAGGGCGAGGTCGTGGGCCTGGCGGGCCTGCTGGGTTCGGGGCGTACGGAGGTCGCCCGGTTGTTGTTCGGCGCCGACCACGCGAGCATGGGCGAGATCGCGGTCGGCGGCATGCCGGTGTCGCTGCGCACGCCCCGCGCGGCCATGAACCACAAGATCGCGTTCTGCTCGGAGAACCGCAAGGAGGACGGGCTCATCCCCGACCTCACCGTGCGCGAGAACATCATCCTCGCCCTGCAGGCCACCCGCGGCTGGACCCGTCCGGTGCCGCGCGAGCAGCAGGACGAGCTGGTCGGCCGGTACGTCGAAGCGCTGCGGATCAGCCCGCCCAACCCCGAGCAGCTCGTGCGCAACCTCAGCGGCGGCAACCAGCAGAAGGTCCTGCTGGCCCGCTGGCTGATCCTCGCGCCCCGCCTGCTCATCCTCGACGAGCCCACCCGGGGCATCGACGTCGGGGCGAAGACGGAGATCCAGCGGCTGGTCGCCCAGCTGTCCGACGGCGGCATGGCGGTGCTGTTCATCTCCGCCGAGCTGGAGGAGGTGCTGCGGCTCAGCCACAAGGTCGAGGTGCTGCGCGACCGCCGCCTGGTGGCCGAGCTGCCCAACGACGACCGGCTGACCACCGACGTCCTGATGGAGACGATCGCGAGCGGAGGGCGAGCCTAGGTGAGGCGCCTGGTGTGGCCGGCGGTGGTGCTGGTGCTGCTGCTGGCCCTGAACGTGTTCTTCACGCCGAGCTTCTTCTCGATCCAGGTCAGGGACGGCCACCTGTACGGCAGCCTGATCGACATCCTGCGCTTCGGCGCACCGCTGATCCTGGTGGCGATCGGCATGACCCTGGTGATCGCCACCGGCGGCATCGACCTGTCGGTGGGCTCGGTCGTGGCGATCTCGGGAGCGCTGGCCTGCCTGCAGATCAGCCAGGACGCCGGGCTGTTCACCGCGGTGGCGCTGGCGCTCGGGCTCTGCCTGCTGCTGGGGGCCTGGAACGGGTTCCTCGTCGCGGGCATCGGCATCCAGCCGATCATCGCCACGCTCATCCTCATGGTGGCCGGCCGGGGCCTTGCCCAGCTCATCACCGGCGGGCAGATCATCACGGTCAACAGCCCGGCGTACAAGATGATCGGCGGCGGGTACTGGCTGACCGTGCCGTTCGGGATCGTCGTCGTGGCCGTGGTGCTGGCGGTGACCGCGTTCCTGACCAGGCGGCTGGCGCTCGGCATGCTCATCGAGTCGGTGGGCGGCAACGCGGAGGCGAGCCGGCTCGCGGGCATCCGCTCGCGCGGGATCATCGTCATGGTCTACGCGTTCGCCGCCCTGTGCGCGGGCGTGGCCGGGCTCATGATCAGCTCGAACGTCTCCAGCGCCGACGGCAACAACGCCGGCCTGTGGATCGAGCTGGACGCCATCCTGGCCGTGGTGATCGGCGGCACGTCGCTGGCCGGTGGCCGGTTCTCGCTGGCCGGGACGGTGCTGGGCGCGCTCATCATCCAGACGCTGACCACGACGATCTACTCGATCGGCGTCCCGCCGGAGACGACGCTGCTGTTCAAGGCGCTGGTGGTCGCGGCCGTCTGCCTCATCCAGTCGCCGTCGTTCCGTGAGAAGGCGTTCCGCCGGCGCAGACGGGCGGTCGCGCCCGCCGCCGCCACCGGCGAGAAGGTGCGGGTGACCACGTGAGCACGCTGACGCTCGGCCGCGGGCGGGTGCCCGCGAGATATCTGCCGATCCTGGTGACCGGGTGCCTGTTCGTAGCGATGTTCGCGGCGGGAGGGATCCGCTACGAGGGGTTCGCCAGCGGGCAGGTGATACTCAACGTCTTCATCGACAACGCGTTCCTGCTGGTGGTCGCGGTCGGGCTGACGTTCGTGATCCTCACCGGGGGCATCGACCTTTCGGTCGGGTCGGTGGTCGCGCTGTCGACGATGATCGCGGCCAGTCTCCTGGAGGGGCCGGGCTGGCCGCCGTACCTGGTGATCCCGCTGGTGCTGGCCGTCGGGTCGGGGCTGGGGCTGGTGATGGGCTACATCGTGCACGCCTTCGACATCCAGCCGTTCATCGTCACGCTGGCGGGCATGTTCCTGGCCCGGGGGCTGTGTTACACGATCGGCACGGACTCGATCCCGATCGCCGACCCGGCGTTCACGGTGTTCGCCCAGACCAGGATCGACCTGTTCGCCGATCTGTGGATCTCGCCGAGCGTGGTCGTCGCCGTGGTGGTGGTGCTCGTGGCGGCGTACGTGCTGCACTACACCCGCTTCGGCCGCACGGTCTACGCCACCGGCGGCAACGAGCAGTCGGCGCTGCTCATGGGGCTGCCCGTGGGCCGGACGAAGATCGCGGTCTACACGATCAGCGGATTCTGCTCGGCGCTCGGCGGGCTGCTGCTGTCGTTCTACATGCTCTCCGGCTACGGGCTGCACGCGGTCGGCATGGAGCTGGACGCGATCGCGGCGGTCGTCATCGGCGGCACGCTGCTCACCGGCGGCAGCGGCTTCCTGCTCGGCACCGTGCTGGGCGTGCTCGTGCTCGGCCTGATTCAGACGATCATCAGTTTCGAGGGGACGCTGTCGTCCTGGTGGACCAAGATCTTCATCGGAATGTTGCTCTTCGTCTTCATCGTCCTGCAACGCCTGTTCTCCGGAGGGTCACGGCGCTGACCTGCGTGAAAAGTTACCGGAACGTTTCCGCCAGGTTAGGCTCAAGCGTTGACATCGCCGTTGTTAACGATAACAATCGGCGACACGAACGGGGACTTTCGTTCTGTTTGTCACGTTGCGTGAGCGAGTCCTTCACTCTAACCGGCAGCCGCCGCGTCCAGCGCTGCCGCGACCCCCATCGCAAGGAGATCACAATGAGGTTGGGACGAATCGGGGGCGTGGTGTCCGCCATCGCGCTCGCCGTGACCATGACGGCGTGTGGCTCGAGCACGAAAACCGTCGACGCCGAAGCCTCCGCGTCCGCCGCGGCGGGCAACGCGGGCGCCCTGATCGGCGTCACCATGCCCACCAAGTCCTCCGAGCGCTGGATCCATGACGGCGACAACGTCAAGAAGCAGCTCGAGGCCCTCGGCTACCAGGTCGACCTCCAGTACGCCCAGGACGACATCCCGACGCAGGCCAACCAGATCGAGAACCAGATCACCAAGGGCGCCAAGCTCCTGATCATCGCCTCGATCGACGGCACCGCGATCACCTCCCAGCTCCAGCAGGCGGCCGACGCCAAGATCCCGGTCATCGCCTACGACCGCCTGATCCGCAACAGCGAGAACGTCGACTACTACGCCACGTTCGACAACTTCAAGGTCGGCGTGCAGCAGGCCACCTCGCTGCTCAAGGGCCTCGGCGTCGAGGACGGCGAGAAGGGTCCGTTCAACATCGAGCTGTTCGGCGGCTCGCCCGACGACAACAACGCCACGTTCTTCTGGAACGGCGCCATGTCGGTGCTGCAGCCGAAGATCGACGACGGCACCCTCGTGGTGAAGAGCGGCCAGACCGACTTCAAGACCGCGGCCATCCTGCGCTGGGACCCGGCCACCGCGCAGAAGCGCATGGAGGACATCCTCACCAAGACCTACACCGGCGGCACCAAGGTCGACGGCGTGCTCTCGCCGTACGACGGCCTGTCGATCGGCATCCTGTCGGCGCTCAAGAGCTCCGGCTACGGCACCGCGGGCCAGCCGTACCCGATCGTGACCGGCCAGGACGCCGAGCTCGCCTCGATCAAGTCGATCATCGCCGGTGAGCAGTACTCCACCATCTTCAAGGACACCCGCAAGCTCGCCGAGCAGACCGTGAAGATGGCCGACGCCGTGCTGAAGGGTCAGCAGCCCGAGGTGAACAACACCAAGGACTACGACAACGGCACCAAGGTCGTGCCCTCGTACCTGCTCGACTCCGTGATCGTGGACAAGAGCAACTACCAGGAAGAGATCGTCGGAGCCGGTTACTACACCGAGGACCAGCTCAAGTAAGGGCCTGCCCCGGGGACGGCGAGCGGCCGTCCCCGGGCTCTCCCTGAGCGAGGGGCATATGACCGAGCACATCTTGCGGATGAGCGGGATCACCAAGACGTTCCCCGGCGTCAAGGCGCTGCAGGACGTCAACCTGTCGGTCCGGCGGGGCGAGATCCACGCCATATGCGGGGAGAACGGCGCCGGCAAGTCGACGCTGATGAAGGTCCTGTCCGGGGTCTACCCGCACGGCGAGTACGAGGGCGAGATCCTCTTCGAGGGCGAGCGCTGCGAGTTCGGCAGCATCCGCGACAGCGAGCGCGCCGGCATCGTCATCATCCACCAGGAGCTGGCGCTCAGCCCGCAGCTGTCGATCGCGGAGAACATCTTCCTCGGCAACGAGCGCGCCAGGCGCGGACTGATCGACTGGAACCGCACCAACTACGAGGCCGGCGAGCTGATGAGGCGGGTCGGCCTGGAGGAGAACCCGACGACGGCGATCGCCGACATCGGCGTCGGCAAGCAGCAGCTCGTCGAGATCGCCAAGGCGCTGGCGAAGGAGGTGAAGCTGCTCATCCTCGACGAGCCGACCGCCGCGCTCAACGACGACGACTCGGCCCACCTGCTCGACCTGCTGCGCGGCCTGCGCGACGAGGGCATCACCTGCGTGATCATCTCGCACAAGCTGAACGAGGTGACCGCCATCGCCGACTCCGTCACGATCATCCGCGACGGCCGGACGATCGAGACCCTCGACATGGCCACCGACCACGTGACCGAGGACCGCATCATCGCCGGCATGGTCGGCCGCGCGCTCGACAACCGTTTCCCGCCGCACGAGCCGACGATCGGCGAGGAGGCGCTGCGCATCGAGGACTGGACCGTCTACAGCCCCAGCCAGCCGGGCCGGAAGGTCGTGGACGGCGCGTCGCTCACGCTGCGCCGCGGCGAGATCGTGGGCCTGGCCGGATTGATGGGCGCCGGGCGCACCGAGCTGGCGATGAGCGTGTTCGGCCGCACGTACGGCGTGAACATCTCCGGCAAGATCTTCAAGGACGGCAAGCCGGTCGAGATCCGCAACGTGCAGGACGCGATCACGCACCGCATCGCCTACGCGACCGAGGACCGCAAGCGCTACGGGCTCAACCTCATCGAGGACATCAAGCGCAACATCAGCGCGGCCGGGCTCAAGGGCCTGGCCAGGCGCGGCTGGGTGAACGAGTACGAGGAGTACAAGGTCGCCGAGGAGTTCCACAAGAGCATGAACATCAAGGCGCCCAGCGTCGACAGCGTCGTCGGCAAGCTGAGCGGCGGCAACCAGCAGAAGGTCGTGCTCTCCAAGTGGATCCTGACCGAGCCTGACGTGCTCATCCTCGACGAACCCACCCGGGGCATCGACGTCGGCGCCAAGTACGAGATCTACACGATCATCAACCGCCTGGCCGACCAGGGCAAGGCCGTGCTGGTGATCTCTTCGGAGTTGCCTGAGCTGCTGGGCCTGTGCGACCGCATCTACACCCTCTCCGAGGGTCGCATCACCGGCGAGGTGCCCCGCCGCGAAGCCACGCAGGAACGTCTCATGCATCTCATGACCAAGGGACAGGAGTAGCTCAGATGAGCAGCATCACGCCCGCCGACGTGGAGGTCGGCGCCAAGGGCGACGGGGGAGCGCCACGGCAGCCGGGCCGGGTGTCGCTCGGCGGCCTGTCGCTCAACCTGCGATCGAGCGGTATCTACATCGCCTTCGCGCTGATCATCGCGTTGTTCTCGGTGCTGACCGACGGCGCGCTGCTCACGCCGCAGAACATCTCGAACATCATCGTCCAGAACTCCTACGTCCTGATCCTGGCGATCGGGATGATCCTCATCATCATCGCAGGCCACATCGACCTGTCGGTCGGCTCGGTGGTGGCGGTCACGGGAGCGCTGTCGGCGGTCCTCATGGTCAACATGGGCCTGCCGTGGCCGCTGGCGCTGCTCATCACGCTCGTGGCCGGCGCCCTCATCGGCGCCTGGCAGGGGTACTGGATCGCGTACTTCGGGATTCCGGCGTTCATCGTGACGCTGGCCGGCATGCTGCTGTTCCGCGCGCTGACCCTGACCGTGCTCGGCAACCAGGGCATCGGCCCGTTCCCCGACCAGGTCCGCACCCTCGCCAACGGCTTCACCAGCGGCTACCTCGGCAACATCGGCCTCGGCCCGCTCGGCGGCGCCGACCTGTTCAGCCTGCTGATCGGCCTCGTGGCGATCGCCGGCATGTTCGCCTCCCAGTGGCGCAGCCGGGGCGCCCGCAAGGGTTACGGCCAGACGGTCGAGCCGATGGCGCTGTTCGTGCTCAAGCTGGCGGCCGGCGCGGCGCTGATCCTCTTCCTGGTGGTGCAGCTGGCCCGGTTCAAGAACCTGCCGTGGGTGCTCGTGCTGCTGGCGGTGCTCGTCCTCGCCTACTCCCTGATGGCCAACCGCACGGTGTTCGGCCGGCAGATCTACGCCATCGGCGGCAACCTGCAGGCGGCCGTCATGTCCGGCGTGAAGGTCAAGTCGGTCGTCTTCTGGATCTTCGTGAACATGGGCGTGCTGTCGGCCATCGCCGGCATCATCTTCGCCGGCCGCCTCAACCAGGCGGGCCCCACGGCGGGCAACAGCTTCGAACTGGACGCCATCGCGGCGGCCTTCATCGGCGGCGCGGCCGTGCAGGGCGGCGTCGGCAAGGTCGTCGGCGCCATCACCGGCGGCCTGATCATGGCGGTCATCAACAACGGCATGTCCCTGATCGGCTCGCCCAGCGAGCGCGTCATGCTCGTCAAGGGCATCGTCCTGCTCGCCGCCGTCGCCTTCGACGTCTGGACCAAGCGCAGGGCCGGAGTTTCGCGCTGAACTAAGATCCTCGAAGCCCAGGGAAAGGAGAGACCGTGACGACCCCCAAGCGCCGCCTGCCGGTCATGGCCGACGTGGCCAGGGAGGCCGGCGTGTCGCACCAGACGGTCTCCCGGGTGCTCAACGACCACCCGAACGTCCGGGCCGACACCCGCGCCCGGGTGGAGGAGGCGATCACCCGCCTGGGCTACCGGCGCAACCTCGTGGCCCGGGCCCTGGTCACCAAGCGGTCGCGGACCCTGGGCGTGGTCAGCTTCGACACCACGCTGTACGGCCCGGCCAGCACGATCTACGGCATCGAGCAGGCGGCCAGGACCGCGGGCTACTTCGTCAGCATCGTGAGCCTGAAGTCGATCGACAGCGACAACGTGCGCGACGCCCTCGGTTACCTGACCGAGCAGGGCGTCGACGGGGTCGTGGTGGTGGCGCCGCAGCGCTCGGCCTGGCGGGCCCTCGAGAACCTGCCGTCCGGGATGCCGGCGGTCGCGGTCGAGGGCATGCACAACGCCTGCGTGCCGGTGGTCTGCATCGACCAGGTCGAGGGCGCCAGGCTGGCCACCCGCCACCTGCTCGACCAGGGCCACGAGACGGTCTGGCACGTCACCGGCCCGGCCGACTGGCTGGAGACCGAGGGCCGGATCACGGGCTGGCGCGCGGTGCTGGAGGAGGCCGGCCGGCCCGTGCCCGAGCCGCTGGCCGGCGACTGGAGCCCGCGGGCCGGCTACGAGGCGGGCAAGAGCCTGGCCGCGATGAAGGGCGTCACGGCCATCTTCACGGCCAACGACCAGATGGCGCTCGGCGTGCTGCGCGCCCTGTCGGAGAAGGGGGTGCGCGTTCCCGATGACATCAGCGTGGTGGGCTTCGACGACATCCCGGAGTCGGAGTTCTTCTCCCCGCCGCTCACCACGGTCAGGCAGGACTTCGCCGCGGTGGGCCGGCAGTGCATCGAGGTCCTGCTGCGGCAGATCGACACGGGGCCGGCCACGGCCGAACGGCTGGTCGTGCCGCCGGGCTTCGTCGTCCGGTCGAGCACTGCCCCTGCTCGATAGGGCGGTCAGGTAGATGATGGGCATGCCCCCGGAAACCCCTGGAGTTCAATGTGAACGCTAACAGTTATGTGGTCGGAGTGGACTTCGGCACGCTCTCCGGCCGCGCCGTCGTCGTGCGCGTGAGCGACGGCGCGGAGCTGGGCAGCGCCGTCCACGAGTACGCCCACCGGGTCATCGAGCAGGAGCTGCCCGGCTCCGGCGTGCGCCTCGGGCCCGACTGGGCGCTGCAGTCGCCGCAGGACTGGATCGACGTGCTCAAGAACGCCGTCCCCCAGGCGATCGCCGCCGCCGGCGTGCGTCCCGAGGAGATCGTCGGCATCGGCACCGACTTCACCGCCTGCACCGTGCTGCCCGCCACGGCCGACGGCACCCCGCTGTGCTTCGAGACGCCCGACGAGCCGCACGCCTGGCCGAAGCTCTGGAAGCACCACGCCGCCCAGCCGCACGCCGACCGGATCAACGAGCTGGCCGCGCGCCGCGGCGAGGCGTGGCTGCCGCGCTACGGCGGCAAGATCTCCTCCGAGTGGGAGTTCGCCAAGGCCCTGCAGGTCCTGGAGGAGGCCCCCGAGGTGTACGCCAGGGCCGAGCGCTGGATCGAGGCCGCCGACTGGATCATCTGGCAGCTCACCGGCGTCGAGAGCCGCAACATCTGCACGGTCGGCTACAAGGGCGTCTTCCAGGACGGCGCGTACCCGTCCGAGGAGTACCTCGCCGAGCTCAACCCCGGCTTCGCCGGGTTCGTCGGCAAGCTCGCCACCGGCGCGGTCGGCGAGAAGGTCGGCGGCGTCACGCTCGCCCACCTCGGCGGGCTCGCCGGCCGGGTGACCGCCCGGGCGTCGGAGTGGACCGGCATCCCCGAGGGTGTCGCCGTGGCGGTCGGCAACGTCGACGCGCACGTCACGGCCGCCGCCGCCGACGCCGTCCGGCCCGGCCAGATGGTGGCCATCATGGGCACCTCGACCTGCCACATCATGCCGAGCGACCGGCTCGCGGAAGTGCCCGGCATGTGCGGCGTCGTCCGCGACGGCATCGTGCCCGGCCTGTGGGGGTACGAGGCCGGCCAGTCGGCGGTCGGCGACATCTTCGCCTGGTTCGTGGAGAACTTCGTGCCCGCCTCCTACGTCGAGCGGGCCGGGGAGCAGGGGTTGCACGCGTACCTGACGGCCCTGGCCGAGAAGCAGGAGGTCGGCGAGCACGGGCTCGTCGCGCTCGACTGGTTCGGCGGCAACCGCTCGGTGCTGGTCGACCACAACCTCTCCGGCGTGATCGTCGGCCAGACCCTGGCCACCAGGCCGGAGGACGTCTACCGCGCGCTCATCGAGTCGACCGCGTTCGGCACCCGGATGATCGTGGAGACGTTCGAGCGGGCGGGCGTGCCGGTCGAGGAGTTCATCGTGGCCGGCGGCCTGCTGAAGAACCCGTTCCTCATGCAGGTCTACGCCGACGTGCTGCGCCGGCCGCTGTCGGTCATCGGCTCCGACCAGGGGCCCGCGCTCGGCTCGGCCATCCACGCCGCCGTCGCCGCCGGCGCCTACCCGGGCATCGAGGAGGCCGCCGCGGCCATGGGCAAGCGCACCGAGAACGCGTACGTGCCGGACGCGGCCCGCGCCGACGCCTACGACCGGCTCTACGCCGAGTACCGCAGGCTCCACGACTTCTTCGCCGACGGGCGCATGCTGCACACCCTCCGAGCGATCAGGAACGAGGCTGCCAAGTGAGGAAAATCGTCGCGGATCTCCATGCCGCACTCGTCCGGTACAACCTCGTCGTCTGGACGGCGGGCAACGTGTCCGGGCGGATCCCGGGTGAGGACCTGTTCGTCATCAAGCCGTCCGGGGTCTCCTACGACGAGCTGACTCCGGAGAACATGGTCGTCTGCGACCTCGACGGCAACCTCGTGGAGGGCGAGCACGCGCCGTCCAGCGACACGGCCGCGCACGCGTACGTCTACCGCAACATGCCCGAGGTCGGCGGCGTCGTGCACACCCACTCGACGTACGCCTCGGCCTGGGCCGCCCGTGGCGAGGCCATCCCGTGCGTGCTGACCGCGATGGCCGACGAGTTCGGCGGCGAGATCCCGGTGGGCCCGTTCGCGCTGATCGGCGACGACTCCATCGGCCAGGGCATCGTCGAGACGCTCAAGGGTCACCGCTCCCCGGCGGTCCTCATGCGGAACCACGGCGTCTTCACCATCGGCAAGGACCCGAAGGCCGCGGTGAAGGCCGCCGTCATGTGCGAGGACGTGGCCCGTACAGTGCACGTGGCGCGGCAGCTCGGACAGCCGCTGCCGATCGCGCAGGACGACATCGACCGCCTGTACGACCGCTATCAGAACGTCTACGGACAGAGGAGCCCGCGTTGAAGATCTGGTTTCTGACCGGCAGCCAGGGACTGTACGGCGAGGACACGCTGCGCCAGGTGGCCGAGCAGTCGCAGGGCATCGCCGCGCAGCTGCCCGTCGAGGTGGAGTGGAAGCCCGTCCTCACCGACGCCGCGGCCATCAGGCGGGTCATGCTCGAGGCCAACGCCGACGACTCGTGCGCGGGCGTGATCGCGTGGATGCACACCTTCTCCCCGGCCAAGATGTGGATCGCCGGGCTCGACGCGCTGCGCAAGCCGCTGCTCCACCTGCACACGCAGGCCAACGTCGAGCTGCCGTGGAGCACCATCGACATGGACTTCATGAACCTCAACCAGGCCGCCCACGGCGACCGCGAGTTCGGGTTCGTGCAGACGCGGCTCGGCGTGCCGCGCAAGACCGTGGCCGGGCACGTCAGCGACCCCGCCGTGGCCGAGCGCATCCTGGCCTGGGAGCGCGCCGCCCGGGGCCTGGCCGAGCTGCGCACGCTCAAGCTGGCCCGCTTCGGCGACAACATGCGCGACGTCGCCGTCACCGAGGGCGACAAGGTCGAGGCGCAGCTGCGCTTCGGCGTCTCGGTCAACACCTACGGCGTCAACGACCTGGTCGAGGCCGTGGACGCCGCCTCCGACGCCGATGTGACGGCGCTGGTCAAGGAGTACGCCGAGCAGTACGCCGTGGCCCCCGAGCTGCTCGGCGAGCGGGCCGAGTCGCTGCGCTACGCCGCCCGCATCGAGCTGGGCCTGCGCGGCTTCCTGGAGGCGGGCGGCTTCAAGGCGTTCACCACGAACTTCGAGGACCTCGGCGGGCTGCGCCAGCTGCCCGGCCTGGCCGTGCAGCGGCTCATGGCCGACGGCTACGGCTTCGGCGGCGAGGGTGACTGGAAGACCTCGGTGCTGCTGCGCACGCTCAAGGCCATGTCTGAAGAGGGGGCGCCGGGCGGCACCTCCTTCATGGAGGACTACACCTACAACCTGACGCCGGGCAACGAGCTCATCCTCGGCGCCCACATGCTGGAGGTCTGCCCGTCGATCGCGGCCGGCACGCCGTCGTGCGAGATCCACCCGCTCAGCATCGGCGGCCGGGAGGACCCGGTGCGGCTGGTCTTCGACGCCGAGCCCGGTCCCGGCATCGTCGTCGGCCTGGCCGACATGGGCGAGCGGTTCCGGCTGGTGGCCAACGAGATCGACGTGGTGGCGCCGCCCGAGCCGCTGCCGAAGCTGCCGGTGGCCCGCGCGGTGTGGCGTCCGCGGCCCAACCTGCGCACCTCGACCGAGTCGTGGCTCACCGCCGGCGCGCCGCACCACACGGTGTTGTCGCAGGCCGTCGGCCGCGAGGAGCTGACCGACCTGGCCGAGATGCTGGGCGTGGAGCTGGTGGTCATCGACGCCGACACGACGACCGAGCGGCTGACGAAGGAACTGCGCTGGAACCAGGCGTACTACCGCCTGGCCCAGGGCTTCTAGTCGTCGTCCTGCTTCTTGGGGGCGTTCCTGCGCTGCTCCTCGGCGCGCTCGCGGCAGCGGCGCAGGAACTCCTCGTCGTCATCGGGGTCGGTGGCGACGAAGCGGCCGGGGCGGTCGTACTCGGGGAAGGCGCTCGGCCGGGCGGTGGCCGGGCGCAGCCGCTCGGGGCGGCCCGCCACCAGCCAGGCGACCGAGCCGATCAGCGGCAGGAGGAGCACGATGATCACCCAGAGGGTCTTCGGCAGGTTGCGGCAGAGCGCCTCGGGCGTGGTGATCGCGTCGAACAGGCAATAGAGCCAGAGCACGAGCGTGGCCAGGCCGGCGGCCTGTGAGAGATAGAGCACCGCACACCTCCGTCAGCGGCACCAGAACCTAGCGGCCACCGGCGGTGCTGACAAGCGGATGTCCGGGAGAAGCGTGGTGTGGGAAGGTAAGGCCGTGACGCTGACCAATTGGGCGGGAAATACCGCATTCCAGGCTAAAGATGTTCATCATCCGGTTTCGCTGGACGAACTGCGGCGGATCGTCGCCGCCTCGCCGCGCGTACGCGCCCTGGGCAGCGGCCACTCCTTCAACCACGTCGCCGACACCACGGGCGAGCTCGTCGTGCTCGACCGCATGCCCGACCTGGTGGAGATCGACGCCGCGGCGGCCACCGTTCGGGTCGGCGCGCGCATGACGTACGCCCGGCTCGCCCCGCTGCTGCACGAGGCCGGGTTCGCGCTGGCGAACATGGCCTCGCTGCCGCACATCTCCGTCGCCGGCTCGGTCGCCACCGCCACGCACGGCTCGGGCGACGCCGTCCCGTGCCTGGCCGCCGCCGTGTCCGGGATCGAGCTCGTCACGGCCGACGGCTCGCTGCTGTCGCTGTCGCGCGGGGACGCCGACTTCCCCGGCTCGGTCGTCGCGCTCGGCGCCCTCGGCGTCGTCACCGCGCTCACGCTCGACCTGGTGCCCGCCTTCGAGCTGCGCCAGTACGTCCGCGAGGGCCTGTCGACCGACGCGCTCGACCACTTCGACGCCATCATGTCGAGCGGCTACAGCGTCAGCCTGTTCACCGACTGGCGCGACACCCGCGTCTGGGTCAAGCGCGCAGAGGAGCTGACCGGCCCCGACTGGTACGGCACCCGCC
>NZ_POUD01000250.1 GCF_003236395.1 Nonomuraea aridisoli | reverse complement strand
GACAGGGGCAGGAGGTCATCGGGGTGCACGCCCCTGATCAGCTCCCCCATCGCGGCGAACGAGCCGACCTCGCCGGCGCAGCTCCCGCAGCTCCTCAGATGGCGCTCGAACGCGGCGCGTTCCTCCTCGCTGAGCAGGCCCAGCGCGTACGCGGCCACGTCCTCGTGATGGACCTCCGTCATCGCGGCGTCACCCCCGTTCCATCGTGACGCGCCTTTGTCACGGCAGCGTCACCCCCCTTTCCTCCAGCGCCACGCGCAGGGCCCGCATGGCGTAGTACACCCGGGACTTCACCGTGCCGACCGGCACGCCGATGATCTCCGCCGCCTCCTGCAACGTCCGGTCCAGCAGGAACGTCTCGGTGAGGACCTGCCGGTGCGCCGGGGAGAGCGACATCATCGCGTCGGTCACGATGATCTCCCTGAGTAATCGCTCGTCCTCGGCGGCGACGGGCTCGGCCCGGTCGGCCACGTCCTCCACCGTGTCGAGGGGGCGCGAGCCGGAGCGGCGCCGGTCGTCGATGACGACGCGGCGGGCGACGGTCGCCAGCCACGGCATGAGCGACCCGGAGTCGGTACGGAGATCGTGCAGGTTGCGCCAGGCGCGTACCAGGGTCTCCTGGACGACGTCCTCGGCCCAGCGCCGATCGCCGCCCGTCAGCCGGACGGCGAAGGCCATCAGGGGGGCGCCGTATTGGCGGTAGAGGGCTTGAACCATGGCCTCGTCGGTTACGCGGTGATTCACAGGGGGGCGTGGCTCCTCGCGCTGCGGATATCACGAAATATCGCGTTGAGATGGGAAATTCCACTTTAATCAGCAGCAGGAGCGCGGTCAGGTGTTTTCCGCTATTTCACGGTCAACCATAGAAAAGCGGTTGGCGCCGGGGGTCCCACGAAATTGATCAAGCATTCTCCGTCCGGCGCAGGAAACCGGCGAACGGCGGGATCTCGTCCGGCGAGCATTCGACGCTGACCACCGACGGGCCGCCGGCCACCAGCGCCGCGCGCAGCGCCCCGGCCAGGTCCGCGGCGTCGTCGACGTCCACCGCCGGCAGGCCGGGGAACATCGCGGCCAGCCCCGCCCCCAACCGGCTCGGGCGGAACCGGTTGTAGCTGTAGGCCCCGCCGTAGAACAGCTGCTCGCGGACCGCGCACATCGCGTGCGCGTGGTTGTCGAACAACACGAACGTCACCGGCAGCCCGTACTGCAGCGCGGTGTGGATCTCCATGCCGTGCATGAGGAACGAGCCGTCCCCGGCGATCACCACGGTCCGCCGCCGGCGCCCGAACGCCATGCCGATCGCGGCCCCGAAGCTGTATCCCATCCCTCCCATGCCGAGCGCCACGACGAACCGGCCGTCGCGGCGTGCCGGCAGGTAGTGGATCGCGGAGGCGCCGATGTTCCCCGCGTCGACGATGACGTCGACCCCGTCCGGCAGCCCTGCGTCCAGCACCGCCATGGCCTCGCGGTAGCGCACGCCGGGGCCGTCGTGCGGCGGCGGCGCCAGCTCGGTGTGCCGCACCGGCTCCGGCACCGGCCGCCGCACGTCGCCGGACAGCTCCCGCGCCAGCAACGCCAGCGACACGCGCAGGTCGTCCGAGGTGACGTGGGTGGCGGGCACGTACGGCGCGGCCGAACCGATCGAGAAGACGGGCACCCGCGCCAGGTCCAGGCCGAAGCGCGCGGTCGCCGTCAGCCGGGTGCCGGCCAGCAGGCACAGCCCGGACTCCGCGACCGCGTCGGCGACCCCCGGGTGCCCCATGACCCCGGTCACGCCGAGCGCCGCCGACGCCCCCATCCCGGGAGTGCCGGCGACGTCCTTGGCGTCGGGGACGACGGCCACCCGGGCGCGCAGCGTCGCCCGCAACTGCTCCAGCTCCAGCCGGGCGTCGTCGCGGGCGACCTGCTCGCCGGCGATGATCGTGATCGGCCCGGCCGCGGACCGCAGCGCCTCCACGAGCACCCGCGGGTCGTCGAGCCGGGTCCCGATCCGCTGCGCCGGGTCGTCGGCGCCGGTGACGTCGATCACGGCCTGCTGGACGTCCTTCGGCAGCAGCAGCACCGCCGGGCCGCCGGTACGGGCCGCCGCGACCGCCTGGGGCAGCACGGAGACGATGTCCCGGGGATCCAGCACCCGCCGGCAGAACACCGACACCGCCGAGAACAGCGCCTCGGCGTCCAGCGCGCCGTTGCGTCCGCTGGTGTCCTGGAAGGAGCCCAGCCCGTCGAGCGCCGACTCCGGCTGGCCGATCAGCGCCAGCAGGGGCACCCGGCTGGCCAGCGCCTCCCCCAGCCCGGGAACGGTGTTCAGCGACCCGCCGCCGGAGGTCGCGGCCACCACGCCGAGGCCGGAGCCGCCGCGGCTGTAGCCGTCGGCCATCGTCGTGGCCGAGAACTCGTGCTTGGCCAGCACCGCGGTGATGTCGTCGCGGTAATGGGCCGCGTCGTAGAGGTCCTCGATGTTGGCGCCGTCGACGCCGAAGACGTACTCCACGCCGGCCGCCGCGAGGTAGCCGACGATGTGATCGACCACCCGATTTCCGATCTTGCCCATGCCTGCCCCCTGATCAACGGTCCGCACTCCCGAAGCGAACGGGGACGCGGCCCTCCCGTCTGTCACCGGGCCTGGGTGACCCCAAGCCGCCATGACGATAAATCGGATTTCAGGCTGATTTATGCGCATCAATGCACATACGTGGACAGATGTGCAGCATGTCACATCTGTGGCGCACTTGACCTTGACGCGACGTCAACGTTTCTCATGGAGGAGAGTCGAGAAGAGAGGAACGCCGATGGCCGGAGCCCTGCGGCGGATCGTGGGATTCGAGTTGAAGGGGCTGGCGAGCGTCGTGCTGTGGATCGCCCGCCGCCGCCACGGCGTCCCGGACGGCGCGACCGAGGTGACGTACGCCAAGGAGCAGGGGTTCACCCTCTGGCTGATGACGTTCGCGATGGCGGTCGAGACGGTGGTCCTCGACCTGCTCCTGGTCGCGCTGGGCGTGCCAGCGTGGCTGCGCTGGACGGTGCTGATCCTCGACCTGTACAGCCTGCTGTTCTCCGTCAACATGATCGCGGCCGGCGTCACCCGCCCGCACGTCGTCACGCCGGCCGAGCTGCGCCTCCGGTACGGCGTCTACTTCGACGTGCGCATCCCCCGCGACCGCATCGCCTCCGTGCGGGCCGGGCGTACGTACAACGAGAGCGGCATGATCACCGTGCGGGACGGGCGGCTGACCGTGGTGGTCTCCTCGCAGACGAACGTGACGATCGAGCTGACCGAGCCGATCACCGTGGTGCGCCCGCTCGGCGGCCGGGCCGAGGTCACCTCGATCCGCTGCTTCGCCGACAAGCCCGACCAGCTGCTGGCGGCACTGCGCACCGAGGTGACCTCCGCCACCGAGTGAGCTGCCCGAATCGTCCACTCGCCGGTGTGGCCGCCGTTAGGCTTGCCCGATGTTCGTGGACGTCACCCGTTCTGTCCGCTCCTGGCCGGACTGGTGGCAGGCTCGCCCCACGTTCGCCAAGGACGGCTCGCTGGCGGCGGTGCTCACGCTGCTGGCGTTCGTACCGACGTTGTCCGCCGTCTCGGCGCAGCTCGGCGACCTGCCGAGGCGCCCGGCCGACGCGCTCGCCGTGGCGCTGACCCTGGCCCAGTCCGCACCGCTGGCCGTGCGCAGCCGATGGCCGGCGGCCTGTCTGGCGGTCGTCGGCGCCGCCTTCGCGGTCCACCAGGCGCTGGCCTACCCGCCGACGTTCGCCAGCATCGGGCTCTATCTGGCGGTGTACGCGGCCGGAGCCCATCAGGTCCGGTTCCGTCGCGGCCTCGCCGCGGTGGCGACCGCGGGATACGCCGCGCTGGCGGTCCTCCTGCACGGCCTGGGATCGCCCAATGGGCTCCCGGACTTCGTCGCGTTCTACCTGACGCTGGTGGTGATCACCATGGCCGGCGTGGGGATGCGCCGGTGGCGGGCGGAGGAGGCCGAGCGCCGGCGGCTCGGCGCCGACGTGGCCAGGGCCGCCGAACGGGCCCGCATCGCCCGCGAGTTGCACGACGTGGTCACGCACCACGTGACCGCCATGGTGGTCCAGGCGGACGCGGCGCAGTTCGTGGTCGGCACGGCGCCGGATCGTGCCGGGGCCGGGCTCGCCGCCATCAGCGACACCGGACGGCGGGCGCTGACCGAGCTGCGGCACCTGCTCGGCGTGCTGGAGGCGACCGGCGAGTCGGCCCCCGCAGACCGCACGCCGACGCTGGGCAGGATCGGCGACCTGGTCGAACAGGCCCGCCTGTCCGGCCAGCCCGTCGAACTGACCGAGCACGGCGAGCAGCGGCCCCGGGCCGTGGACGTGGAGCTGGCCGCCTACCGGGTGGTGCAGGAGGCGCTCACCAACGCGATGAAACACGCGACAGGACGGCCCACCACGGTCGCGGTGCACCACCACCCCGACCGCATCGCCATCGAAGTGACCAACGACGGGGCGACCGGCGGCACGCCCGTCGTTCCCTCAGGCGGGCGCGGTCTGGACGGGCTGCGCCGGCGGCTGCGCATGCTCGACGGCGAACTGCTCGCCGAGGCCCGGCCCGGCGGCGGGTTCAGCGTCCGCGCCCTCATCCCCACCAGGAGCGAGGCATGACCGACACCCCGATCAAGGTGCTCATCTGCGAGGACCAGGAGCTGGTGCGCACCGGCTACCGCACCATCTTCTCCGCCCAGCCCGACATGGAGGTCGTCGGGGAGGCCGCGGACGGCCGCGCGGCGGTGGAGGCGGCGCGGCGGCTGCGCCCGGACGTCATCGTCATGGACATCCGGATGCCCGTCCTGGACGGCATCGAGGCCACCCGGCAACTGGCCGGTCCCGGCACCGCCGCTCCGGCGAAGGTGCTCGTCGTCACCACGTTCAACGTCGACGAGTACGTCTACGAGGCGCTCAAGGCCGGGGCCGGCGGCTTCCTGCTCAAGGACGCGCCACCGGCCGAGCTGGTCAACGGCGTGCGCACCATCGCCCGCGGCGACTCCCTGCTGGCCCCCGCCGTCACCCGCACCCTCATCGGCCACTTCGCCGATCGCCTCCGCCCGGCCGACACCTCCAGTCCGGCCAGGGAGGAGGTCGTACGGGCGCTGACCCCCCGCGAGCTCGAGGTGCTCGAACAGATCGCCGCCGGCCTGTCGAACGCGGAGATCGCCGCGAAGCTGTTCATCACCGCCGAGACCGTGAAGACCTACGTGTCACGGATCCTGGCGAAGCTCCAGCTACGCGACCGCGTGCAGGCCGTCGTCCTCGCCTACCGGGTGGGGCTCGTCTCCGGCACCGACTGAATCTCCGGCCCCCTCACTGGCCCGCCGGGGTGCGCCGCGGGATCGCGCTCAGGTCGAGGGCGAAGCGGGCCGTGGAGTCGGCGATCGCGTCGGCGTTGACGTCGAGCGCGGTGGCGTCGTAGTTGGTGATCGTGTCGCACGCGCGGTGGTAGCAGGCGTCGTAGGGCGCGCCCGCCGTCCCGCCGAACAGGGTCGCCTCCTGAGCCGTCTTGAGTCCCTCGGCTCCCGTGAAGACGCCGCCCGCCGGGATGCCGACCGCGACGAACGGGCCGTAGTCGGAGCGGCCGTCGAAGTCGGTGCCGACGCTGGTCAGGCCGCGGGCCCGGTAGAAGGCCGCGAGCTGCGCCTCGATCAGGTCCGAGCCGGGCGGCCCCGCGGACGCGCCGACACGGTCGGAGTCGTCACCGTCGAACAGCTTGTACGCGTAGTTCGGCGAGGCCACCATGTCGAAGTTCAGGTAGAGGCGGATGCGGTCGCGCTCGGCCGGCGACAACGACGCGACGTACTGGTCGGAGCCGAGCAGCCCGAGCTCCTCGGCAGCCCAGAACGCGAACCGGACCTTGTTCGTGACCGGCGTCCTCGCCAGTTCCTCGGCGACCTCCAGGATCGCCGCGCTGCCCGAACCGTTGTCGTTGATGCCGGGCCCCTCCGGCACGCTGTCGAGGTGGGCGCCGACCATGACGACGTTGCGCGGGTCGCCGGAGGGGGACTCGGCGATCACGTTGTGGTCGGTCGCGAGCGCGAGCGCGGCGTCGACCTTGAGCCGCACGGTCGTGCCCGGCGTGGCGGCCAGCTCCTGGCCGACGGCGAAGTCGGCGTACACCATCGGGATGCCGGTCCGCCACTCGCCGATGTCGAGCGGCTCGGACTCCGTACGTCCCTCCTGGCCCTCGTTGAAGACGATGACGCCGGCGGCTCCGGCGGCGTCCGCGTTGACGACCTTCTCGACGAACGGGCAGGTGCCGCGCTGGAGGAGGGCGATCCGCCCGGCCACGAACCCGTTGAAGTCGGACTCCTCGCATCCGCTGGTCGAGCTCGTCCGCGCGGTGGGCGGCAGGGTCACGTCCACGGCCTGCACCTGTGCGGTCACGTCACCGGCCGGGGAGGGGTGGAAGGTGCGGAAGTCCTGGTTCGCCGCGTACGACTTCGCGCCGGTGCCGGTCACCTCCAGGACCGCGGGGGTGGTCTCGCTCCAGCTCCGCACGAACTGGATCGGGTCGAGCGTGACCTCGTATCCGGCCGCGCGCAGGATGCCCGCCACGTAGTCGCGGGAGGCCACGTAGCCGGGCGTGCCCGCGGCGCGGTTGCCGCCGTTCGCGGTGGCGATCTCCTGCAAGGCCCTCAGGTGCTTCTCGGCGTCGACGCCCGTGACCCGTTCGGCGAGCTGCTCGGCGAACTCGTCGCCGGGCCCGCTCGCGCGGGCCGCCGTGGTCAGGGCCAGCGGCAAGGTGAGCACACTGATGAAGCTGACGAATCTGCGCATACGAATCCCCCGGGTGGACAACTAATGCGCACATTCCCGCCGCGCCACCGCGAACGGAACGCGACCTGGCAAAGATTCCCTGACCGATCACTCGGCGCGTCGGGCGCGGGCGCGGCGTTTGCCCTCGTGCATGGCCTGGACGCGGGCCACAGGGATGGTGTGGCCCTCGGCGACGAGGTCATCGGGCAGGCGCTGCGGCGCGGGCATCTGCTCGGCCCACGGGTCGGCCTCCGCCAGCAGGCCGGGCGCGGTGCGTACGGTGAAGTCACCCGGCGTGACCCGGCCGAGGTCGTCCCACGCGACCGGGAACGACACCGGCGTCCCCGGCCGGATGCGCGGGCTGTAGGCGGCCACCACCGTGGCCCCGCCCGCGCGGGTGGAGTCGAGGAAGACCTTGCCCGCGCGGTCCTCCCGGATGAACGCCGTGGTCGCCAGCTCCGGGTCGAGCCGCTCGGCGCGCGCGGCCAGCGCCCGCGTGGCCGCCGCCAGGTCCTCCGGCGCGACGCCCGCCGCCACGGGCACGAACACGTGCACGCCCTTGGCCCCGCTCGTCTTCACCGCTCCCGCGAGGCCCGCGTCCGCCAGCGCCCGCCGCACCAGGAACGCGCCGCGCACGGCCAGCGCGAAGGAGTCGTCGTGCTCGGGCGGGTCGAGGTCGAGCACCATGTGGGTGGCGTGATCGCCGACGAACAAGGCCGGGTGGTACTCCACCGCCCGCTGGTTGGCGAACCACAGCAGCGTCCTGCGGTCGTCGCACAGCGCGTACGTCACCTGGCGGCGTGAGGCCTCCGCCCAGGACGACACCGACCTGATCCAGTCGGGCGCGTACTTGGGGAGGTTCTTCTGCATGAACGGCTCCTGGCCCGGCCGCACCCGCATGACCGACAGCGCCCGGCCGCGCAGCACCGGCAGGATGCGGTCGCGGACGGCGTCGAGGTAGTCGACCAGGTCGCGCTTGGTCGCCCCCGCCCCGTCGAACAGCGGCTGGTCGAGGTTGGTCAGAGCAACCCCGTCGCGCGTCTCGTCAGCGGCCACCCGCCCTACGATGCCGACATTCGAACGTGTGGTCAACGATCCACGGCACAATGGCCGGAACCGTACGTAAGGAGCTCTTTGCCGTGACCCGCCACCTCTACCTCGCCCGCCACGGCGAGGCCACCCCCGACGAGAGCGGGCTCACGGAGAACGGCCGGCGCCAGGCCGCGCTGCTGGGCGAGCGGTTGCGCGGCGTCCCCCTCGACGCCGTCCACCACGGGCCGCTCCCCCGGGCCGCCGAGACCGCCCGGATCGCCGCCGCCCACCTTCCCGGCGTCCCCGTGCACGCCTGTGAGCCCGCCGGCGACTACGTGCCGTACGTGCCGCGCCGGGACGAGCTGCCGCCGGAGGCCGCCGACCACTACCTCGGCTTCCTCGCCCGGTTCCCGCCGGCCGACGTGCGGCCGGAGCTCGCCGAGGAGGCGGTCGCCCGGTTCACCGGCCCGTCGGACGAGACCCGCCACGAGCTGGTCGTCACCCACAACTTCCTCATCGCCTGGCTGGTCAGGCATGCGCTGGACGCCCCCGAGGCGCGCTGGCTCGGGCTCAACCACGCCAACGCCGCCCTCACCGCCATCCGCTACGCCCCAGGCCGGCCGCCGGCCCTGCTCTTCTTCAACGACCGGAGCCACCTGCCGCCCGAGACGCCCGGCTGATCGGCCGGGCGAGCCGGGCGTCGGCCTCCCGCTGCAGGTCGTCCAGGTCACCGAGCTCCGCGGGCGGCACGGCGTCCGGCAGCTCGTCCTCCATGAAGCGCAGCCGGCGGTCGCGCCACCCGGCGATCACCCAGGCCAGTTGCAGCAGGCCGCTGAGGACGACCAGCAGCGCCAGGCCACGGCCGGGCCCGGTGCCGATCACCGCTCCGACGGTGCCGGCGAGGGCGCCCCCGGGTTCGAGCAGCGGCTGGACGTAGTGCTCCGCCAGGGGGCCCATGACCAGGTAGCCGAGCGGCATCGTCAGCATCATCGTCATCATGAACAGGGAGAGCACCCGGCCCTGCAGCTCCAGCCCGACCTTCGCCTGCACGAGGGCCAGCCAGTGCCCTTCGGCGACCGAGTCGCAGAACCAGATCGTGAACAGGCCGATCGCCGGCAGGTACGGGCTCGCGACGCCGGTGAGGGACATCCCCACGCCCGACACGCCCAGCACCACGATCAGCCCGGTGGCCCTGCGGGCGGTGCCGCCCCACAGGCCCATGACGAGGCTGCCGCACAGCGCGCCCAGACCGCCCGCCGCCAGCGCCGTGCCCAGCATCACGGTGGACCGCTCGGTGAGCAGCATCGGCACGATCACCGAGAAGCCGATCATGTACAGGACGTGGTGGACGACGAAGAAGCGCATCGCGCGCAGCAGCGCCGGGCGGTGGGCGATGTAACGCCAGCCCGCCGTGATCTCCTTGCGGAAGCTCTCGTCGCGGTGGCGGAAGAGCAGGTCGGGGAACCTGACCGCGAGCAGCGTGGCCACGCCGAGCAGGAAGCTGAGCACGTCCAGCGCGAGGACGCCCTCGATGCCGATGACACCGAGCAGGCCGGCGCCGATCAGGGGCGCCACCACCGTCCCCACGCCCATGCCGAGATGGCTGATGCCGTTGGCGTGGCCCAGGTAGCGCTTCGGCACCAGCTGCGCCACCGCGGCCACGTACGCGGGACGCTGGAACGCGCCGGCCACCGAGGTGACCGACACGGCGAGGTAGACGTGCCACATCCGCAGGCCGCCGGCGAACACCAGCAGGCCGAGCAGGCCCATCGCCACGGCCGCCGCGGTGTCGCTGAGCAGCATGACGCGCCGGCGGTCCCAGCGGTCGGCCACCGCGCCGGCGACCGGCCCCGCGACGATCCCGGGCAGCATGCCGATCGCGTTGATCAGCGCGAATTCCGTGATCGAGCCGGTGCGCTGGTAGACCCAGATGCTCAGGACGAGCGTGCTGAGGCTGCTGCCGATCATCGAGACGAACTGGCCGAGGGCCACGAGCGCGAACCGGGACAGGGCGGGCGTCGCCTGACGGTCCCGTGCCGCGGGGGCCGGACGCGCCTCGTCCCGGTGCGGCTCGTTCCCGCCCCGCCACCGCTCGGCGTGCTCGACCAGGGTCCGGGCCAGCGGCTCCGCGTGGGTCTTCACGAAGAAGTGGCCGGCTCGGGGCAGCACCGCCAGCTCGACGGTGTCGGCGAAGTGCTCCCACTCGCGGTGCCGTTCCTCGTACAGCTCCGTGACGCGGTCCCGGGAGCCGACCACGCTGAGCACCGGAGCGCGCAGCCGCGCGTGACCGGCCTGCTGGTAGGCGGCGGTGAAGTACTCCTCGGCGTCCCGGGCGTCGTGCCGGACGTTGCGCAGCACGAACCGTTCCTGCTCGGGGCCGTCCAGATCGGTGAAGCCGCCCCGCGCGCGCAGGAAGGAGACGTACTCCCGGTCGGAGGTGAACCGGTCGGTCGGCACCAGCCGGTGGAACCAGTCGAAGAAGCGTCCGGGCAACCGGGCGGTCGGGAAGCTCGCGCCGAGGCCGACGCCGATCAGCTCGACGCCCGCCTCCTCGGCCCGCCGGGCGATCTCGATCGTGACGGCGCTGCCGAGACAGTGCCCGTACAGCAGCACCGGCCCGGACAACGACCGGAGCTCGGCGAGAACGCGCTCCGCCACGTCGGCGGCGGGCAGCAGCGGTTCGTCCGGCCGGCTCTGGTCGTGGCCGGGGAGTTCGACCGCGTACAGGGCCCAGTCGGCGGGCAGCGCCGCAGCCAGCGGCTGGTACGCGATCGCGCTGCCGCCGGAGTACGGGATCGCCACCACCGTGACCCCGTCCTGGCCCGCGTCGGACGGGGTCAGCCGGTGCAGCAGCCGCCGCGCAGCCGGCTCGGCCGGCCGCTGGTCGAGCAGGGCGGCGAGGCCGCGTACGGTGGGCTGCCGGTAGAGCTCCACCAGCGCCAGTGACGGGTCGATCCGCCGGACGAGCCGCAGGGCGCTGAAGGAGTCGCCGCCCAGGGAGAAGAAGCTGTCGTCGATGCCGAAGTCGTCGACGCCGAGCACCTCCGACCAGGCGGCCGCGACGCGCCGCTCGGTGGCGGTCCGGGGCGCCGCGCCTGACGGCGACGCCTCCGCGTCGGGCGGCGCCGACAACGCCCGGCGGTCGAGCTTGCCGTTGGGGGTGAGCGGCAGCCGGGACAGGACGACCAGCCGGGCGGGCACCATGTGGACCGGCAGGGTGGCGGACAACGCCTCCCGGACCGCGGCCTCGGTGACGTCGGCGCCCGGTCTCGGCACGACGTACCCGACGAGCTGGGCGATCCCCGAGGGCGGCGTGTGCACCGCGGCGGCCGAGGCCAGCGTCTGCGGCAGCGCGGCCAGGGCGGCCTCGACCTCGCCCAGCTCGATGCGGTAGCCGTTGACCTTGACCTGGTCGTCCAGCCGGCCGAGGAAGTCGACGTTCCCGTCGCGGTGGTGGCGGGCGCTGTCGCCGGTGCGGTACATCCGGCCGCCCGGGACGAACGGGTCGGCGACGAACCGTTCGGCGGTCAGCTCGGGCCGCTCGTGGTAACCGAGGGCGACGCCCACGCCGCCGAGGTACAACTCGCCGACCACACCGGGCGGGACGGGCTTTCCGTACGCGTCCAGGACGTAGACGCGGTTGTTGGGGAAGGGCCGGCCGATCGGCAGCGGCGCGTCGGGCGGCAGGGCGGAGACGTCGCCGTCGAAGTAGACGTTGTCCACGGTCACCTCGGTGACGCCGTACGCGTTCACCACCCGGTTGCCGGGGCCCACCAGCCGCTGGGCCCGCAGGTACTCGCCGACCTGCCACTTCTCGCCGCCGCCGATCAGCAGCCGGACGAAGTCCAGCCGCTCCCCCGCCGCCTCGACGTGCGCGAGCAGGTTGCGCAGCACGGCGGGCACCAGCTCGGTGGAGTTGACCTGCTCCCTGCGCATCAGCGCGTACAGCTCCGCCGGGTCGAGCAGCACCTCGCGCGGCACGACCACGAGCCTGCCGCCGGTGCACAGGGCGCGCAGCGTCTCGCCCACGAACATGTCGAAGGAGAAGCTGGCGGCCTGCTGGTACGTCCAGCCGCGGTCGAGGGCGTAGGCGTGCTGCCACATCGCCACCGCGTGCACGAGGTTGGCGTGGGTGACGACCACCCCCTTGGGGCGGCCCGTGGAGCCGGAGGTGTAGATGACGTACGCGGGGTCGGCGGGTCCCGCCGTCGCCGCCAGGCCGTGGCCGCTCTCGGCGGAGATCCGGGCCGCGTCGCGGTCCAGGGCGACGACCGCCACGCCGTCCGGCGCCGGCGGGGCGGCGGGCAGGTCGAGCCGGGTGACCAGCACGGACGCGCCGCTGTCCGCCACCATGTACGCGAGCCGCTCCGCCGGGTACGCCGGGTCGAGCGGCACGTACGCGCCGCCCGCCTTGAGCACCGACCACATCGCGGCGAAGAGCTCGATGCCCCGGTCGAGGCAGATCGCCACCCGCGTGCCGGGGCGCACCCCGTGGCCGCGCAGCACCCTCGCCAGCCGGTTGGCGCGCTCGTCGAGCTCCCGGTAGGTGACCGTCGCCGGCCCGGCGGTGAGCGCCGGCGCGTCCGGCGTCGCCGCCACGCACCGCTCGAACAACTCGTGAACGGTGTCCGCGGCGGGCAGCGGGATCGCGCTGTCGTTCCACTCGTGCAGGATGCGGTGCTGCTCGGCCGGGGTGAGCAGGGGGAGGTCGCGCACCGGTGTGGCCGGCGCCGCGGCCGCCGCCTCCAGCAGGGTGAGCAGGTGGTCACCCAGGGCTTCGACGCGTTCGGCGTCGAACAGCTCGGTGGCGTAGTCGACGGTCAGGACCGGGCCGTCCACCGTGAAGTGCAGGCCGAACGCGAGATCCACCAGCATCGCGGCCGGCGGCTCGTCACCGGCGTACCGCAGGAGCGGGCGGCGCGGGGCTGGGGTGTTGTGCACGGTCACGCTGATCCCGCTCAACCGGTTGACCTTGCCCGCCTGCGCCCGCCCGATCGCCGCCATGATGTCCGGCAACGACAGGTCCTGGTGCTCCAGGTCGCGTACGACCGACTCCCGCAGCCGGGAGAGCAGCTCGGCGAACGTGGGATCGCCTCCGACGTCACCGCGCAGCGGCAGGATGTCGAGCACGGCGCCGACCAGGTGCTCGGAGTCGGCGTCCCGCCCGGCGACCGGTGCCAGCACCGTCACGTCGCCGCGCCCGGTGTACCTGCCGACCACGGCCTGCACCCCGGCCAGCAGCACCATGAAGAGGCTGGCGTGGTGCTCCCGCCCGCAGGAGCGCAGCCGGTCGAGCAGGTCGGGCGGGAGCTCGCGGGAGATCCGCTCGGCGGCGAACGACCGCACCGCCGGGGGCGTCCGGTCGACCGGGAGCTCCACGTCCAGGTCGGCGTCGGCGAACCGGTCCCGCCAGTAGGCGTCGCCGCCCCCTGGCGTCCTGCGTCGGGCCGGCTCCGCCGGTGGCCTTTCGACCGGCTCGCGGCCCTGCGCCAGGTCGTGGTAGAGCTCCGCCAGCTCGTCCGCGAACACGCCGGCCGACCAGCCGTCGAAGCACAGGTGGTGGACGACGAGCAGCAGTTCGTCGTCGCCGCCGGTGCGCAGCAGCACCATCCGGGCGAGCGGGCCCGCCTCCAGGTCCAGCGGCTCCCGTACGGCCTGGCGGCGTGCCCGCGCGGCCCGCGCCGCCCGCTCGCCGGGCGGCAGGTCGCGCAGGTCGACCACGGTCAGCGGCACGGTGCCCACCGGGTCGACGACCATGACCGGCTCCCCGTCCTCGGCCGGGAAGCGGGCCCGCAGCGCGGGGTGCCTGCGGACCAGCTCGGCCAGACACGCCTCGATCAGCTCCGCCCGGGCCGCGCCCGCCCACCTGTACCGGATGCCGAGGGTGTACGCCGGCAGCCCGGCGGTCAACTGCTCGGCCATCCAGAACGTCCGCTGCATCCCGGTGAGCGCCGACGTCCGCCCCTCCCCGGACGCGTCCCAGC
>NZ_POUD01000024.1 GCF_003236395.1 Nonomuraea aridisoli | reverse complement strand
GCCCCAGCCCCAGCCCCAGCCTCACGGGCAGCCGCAACCTGCGCCTCAGCCGGAGGGGACCGATGCACCCTGACCTCGCCTGGCTGCGGCGCCGCATACCGCCGGACACCCGCATCTCTCACGAGGTCCGCGGCGAGGGCCGCGTCGACGGTGTGGGCGAACTGCCGGGCGGGCTGGTCGTCTACGTCACGTGGGACTGGCCCCGCTACAACGGCAAGGGCGAGCCGGTGCCGTGGCGTGAGGCCATCACTCTCTCGCAGATCGCCTCAGTGTCATGACCCACCGCCGATGGCTGGCCACCCTCCTGGCCCACCTCGGCGGACGCCGGACGCCGCTGGAAGCCGAACGCGCCCTCGAGCGCCCGGTAGAGCTGCCCGACGGCGCGTACCCGGACGGGTACAGCCCGCCTCTCGACCTCCTCGACGTCCAGCTCGACCGCCTGGCCGAGTGGCTGTGGCCGGATGAGGAATGGCGGGACATCATCCGCTGCCCCACCCCCGAGCTGACGCGCTACGCCCACCCGAGGCAGGCGCGAGCCGACACCACCCGCGGCGGCGCGCAGCCGCGCCGCTGCCGGTGCGGCGGCTGGCACCTGCGCTACCCGTTCCCCCGTCGCCGACGTCGCCGGCGGCGGCCCCGCCTGCCCGTTCTCCCGGCCGACCACACGAGACACGAGAAGCCATGACTGATCGGACCTACAGGAAGTACCAGGACGGCGAGGAAGTCCGGCTGTGTGTGACCGGCGAGGTCAAGATCACCGACGACGGCCCCGTCCTGCAGCTGGCCGACGGCCACAGCCTGCCTCTGGCCGACCCGGCCCTGCCGGTCGACGTCACCTTCGTCACGCCCGCCGACGGCGCCCCGCATCCTGGCCAGCTCTGGGCCGACGCCCTCGGAGGTGAGTGGTTCGCCCAGCTCGCCAGGGGCGGCGAGGTGTGGATGACGGCCGCCGACGGCACCCAAGAGCGCTGGCAGACCCTGCACGAGTTCGCCGACACCGGCCCGATCCGTCTGCTGCGGCAGGCCCCGGGCCAGCCGGGCGACGAGCGTCCGGGGGGTGAGTAGATGCACCCGCTGCTGACCATCGTGCTCTTCGTGGCCGCCTACGCGGTGGGCGTTTACCTGACCCGCCAGGCAGCCCGCGAGCAGCTGCAGCAGCAGCGCGAGGCCGACCTCGTCAGCCGCCTGGCGCGCGAGCGCGAGCTGCTGCTCGCCCGCGACCGGATGGGGGATGCGCTGGCTCGGCTGCTCGCCGCCGTACGGCACGGCCGGGACCTGGACGGCGCCACCGCGGCCGCGGCGGCCGCGCTCAACGGCCACGGCTACACGGGCGACCTCGTCGCCGCCCGGGCCGCGCTGGCCGAGGCAGAGGCCGAGCTCATGGCGCTGCGGCAGGGATCGTGACCCGGCGGCTCAGCAGCCTGCGCCAGGCCCTGGTGGGATGCCCGCCGGGCCTGGCGTGGGGCTGCACCATCGCGGCCGCGGGCGTGGCCCTTGCCGCACTCGGCGCACTCGCCTCCGTCCCCGACACCCCGCGCCCGGTCGTCGTCCGCACGGGCACGCCCGCCACGCCGTTCGTGACGGTTCACCCCGGCGGCGGGCGATGACCCGCATGAAGCCCGACGAGCTCAGCCGGGCGTTGCAGACCCGCCGACGGCAGCTCGGCCTTTTCTGGTGGCAGGTCGCTCTCGAGCTCGACGTCGGCGAGGACGCCGTCCACCGGCTGCGCGCGGGGAAAGCGGGCCCCGATGTCCGGCGCCGCGCCGAGGAGTGGCTGCGAAGACCCAACCCGCCCCGGGAGGAGTGACCAGGCAGAACGGAGATCCACACCTATGAGCGGCAGGTTGGTCGGAGAGGTCGTCGAGTGGCTGCGCACGCCCGCGGCGCGCGAGCTCGGCCTCTCCCAAGCCGAACGCAACGTGCTGTTCGTGATCGCCGAGCGGGCCCACGAGCAGACGCGCAGGATGCTGCGCCACCGCCCCGACACCGAGAGCCTGTTCGAGCGCATCAGGGGCGCGCTCGACGTCTCGGACAAGTCGCTCGGCAACATCCTCGGCCGCCTCGCCAAGCACGGCCTGGAGGTCCGCGTGCCCACCGGCACCGACAAGCGAGGCCGGCCGACCTTCGCCAGCAACGGCCATTCCATGGAGTTCCGGCTGCCTGAGTTCCCGGCGTCCGTGGCTCTCCCCGACCCGCAAAGGTCCATCGACGAAGGGAGCTTTCCTGTGGAAAACCCGGTCGCGCAGCCTGTGGATAACCCTGCTTCCAGCGACCCCAAGGTCCATCAACCGATGGAGCTTCACGGCGGAAGGTCCATCGACGGATGGAGCATCAGGGGCGGAAGGTCCATCGACGGATGGACCCTAAGTCCCTCTAAAGAAAGTCCCTCTAAAAACAATCCCTCTACTCCGGGCGTCCCCGCCGTACGGACGGATGTGGAAGGGCCCCGCCTTGTCCACCGCGAGCCTTCGGCCGGAAATCATCGACAGCCCAACCACCACCAGCCGCCGCTGATGCTCGCGGTGCCCGAGCCGAGCCGCGCGAGCACGGCCCCGGCCGGGCCCATCGACCAGACGCCGGCCGAGCCGTACGACAGCGCCCGGGACTTCCTGGCGACGCTGCCCGATCTCGGCAGCAGCTACCTCGAGGCGGCCCGCGCCCAGGCCCCGCCCGGCACACCCATCGCCGCGCTCGTCATTCACGCCGCCCGCCTGGCCCGGAGGCCCGCGTGAACGCCCGGCCCGCCTGCACGCACGGCCTGGCCGATCCCAGGATGTGCCCGGACTGCCGCCGCGCCGCCCGCCACAGCGAGCCCGCGGCGCCGGTCCAGAAGGCGCGCGGCGAGCTCGTCGCCCTGGGCGTGGCCGTACGCCCCGACTGGAACCGTGCGGAAATCCAGGCGGCGCTGGTCGACGCCGACGTGATCGGCCTGACGTGGCAGCAGCAGCTCGTCGGCCTGGCCCGGCTCATGGTCGACGGGCACGCCCGCCCGGCCGAGCTGATCCCGCCCCACCAGCGGCGCACCAAGCCGGTTGACCCCGACGAGGTGCGCGCCGTCTATGCCCGCGGCGTCGAGCAGGCCCGCCTCCTGGCCGAGCGGGACAAGCCATGACGCAGCCAGCGCTGTGGCAGGTCCCGCCGCCCACGCCCGCCGGCGACGTCGACGAGCCACCGCCGCGGCGGCGCCGCCGGTGGGTCGCTCGGTGCGACGACTGCGGCCGCCGCGTGTGGGCGAAGGACTCGTTGGCGCGCGGCGCCGACGGGCGACGCCGCGGCGGCGGGTGCCGGCGGAAGTGGCGGCGCGCGACGCGCCGCCTGGCGGTCCCGCAGCGCATCGTCGTCCGGCCGCCTGGCGAGATCCCCGGCCAGCTGGCGATCGAGGACCCCCGGGTGCCGTCGTGACGGCCGCGGCCGCCCCCTGCCCGAACCCGTATCCGACTCCCCTACCAAGGACAAGACCATGATCAAAGCACGCGGCATCGCCCGCGACGGCCAGCGTCCGCTGGCCCTGTTCGGCCTGTCCGGCGAGAACGTCACCCGGCTCATGGCCGGCGAGCCGATCAGCGTCAACCTCGCCGACATCGGGCTGCCGGACATCCAGATCGTCATCGTGGGCGGCCGCACCGAGCAGGCCCTCGCCGAGCAGCTCGGCCGCCACTGGAACATCCCCCGGCCGCCCGGCGGCCAGGACCGCCCGCTGCCGCCGCCGCCCACCCCCGGCGTCCCGTGCGCGTACGGCTGCGGTACCAGCACCGGGTGGCGCTGGTACCGCCGCGTCGGCTGGCAGCGCATCTGCGCCGCCAAGGCACCCGCCGGTGCTGTCGCCCGCGGCGAGTTCGTGCCCGACGAGGCGCACGTCGACCGCCAGGACGGTTCCCGGTGAGCCCGGCCCAGATCCTCTCCGAGGCGCTGCACGCCACCATGTGCGAGCGCGCGGCCGCCGGCGGCCCGCTGATGCCGCCGCACGGCCAGCACGCGGCCGACATCATGGCTCAGCTCACCGACGCCGGCGTCAGCGTCGTGCACACCGGAGAGATCGCCTACGCCGATCAGGTGTACGCGCTGCTGCGCGACGTCGCCGACGAGCTCGGCGAGCGCGGCCGCATCGGCCGCACCCTCCTGAACGGCAGCTACCCGACGGGGGCCAACGTGGCCCGCCAGGAACTGCTGGACCGCATCGCCAACCTGCGAGGCGGCCGCCGTGTCTGAGCAGCCGATCAGAGTGACCGTCTTCGACCCGGCCACGGGCGAGACCGCCCACGCCGACGTCCAGCCCGGCAGCTACGCGCTGATCTGCCACGAGCCGTGCCACCGCGTCGGCATCGACGCCAGCGCCGACGGCACCCACGTCATCACCATCGCGGGCGTGCGCCGACCCATGGCCGGGCTCATCGCCGCCGCCGACCTCGAGAGGACCACCTGATGAACCGCAGCAAGCACACCCGCGAGCGGGCCGCATCGCCCGCCGGCGCTGACGTCATCGAGATCGTGGGCGGCCTCGACCCGGACGCGCCCACGGACTGCCTCATCTCCTGGCGCGGCCAGGACTGGACGGCGACGGTCGACGTCGTGCGAGCCACCGCCGTCGACCTGTTCACGGTCGCCTCGTGGGCCGACGTCATGGTGCACGTCACCGTCAAGCTCGGCCTGGACCCGAACACCGCGAGCCGGTTCACAGGCGAGCTCATCGTCTCCCAGACCGGCCGCCGCGCCTGGGGCTACGACGAAACCCTGTCGCTGCTGCCGGTCGGCTCGACGAAGGACAAGCGCGGCCTGGTCCTGATCCGGCGCGGCCATCTCAAAGGCGTCTTGTCCACCGACGAGGCCCGCCAGATGGGCCTGGCGTGGCTGGTCGCGGCCGAGGCGGCCGAAAGTGACCAGCTCGTCGCCGAGGCGCTGCGCACCGCCGGCGGGATGCCGCCGGACCGCATCGACGGCCTGTTCGCCTACCTGCGCGAACTGCGCGCGGATCACGGAGGCGACCATGAATGAGACGGCCTGGCGCCACTACGCCGAACCCCACTGGCCGCGCTTCTACCGCTACGAGGTCGCCGAGCCGGGCCTGCGCCTGGCCCGCAACCGCTACGGGTTCAGCCCGGCCGCACGCGGCACCGCGTGGATCGGCATGGCACTGGTGATCGGCCGCCACGCCTACTGCGTGAAATGGGCGTACGCGCGTCTGCGCCGGGAGGACGACCGTGGCTGAGACGTTCGAGCCGACCGACGTGCCCGCGCTGCGCCGCGACCTCATGGAGTGGCTGCGCGACGGCCGAGGGCTGGAGTTCCACAGCAGGCAGTCGACCGACGCCGGCACGCGGCTCGGCCATCCCGAGTTCAACGGGCACCCCCGCGTGATGCGCGCCTACGCCGAGATGCTGTGTGCCCACGAGCGGCGCGCCCTGGCCGACGCCGAGCTGTACTTCGTCACGGCCGAGATGACCGCGATCGTTCAGGCCGCCGCGGCAAGCATGCCCGCGTTCGCGCCGACGGCCGAGGACTTCCCGCACCCGGCGGGGCTGATCGTATTCGAGGCGCCCCTCATCAGCGTGCGCCGCCCGGAGGCTGCGGCCGCGCTGATCGTGGACAACCGCCTCGCGGTGGACAAACGTGACCAGCCGTACGAGGACATCCCGATCATCGCGTGCACGTGGGGCCCGTACGACCGCGCCGGCAGCTGGAAGAACGGCGGCGTGCTCGTCTCGTTCTACCGCGACCGCCGCGACATGCTCGCCCCGATGCTCGACGACACCGTGCGCGAGTTCATCCGGCCGACCCTGGCCAGGCTGGTGCCCGACAACGAATGGGCGATCGCCTACGCCGACCGGGGCGAGCTCGAGCAGCAGCTGCGCGAGCACGACACCCCCGCCTACACCAGCCACTGGGCCAAGTACCTGCTGACCACGCTGATGCTGATGCAGCAGCCGCTCATCTACCAGCGCACCGAGCCCGTACGGCGGGGCCTGCGCCGCCAGCTGGAGCGCGCTGGCTACCCCACCGGCGGCATCCGCATCCTCGACGCGCGGCCGCGCCGCTACACGACCGTGCCCGGCGCCGGGCACGGCCAGGACGTCGAGCCCGTCGACGGCGAGGCCGGCAGCGGCCGCACCCTGTCGGTGCGCGTGCCGGTCACCGGCCACTGGCGCAACCACTGGTACCCCAAGCGCCGCGTACACCGGCCGCTGTGGATCGAGGACCACTGGCGCGGCCCCGAGGACGCGCCGATCGTCCACCCGGAACGGGTGCGCGTGCTACGCCACCACGAAAGGCAGCCGTCATGACCGAGCGTGTGATCCACGTGTGCGGCTCTGTAGGCGCGCCTGAGACGGCGCCAGGGGGCGGGCTGACCATCTTCCCCTGGCAGTGCCCCGCATGCGACGGAAAGGGCCGCTGGCCGTCCGGCGAGCGGTGTTTCGAGTGCCTCGGCCGTGGCGCGATCACCGACGAGCAGGCGAAGGTATGGCGTACCAAGCCCCACCCGTCAAGCTCACGCCGACGCACATCCTGCCGGATGTCATGCGCAAACCTGCGGCGACTGCGCGTTCTGGCCGCTCCCCCTGGGAGAGGTGAGCGGCCGCCGCTGGGCTGGCCGTGCTACTGCCACCGCGGCGTGCCAGTGGCCGAGGCGCATATTCAGCCCGCGGCCAGCGGGCAACAGAGGTGAGCTCTAGAACGCACCTACAAGGACCTGGTGTGTCACGGCGAGATCGCGATGCGTCACATCAGCGCCGTGCTTGGACCTGAACTGTTGGGCCGCCTGATATCTATTCCTTGCGAATTACCCTACCGATGATGAACGCGGTCCCTTCCGGCCCAGGAGGAAGACACCCTCGCGGTATCTTAATTCCGTCTGGAGGGCTAAGTTTCCATGGGGCCGCACCGCCCCCCAGGGCTATTATGTCGCCTTCCACTATATCGCCGACACCTGGCACCTTTACGCCTCGTTTGCCGTGAGTAATGAGCGGAGTGGTCCCGCTCGGCCATACTGGAATTGCCTCATCGGGCTGGTTTAAATCAATGCGGAGGCATTTGCTTTGTCGATCGTATAGCACGGTACCCGTGCGTTCGGCTAGGCCTGAAACACTTGCGTCTCGGACGACAATGATGGGATCTGTGCCGATGATTCTTAGAGTTGCCGAATCAGCTCCACATGCAGCGGCGGTTAGGAGGGAGGCGGCTAAGGCTGCCCGATATATGCTCGAGCGAACCGGCAAGATTTCTGATCTTCTGCCAACCATGCATATATCAAACCATAGATGTGCGATATGGGTGATCCCTGTATTGAGATCACCCATACCTTCTGGGTATAGCGTGCTTCGCCGGAGCCGACTCTTAGGGGTTCAGGCCCCGCTGCTCAGCATGTGGAGCACACCCAGACGTTCCAGTTCGCACCGAAACCTCCTGGATCGTTGACTCGATCTACCGCTACAAACCATGTAGCGGTATCGCAGAGCGAGCAAGTTCCACTGTCTGCAGATGATATGCCCCATGCTCTGTTCCCGTAATATGCTGGCCCGCCGCTATCACCACGATCGCTGATGCGGTCGGTCTCGATGTTGCCTCGCCATGTCTGGCCATCGCCGACTCGACTCGTGAGATCGACATTCAGAGCCGTTATAGCGTCGCATGTAGCGCCAGTCGTTTTCCCGAACTTGCATATGGGTTGGCCTATGACAGGAGAGGTTCCAACATCATGGGCATATCGCGGAAGGTTCCAGTCGTAATAGAACGTGCGGGTGCGAGTAAGACCACCTCCCTGGTATCTCGCCAGATCGAATTCCGTCGCCCGCCCATTGCGTGCCATGGTTGTAGTGTTTCCGTCATAGTCCGAGTGATTATGGTAGATCAGATACAGCTCGTCGGCACAATGCCGAGCTTGCAGCGTCTCCCTGGCGTCCGTTGAGGAATTAATTATATTGAAGCCGTTAGTGCACTTCGGAGTATTAACGCCACCGCCTCGGAGGTATTGATCGATCGAACGAATCTCAAGCTCTTCATCTATCGATACGGATACGGAAATGACAGGATTTGAAGGCTGCGTTGGACGGATGGATGCTTCCAAATTAGCGGTGTCGGCGCTGGTTTTAGGGATCTCCTTGGGTCTCACCCTGATGCTTATTAGACCTTTTTCTGCGTCATAACTGCTAGCAACGGCAGCGACTTCATTGCGCTTTAGGACCTCGTCATGCGCCGATCTCTTTGCCGCTTCTAGCTCTACCTCCGAAAAACCTTTATCTGCATAAATAAAAACTTCGACAGGCAGCGTCTTTGCCAGCTCTACCGCCTTGTCCGGGACTTCACCCTTAAACCCCATGCGAACGGCTTTACCATCATCGATTATGGCGATATCTGCGATTTCCGCTGCATGCTCTGAACGCAGTTGTGCAGCGATGGGATTTATTCTCGGAGCCCAACTGTAGCGGCTTATGGTTTCGGCTAGATCCATATTATTAGACTTGGCGAAGCGGTCCAAGTCAATTAGCTCCGCGTATGGGATCCCGTCAATTTCAATATCGGGGTCAGGGACCGGCCCGTCTGGAAGGCTGCCTTCTATTTCTGGATTCCTCTTCACTAGCTCTAGGGCGTAGCTCTTTAATGCATTCGCTGGTGGAATCCCTCTCACCTTTGCCTCGGCTAAGATCTTTTCCACGGCTGGATGTTCGAGTTTGGGTTGGTCTTGTGCATCCAGCTTGATGGCGAGCCTGCCCTCGGGGCCTATCTTGCCGCCTGTACCAGAACTGGACATCGGCGCCTGGTGGGTTGATTGAGTAGAGGCTGACACCGATGGTAGAGATTGTGCCGATAAGCATACGATGGCAACTAAGATTAGAATGACCCTTAAAAAGCGCTGCATGATCTCCCTTTCGTTGAGCTTGAATAATAGGGCTTCGTGCTAGCCGTCTTATTGCCACCATGATGCGCTAAGTGGAATCATTCAAGATCTTGACTATGGGGAAATATGTGATACGGGAAAACCCGGCGTTCCGCTTCGCCTTCAACAACGAGCGGAGCAGGTGGGGGTGAAAATGCAGCCCGACGTCGGCCGGTCGGGGCGATGATGTCGCTGGGCAATGGTAGGACGCGTCAACTGAGAACGCTATACCGCTTCAGGAGTACCGCCCCCACCCGCGACGGCTGAACATGTGCCGCTGAATGCTCGCCCGCTATCTTCCTCATTTCCACACCTCTGGAGCCTCCCCGACATGCCGATGCCCTGTCCCGTCCCGAGCTGCGGCCGCAGCATGCCTGGCCACCTGTCCGCGTGCCGGGCCTGCTCGGCCGGCCTGCTTCGGGACCTGGCCGACGTCCCCTCACTCGAGCACCACCTCGAGCTGGCGCTCACCCGCCAGACCCGCATCGAGAACCCGGACGGCGGCCGCCTGCAGGCTCTCGACGAGGACCGGGAGGTGGGGCTCACCGTCCGGCGGGCCCCGCTGCCGTACGACGAACGCGCCCGCCAGGCGATCAGCGTGCTGCGGTCGGCGCTGGCCGGCTGGTATCGGGCGCTGTCCGTCGACGAGACCCGGGCGGGGCCGCTATGCCGCGTCTGCGACCACCCGTCCTGCAGGTGGGCGCACCGCGGCCGCGTCCCGCCGGACACGCTGGCCGGGCTGGCCCGCTGGCTGCTGCGGCAGCGGGCCGCGCTGCTCGGCCACGCCGCGCTCGTCGAGGCGATCGACGAGCTGGGCGACGCCATCCGGCTGGCCCGGCGTGCGATCGACCGGCCGCCGGCGACCTGGTACGCCGGGCCGTGCGACGTCGACGGGTGCCAGGCCGATCTGTACGTGCGGCATGGTGACCGGCTCATCCGGTGCCGGTCCTGCGGCGCGACGCACAGCGCCACGGCGCGCGAGCGGTGGCTGCTGCGGCAAGTGGCCGATCACCTCGGCACCGCTACGGAGATCGCCCGGGCGCTCGCAGCGTTCCGGCCGGGCCTCACGCCGAGCATGATCCGCGGCTACGCGCACCGCGGCCGCATCGTCTCACACGGCGCCGACGATATCGGCCGGCCGCTCTACCGGATCGGCGATGTGCTGGCGCTGCTCAACGGAGGCGGGCCGGCCGACATGCCCGGCGGCGATGCTTGACACTGACCTGCGCGAACGCGATCCTGTGATCGGCTAGGAGACGAAGGCCCGCCGCGCTGGCGGGCCTTTCGCATGCCCGGGCTCGGCTATCCCTTGGACGGCCGCCCGGCCTTGCCCGGGTTGTCTCGCCGCGCAGCGAGCGCCGCGCGTCGCCAGTGCGGCACCCCGCACACCACATCCGTTGCTTGCAGCCGTCCCTCGGCCTTGTAGTGGCGCAGCGTGCCGTACTCGATGCCGAGGACCTCGGCCGCCTCTGGGCCGTCCAGGAGGTCGTCAGGGTGTTCCCGGGTGCCGACCGGCCACGTGGGCAGCCGGCGGCCGTCTCGGTACGCCTCGACGCTGGCGCGGTCGTACAGGGGTTTCCGGGCGCCGGGGTTGAACGGGCGCGGGAAACCCTCTCGGGCGGCCACTCGCCGGTTGCGGAACGTCTGCGGGCTGATGCCCAGGATCTCGGCGGCGCCGACCCCGTCGACGGCATCACGTCCGGCCGGGATCACGCCTGCCCCTCACGCTCGGGCGAGGCCTCGCTGATCGGCCGGTACGGGCGGCCGCTGTCGTCCGGCGACATGCTCATGACGGCGGCCACCTCGCCGCTGTCCGCGTCGACCACCGTCCACCTCAGCGTCATGCCGCGTGTGCCCTCACCGCTCGCGGCCGCCTGCTTGGTCGCCTCGGCACACAGCGCCTCGACGCGCTGCTCGGCCGCGTCGAACGTCTCCCGGGTGTCGAGCACGTTGCCGCGCTCGTCTCGGATCTCGTACATGGTGATGCTCCCCTCTCGTGACCACCCCAGGCTGTCGGCCGGGCGGGCCGCGCCGCGTCCTAGAACGGCGTTCTGTGGAGAACTCAGCAGAGGCGGGACGCCGATGTGGACGAGTGGGGGCGGGCGGTGCGCCCGCCCCCACTTCTGCTAGATGTCGGCCAGCTTGCCGCGCCAGGTGATCCGCTTGCCCGTGTCGTAGGCGAGCGCCCAGGTGGCGAGCTGCCGGTCGAAGGCGGGGCGATCGTCGCAGATGATCGTGAGCCCGCCGACCCTGACCCGGAGCTCCCCGCACCCGCTGGCCGAGTGGGTGCGGGTCTTGCCCCACACCTGGCGTCCCGGCTGCCATCCGGTGATGGTGACCGCCGTCTGGATCCGGGTGACCGGGCTGATCAGGTAGGGCGTGGCGCGCTCGTCGGTGAAGATCTGCGGGGCGATGTCCGCCGCCTCGTGCCAGCCCTTCCAGATGCACCACACGGCGTTCAGATCCGTGATGGTGATGATCAGGCCCGGGAGCATGATCCGGAGCGTGTCGAGGATGCTCTCGACGTGGGTCTCGTGGTCACCGGCGTACCTGACGGTGACGCTGGTGTTGTGGTAGGCGCTGGTGCGCTTTCCCATCGGCTCTCCTCTGTTGAGTTCTCAATCGGCCGCCGGTTCCGGGGCTCTCACCCCCCGTCCCGACACCTCAAAATCTACCACACTTCTGTACCTGGCGGGAGTGTTCAGCGGGAGAAAGTAGCCTGAGATCTCGGCTCTTCAATCGGCCGAAAGGGACCGGCGGACTCTCACCGGTGCGCGCCGACCCCCGCCGGTCCCACCACCGACCAGGCGCCGCGCCCCTACCTAGCCCCCGGGCGCTTGTCTCCCCCACCGGCGAGCGCCCGGGCCCCGGACGCGTCGGCAGGATGCCGCTCAACCCGCCACTGCCGCACTGACGAGCGGCCAGGCCCGCGCTGTCTCCCCGTGGCGTGCGGCCTGGCCGCTGACATGCTTCCGACCACGTGGCGAGCGTGGCCGGGAGGTTGAGGGAAAGGCCGCGAGGCCGGGAGGACGGATGGCAGGGCTACAGGTCCGGCCCTGCCATCCACCCGCCCGCCGGCGGCCGCCGTACACCACCGCCGCGAGGAGCGGCCGAGCAGCTTGGAGGATCCCCTCGTGGCCGACTTCCCGTTCAACATCGCGCTGGGCCGCGCCGTCGAGTTCTACTGGCGCGTCAAGAACGGCGACCCGGCGAACTCGGCGCTGCTCGTCGTCGCCCTGGCCGCCTCGGGAGTGGAGTCCGACGCCGTGCTGCGCGACAAGGTCAGCCTGGCCGACGTCGTGCTCGGCAACACCAACGAGGCCACCAACGCCGGATACAGCAGAAAGGTGCTGCTCGCCGCTGATCTAGCCCTGTACGAGCCGGATTACGACAACGACCGCGTGGACATCGACATCCCCGACCAGACCTGGACCGCTGTCCAGGCCACCGGCGGCGCCTGGTCCAAGCTGCTCGTCTGCTACAGGCCGGCCCCCTCGTCGACCGACGCCCAGATCATCCCGATAAGCGCCCACGACTTCGGCATCACACCGGACGGCTCCGATGTCGTCGCGCAGATCAACAGCCTCGGCTTCTACCGGGCCGCCCCCGCCTGATGACTGACACCTGCAGCCAGCGGGCGGCCGCGGTCAAGGACGCGTGCCACCGGGACTGGCAGCAGCACGCCGCCGGCGATCGGCTGCACAAGACCCGGCACGGCCACCGGCTCGAGGTCCTCGCCGAGCCTGCCGTCATCCGCAACGCCGCCGGCGAGCCCGTCGGCGTGGACGCGTGGGTGCAGCTGCACGACGCGCAGGGCCGTGAGGTGCCGATCGACCCCCACCGGCGGATCATCAACCCGCCCACCGTCACGAGGGACGGGCGGCAGGACCCCGCGGCCGCGTTCTGGGAGTCCGTCTGGGACTCGATCGACGAGACGCCGAACCCCGGCGGATGGCGCACCGCGGGCACCGTCACGGTGATCTACGGCGAGCCGGCCGACGGCCGCCTCGAGGGCCAGGGCAATACGTACGCCGCCGCCCGGAACGGCACCGGCACCATCCTGAACGACACCACGGGCGCCTTCTCCGCGACCGGCCAGTTCTTCGTCAGCACGTATAGCTGCTACCAGCAGTACTGGGCTTTCGACACGAGCGCCATCACCGACAGCGACGAGGTGACGGCGGTCCAGCTGGCGCTGTACCAGACCGGCCAGAACCTGGCCGGCGGCAACTTCGTGGTGGAGGCCAGAGCGTTCGACTGGGGCGACACGCTCACCACCGCCGACTACCGGCCCGGCAACACCCTCAACACCTACACGCTGCTGGCCAGCATCAACACCAACAGCATGGGGACGCTGAACCAGTACTACACGCTGAACAGCCAGCCGGCGTTCTTGTCCGTGCCGGGCCTCAAGACAGGCATGGTACGCCTGTTCACGTCCTCGTCCAAGCAGCGCACCGGAACGGCACCGACCGCCCGGGAGTTCGTCCAGTTCGCCACCGCCGACGCCAGCGGCACGACGACCGACCCGCGCCTGACGATCACGCACCACGGCGTGGGCACCGGCGGAACGCAGCTCGTCGAGGACTTCGAGGACGCCACCTACGTCGTCACCATCACCGCCGGCGGCGACACCGGCTGGACCAGAGACACCACCGAGGGACACGACAGCGGCGCGTCGCTGCGCTCGGGCGTCATCACCGACGAGCAGACCACTGACGCCATCGTCACGGTTCCGCCCGGCGCGACCGGCATGCGGTTCTGGTACTTGGTGAGCTCTGAGGAGACGTTCGACAAGTTCCAGCTCTTGATCGACGGCGTCGAGCAGTACCCGGAAGGCGGCTTGTCGGGCGAGATCCCATGGACGCAGTCGGACACCTTCGACGTGTCGGCCGCGACCACGGTCATCTTCCGGTACTTCAAGGACGTGTCCGTCCCGGCCGGCGCGGACGCCGCATGGATCGACGACCTCACCTTCACCTTTGGAGGCGGGATCGTCCGGGGCAACGTCTTCGACGGCGGCACGCACGGCGAGACGATCACCACCGGCAACTCTGGCGGCGCCAGCGGCGACCCGTTCAACAGCGTCGTGGGCAGCCTGCAGTACACCAACGTGCAGGCCCGCGCCGGCCTGGCCGCCGTGAACCCGGCCGCCGGCGTCGACTGTCACCTCGACTGGCGGGCGGTCGCGCAACCCGGGGACGTCTTCTGTGCCCGGCTGTACCTGTGGCTCGTCGCGGCCCCCACCGCGGCGCAGCGGGTGTTCGTGCTGCTCGGCTCGGCGGGCGTCGTATCCGCGGTGTGGATCTTCCCCGACCGGGAGATCACCGCATACGCCGGGTTCTCCGAGACGGCCGCGGCCGGGTTCACCACCCCGGTCCCCACCGAGCAGTGGGTGCGCATCGAGCTGCGCTACACGATCGGCGCCGCCGGCAACGGCACAGTGGAGATGTGGCTGTACCTGGCCGCCAACTCCAGCGCCCACGACGATTACGCGATCTCCACCACTCTGGCGTGGCCGAACGGCAAGCCCGAAGGCGCGGAGTTCCACCTGCAGCGCGACACCGGGTACTGGTACCTCGACGACGTCGCCATCGCAGACGAGAAGATCGGTTCGGCCTCGCCCGAGCAGTCCGCCACCGTCGGCCAGGTCGCCGAGGGCGACGCGGCCCGGTCTGTCAGCGGCCGCAAGACGCGCGGCATCGGCCAGGCCGCGACCACCGCGGCGGCGCATCCGATCGCGGCGACCAAGCGCGGCCAGGTCGGCCAGGCCGCCGAGGACGCGGCCGCGCAGCTGCTCGGCCGCCGCAAGCAGCGGGCGCTCGGCGGCCAAGCGTCCGAGCTCGACGGCGTCTCACCGATGGGCCGCGCCCACGCCGCGCAGGTCAGTCAGGTCGCCGAGACGGGCACCGCCCGGCACATCGCGCCGCTCGTCGGAACGCCCGTGCCGCAGACCGGCGAGGACGACACGGCGCTGCCGGTCACCGGGAGGAAGATCCGCGCGCTGGGCCAGGCGGCCGAGGGGGACGCCGCGGCCGCGGTCGCGGCCGGCCTGCAGCGCGCCGTCGGCCAGGTCCTGGCGGTCGACTCAGCCCAGCCGATGGTGCGCGTCTCGGTCCTCGAGGTCGGCCAGGCGGCCGAGCTCGACACCGCGCTGCGCATCAACTCGAGTGCGCTCGGCCTGGTGGCCGAGGCCGACGTCGCGCTGCCGATCACGCCGGTGGTGTACGCGGCCCGGCCGATGCGGGCCGGGCCCGTCCGCGTCGCCTGGGCCGCCGCCTCGCCGCGCGTCCGATGGGTGGCGGGCCGGCCTCGCCTGCGCTGGTCGTCCGTCGCCCACTGACGAAAGGTCCATCGACGGATGGACCTTACGCCCGACCGGAGAGGAGGCCACGGGTGGATGCCATCTCGTCCCTGTCCAGGCCGTACGTGTACGTGTGGATCGAGGGCGCCTACGGCACCGAGACGGTACAGCTGGCGTTCACCGGCGTGGGCGTCAAACCGACCGAGGACGACTGGAGAGCGGCCGAGTGGAACACCGCGAGCATCACCCGCGAGGGCGCCGAGGCGCGCGTCCTCGTCGGCCCGGGAAGCCCGAACGAGCTGCCGGTCGGCACCTACGACGTGTGGGCGCGCGTGACCGCACCCGTCGAACAGCCCGTCATGCTGGCCGGGCAGCTGCCCATCGTCTAACCGTCGGCCTTCCTGCGGTGGTAGCCGCGGCGGCCCTCGAGGATCTCGTCGACGGTGCTGCGCTTCCAGCGCTTCACCCCGTGCGCCTCCTCGTCCGGCTCGCGCCAGCGGCCGCGCGAGATGTCGGCCGCGATCGTGCCGCGCGCCAGGCCCGTGTACGTGACGATGTCGGCGATCGTCAGCAGGTCGTCCGGATCGCCCTCGGCCGGCGTCGGCTCGCGCAGGAACACCCGGCGCACGAGCTCGTCGACGGCGTCGGCGTCGTACTCGGCCCACCGGCCGCGCCGGCCTACAGCCGCCGGCCACTCCGGATGCTTGCGCCAGGTCTCCTTGACCGTGTCCAGAGCACGTCCGTACCGCTCGGCGATCTCTGGGGCGATCACGCGCCGGGGAGCTACCATGGAAGCGTCTTCCTCTCTTGCGAGTGGACGATCAGTCTGCTGGGCCTGGCAGGGGTGCCATTCAGGACCTTCACGGTCCGCCCTGCCAGGCCCATCAACGTCTCATGCGGCCCGGATGCGTGGCGGGCCCGGCCGTGCCCGCCACTCTCCGGAGATCAGCAGATCAGTCCAGCGGGGACCGTGGTCCCGGGCTGGCTGCCCGGGACCACGGCGGCGGCTAGGACTCCTCGTCCGCCAGAAGCGTTGCGAGCGTGATGTTCGCTACGGTCTGGCCGAGAAGGAAGAGCGTCCCGTCGTATCGCCACTGCATCGCCTCACGATGGTGCGCGATGTGCGCCACATCGAACGCCGAGGCGAATGCCAGGATCGCCATGTCCAGGTGGGTCCGAGCACCTTCGTGCATCGGCTCGTCCTGGAGGGCTTCCCGTGCCCTCTCGAGCATCCGGTCGACATCCTCGGGCTCGGAAGCCATGGAGGGGGCGATCTGGATGGGGATGGGCAGGTCGGCGAGTGCCGCCCGGAGGAGTCGGAACGTCTCGGTGAGCTTGATGATCAGCTCGCGTCGGCGTTCCTCATGGCTGTCTGCCATGTTTCCTTCCTTTCCGCTGTGGACTTTTCAATCTGCTGCCGGTCGGGGGTGCCAGCCCCTTCCGACATCTCTATTATGCAGCATTGGAATGGTGATTTGCAACAAGTTGGGCGAAGAAAAACGGGCCGATCAGCACGACCGGCCCGCCACGAAAGACCAGATCAGGACACCAGCGACACGCCCGTGACCAGGCCGTCGTCACCCACCACACCCGAGAACCTCAGCCCCGGCAGCGCATCGACCGCCACACCGAGCTGATCGGCCAGCCCGGCCGCCGGCACCCGCAGCGGATCGTCGCCGACGCCGTGGTGCTCCGTCACCACCTCGGCCCACTCGCCCACGACCAGCAGCACACGGCACTCCACCGGCGCCGACGGATCACCGAACCCGTGCGAGGCGTCCGGGCCACGCTCCCACGCGTCCGCGTTCCCGCTGGCCAGCGGCGCACGCAGCAGCCGCTCCATCTCATCCACGAGCATCACCGTCTCCCCTCGGTCGTGGCTCACACCTCCCAGTGTGCAGGCACCACCCACGACAAACCCCCGCTTTCCATCAACGCCCGGGAGGTGACCGTGGCCACCGCAGGACAGAACCTCGAGAACTACTGGAAGCGCGGCACAGGCGCCATCAAGATCAGATGGGGCACACCCGGCGACTTCACACGCTGCGTCCGCGAGCTCGACAAGCACGTGGGCAACGAACGCGCCCGCCGGATCTGCGCCCAATGGCACTACGAAACGAACGGCTTCTGGCCCGGCGACCGGCGCAACCGATGAAGCCCCTGCGCGACTGGGGCGCCGTCGCCGAACGCCACAGCGAACCGGCGAGCTGCCTCCTCCAGGTGCGCGTCATGGACTGCGCGTTCCTCATGGAAGAGAGCGTTCTACAGCTTCGGATTGCGCCTCTCGCGCCCGAAGGCGTCGGTGTGTTTGAAAGCCTGTTCGGGCGCAGACGGGGCGGGCCAGGAGATGATCAGGTAGTGCTCGAACGGCAGAGGAGTGTTGGCCGACCCATCCGGGTCGGTATCGCGCCCGCGCGCGTGTACTCGTAGGCGATAGAAGCCGCTTCCGTGGTGGGCGAGATTAGGTAGGTCGGGGAGATCTCCATCGAGCCCGCACACGATCAGCGATCCCGTGGTGGACTCGATGGAGACCTCGACTACCTCTTCCCAACTGTCCAGATCGAGGCCTGGGGGCGCATCCGTCAGCTGCACCTCGACATCGACGGCGCCGATCGCGATGCCGGTCAAGATCGTCGCACCGTCGGGTTCGTCATCTACCACGATCAGCCCGTTGCCTTGGGTTTCCAGAGGTGCCGGCCCGCCCTCTTCGGCATCCCGGAGCTGGATCTGGTGGTAGGTCAGTTGGACGTTAGCCCAGTGACTGGGAGGTGTGCTGATCATGGGGAGAGCCTCCGCGACCTTCGAGAACTGGCAGTCAGAGTGGCTGCAGCTCATCTTCCAGGCCGTGCAGCTGCTCGCCGCCAAGCATGTCATGTTCCGCGCCGGCGCCCGCGACCTCGAGCGCATCGAGGCCAAGATTGACCACCTGATCAGAAAGGCAAGCGAGTGAGCATCACCATGCCCGTGGACTGGGTCGCGCGCATCTGCCATGAGGCCAACCGCGCCGTTCAGGCACTGACGAACGACCCCGCCCCGTCGCCCGCCTGGGAAGACGCACCCGAATGGCAGCGCGAGTCCGCAGTGGCCGGCGTCGAGACGGCCCGATCCGGCGCCACTCCCGAGCAGCTGCATGAGTCCTGGCGCGCGCACAAGGAAGCCGACGGATGGACCTATGGCGACGTCAAGGACGCCGACGCCAAGACGCATCCGTGCCTCGTGCCCTACGGCGAACTGCCCGCCGAGCAGCGGGCCAAGGACGCGATCTTCCACGCCATCGTGAGAGCCGTGAGCTAATGCCCGGCTGGAAGGGCAGCACGCGACGCCACACGCTCCCGCCCAACTGGCCGGACATCAGGCGGGCTGTCCTGCGCCGCGACGGCTACCAGTGCACGCACATCCGCGCCGACACCGGCAACCGCTGCGGCGAGCGCGCCACCGACGTCGACCACCTCGGCGACAGGGACGATCACCGCCTGCAGAACCTCGCCGCCAAGTGCGCCGGGCACCACCGGCGCAAGAGCAGCAGGCAGGGCGCCGAGGCCGCCAACGCGCGCCGCATCCCCCGAAACCGGCCGCCCGACCCGCACCCGGGCCTGACCGCCTAGGAGATCGCCATGCACCGAGCCATCGACCAGCTCGGCATCGAACTGGACCTGGCCGACGACGACCTCGTCTCCGACGCGGTGCTCATCGCCAAGGTGCACAAGCCCGACGGCGGCGTGTCCGTCGTGCTGCGCGTCTCGTCCGGCACCGACTGGGTGACGCAGCGGGCGCTCATCGCGGTCGCCAACGACGTCGACTCCGACGGGTACGACAACCTGTGACGCACAGCGTCATGGAGTTGAAGCTGCGCCTGGCCGAGGAAGCGCTGCTGCGCGAACGTCAGGACCATCGCGCGACCACCATGCGAGCGCAGCAGGCTGAGGCGGCCATCGGCAGAGCGCGAGCGCTGGCCGACACCTGGCGGCACGCGGCCGCGGTGCGCGTCGACGTCGCGGCCGGCGACGCGGCCCGAGAGATGTGGACCATGATGCGCGACATCTGCGATCAGATCAGCGCAGCGCTCGACATCACGCCGCGTGACGACCCAGGGGGGTAACCCCCGGCCCCGGCTGGCCCTAGACCGCTGTGTCATAGCCGCTGCCACCCGCTACGGGTTTTCAGGTCCGCGAGCCGGCCGCGCCGACTACGGAATGTGACGGCAGGAGGTGAGCGATGGGCACCCGCGGCCCCGTGCCGAAGCGGTCCGACCAGCGCCGCCGCACCAACAAACCGGAGGGCGGCGAGGTCACCAAGGCGCCGTCCCGGTCCGTCCGTGTGGCGCCGCCGGCGGCCGAGGCCCGATGGCACCCCCTGGCGCGCGAGTGGTACGACTCGCTCGCCGAGTCCGGCCAGTCGGCCTTCTACGAGCCGAGCGACTGGGCGCAGGCGAGGGTGTGGGCCGAGCTGCTCAGCCGCGAGCTCAAGAAACGCTCCCGCGTCTCGGCGCAGATGGTCGCCGCGTGGGCGGCCGGCGCCACCGAGCTGCTCACCACCGAGGGCGCACGCCGGCGGATGCGGCTGGAGCTGGAGCGCGCCGGCGAGATGGACGGCGACGAGGAGGCAGCAGTCGTGGCGATCGATGAGTACCAAAAGCGCCTCAGCGGCTGACCCGGCGAGCCGCCTGATCACCCTGCCCGAAGGGCTGCCGAGGTGGACGCTCGGGTGGGAGCTCGTACGGTGGGCGACCAAGTACCTCAAGCACCCCAACGGGCCGAGGGCGGGGAAGCGCTGGGAGTTCGTCAACTCCCAGCTGCGCTTCCTGCTGTGGTGGTACGCCGTCGACGAGTCCGGGGCGTGGCTGTACCGGCGCGCGGTGCGCCGCCTGGCCAAGGGATCCGGCAAGAGCCCCTTCGCGGCCCTGGTGGCGCTCGGCGAGCTGACCGCGCCGGTCCGCGTGGACGACTTCGATCCGGACCTGCCCGGAGGCGTGCGCGGCCGCCGGGTGACGATGCCGCTGGTGCAGATCGCGGCCACGGCCGAGTCGCAGACCGAGAACACCATGCGCATGGTGCGGGCCCTGGCGCCGAAGGGCTCGCGGCTGGTCCGGGACTTCAACCTGGACCCGGGCAAAACGCAGTACTACATGCAGCCCGAAGGGGCCCTGCACGTGCTGACGAGCTCGTCGACGGCCGCGGAAGGTGGAGAGGCGTCGTTCATCGTCGGCGACGAGACAGAGCACTGGCTGCCGTCCAACGGCGGCCCCACCTTCTACAACACGCTGGCCGACAACCTCGCCAAGTCCGGCTCCCGGATGCTGGAGACCTGCAACGCGTGGAAGCCCGAGCAGGGCAGCGTCGCCGAGGCGTCCTACCGGGCGTGGCTGGCGCAGGAAGAGGGCAAGACGCGCGGCCAGACGCGCATCCTGTACGACGCGCGCATCGCGCCGCCGGACACGGACATGGCCGACGAGAAGTCGCTGCGGCGCGCGTTGGACTTCGTCTATGACGACTGCTGGTGGGTGGACCGGTCGTTCATCATCGAGCGCATCTGGGACGTGAGCTCGAGCCCGGACGACTCCGAACGCAAGTACTTCAACCGCCCGACCGAGGCCCGCGACGCGTGGCTGAAGGCGCCGCAGTGGGACGCCTGCGCCGACGCCACGAAGGTCCTGGCCGACGGCGACCAGGTGGCGCTGGCCGCTGACCTGTCCAAGTCCGGCGACGCCACGGCGATGATGGTTTGCCGGATCTCCGACGGGCACCTGTTCACGTGGGAGGTGTGGGAGCCGCCGGACGGACCCGAAGCTGCGGACTGGGAGGTGCCGCGGCTCGAGCTCGACGCCGCGGTGGCTCGCGCGTTCGACCGGCTCGACGTCGTCGCGTTCTACGCCGAGCCCGGCCCGCTGCTGTCGTACGTCGACCAGTGGGGCGAGAAGTACGGCGGCCGCGTGTGCGCGAAGGCCAACCCGAAGAATCCCGTGCGGTTCGACATGCGATCCACGCAGGACCGCCACGACGACGCCGGCCCTCAGCAGGGCGGCCGGGAGCGTACCGCGGTGCTGCGGCGGTTCACCGAAGAGTGCGAAGCCACGCACGCCGCGATCGTCGCCGGCGACCTGACCCACGACGGCGACCCCCGGACGCGCCGGCACGCACTCAACGCCCGCCGGCGGCCGAACCAGTACGGCGTCAGCATCGGCAAGGAGTCCCGCCACTCGCCTTACAAGATCGACGCCGCGGTAACGGGCATCATCGCCCGCCTGGCGCGCAAGGACTACCTGGCTCTGCCGCCCTCGAAGCAGCGGCGCAAGACCGACCGGAGGGTGGTGGTGTTGCGGTGATCGACCTGTCGCTGTTGGATGTGCAGATCCTGCGCAAGCTGATTCGCCGTATCCAGCGCAATCAGCGACGACTGGACACGCTGGACGGCTACTACGAGGGCGAGCGGCGGCTGCAGGCGCTCGGCCTGGCGCTGCCACCCGAGCTCGAGCAGCTGGCCACCGTCATCAACTGGCCCGGCATGTACGTCGACAGCCTCGAGGAGAGGCTCGACATCGAAGGGTTCCGGCTCGGCGGCAGCACGAGGACCGACGAGCGGCTGTGGGATTGGTGGCAGGCCAACGACCTGGACGAGGAGTCCGGGCTGCTGCACCTGGAGAAGCTCATCACGGGCGGCGGCTTCATCACCGTCGGCTCGCCGGACGCGAGAAGCGATCCGCCGGTCATGACCGTGGAGTCGCCGCGCTACATGACCGCGGTGACCGACCCGCGGACGCGACGCGTGATCGCCTCGGCCCGGCTCTACAGCGACGACGAGGACGGCACGCCGGCGACGCACGCCACCCTCTACCTGGAGAACCGCACGGTCCACTACCGGCGGCGCGACGGCCAGTGGGAAGAGGACAAGGCCGACGACCACAAGCTCGGCGTCTCGCTGGTGGTGCCGGTGGCGAACCGGCAGCGCATCCGCAACCGGGCCGGGCACACCGAGATGCGCGACATCATGGGCCTCACGGATGCCGCCTGCAGGTCGCTGACGAACCTGCAGGGTGCCCAAGAGCTACTGTCGGTGCCGCAGAGGTACGTGCTCGGCGCCAGTGAGGACGACTTCAAGGACCAGGACGGGAACCCGATCCCGGCGTGGCAGGCGTACCTCGGCCGGTTCCTGACCCTGATGAACGACCAGGCGAAGGTGGGCCAGTTCCCGGCGGCCGACCTGCGCAACTTCACCGAGGTGCTCAACTGGTACGCCCGCGCCGTGTCCGCCATGACGGGCATGCCGGCGCACTACCTCGGGTTCACGAGCGACCAGCCGGCCAGCGCGGACGCGATCCGCTCGAGCGAGGCGCGGTTCGTCAAGCGGGCCGAGCGCCAGATCCGTAGCCTGTCCGGGCCGTGGGAGGCGGCGCAGCGGCGCGCCATGCTCGTCAAGGGCCTCGACCCGAACGACGCGGTGCGGCTGGAAACCGTGTGGCGCGACCCGGCCACGCCGACCTTCGCGGCCAAGGCCGACGCGATCGTCAAGCTTGTGCAGGCAGGGCTGCTGCCGCGCGAGGCCGCATGGGAACAGATGGGCTGGGGGCCGGAGTACCGGCGCCGGCTGCGGCAGCTGTCCGACGACGACCCCGCAGTGCGCTTCCTGGCCGAAGAGGAACAGGACGAGCCGGTCGTCGACGATGAGGACGCGGCCGCGTGACCCCGGAGGAGTACCGGCGCCAGCAGGCCGGCGTCCTGGCCAGGCTGCTGCAGCTGCTCATGCCGCTGCTCGGCGTGCTGCAGGCCCGGCCGTCCGATCAGCAGTGGCGGGCGTTCGTACAGGCGCTGTACCCGATCGTCATGCGGTCGCGGACGGAGTCGTGGCGGGCGGCCGAGCGGCTTTATCGCGGGCAGCGGGTCCTGCAGGGCGCGCCCGAGGGCCCGATCGAGTTCCCGCGCCGCAACTACCCGCCCGAGGCCCTCGACAAGGCGCTGCGGCGGGTCGCCCGCGGCCGCCTGGCCGGGCTCGACGACGGCCAGGCGGTGCCCGAGCTCGTGCGCCAGGAGGCGGCCGCCGTCGTCGTACGGCACGCCCAGGACGCCGGCCGCGAGGCGATCGTCGACGCCGCCCGGCACGACCCGGAGGCCCTCGGCTACGCCCGCGTGGCCACCGGAACGAGCACGTGCGCGTTCTGCCTGATGCTCGTGTCGCGCGGCCCCGTCTACAAGAGCGCCAGCGCGGCGCTGCTGCGCGACGGCACCGGCGAGCCGTACCACGACCGCTGCGACTGCATCGCGGTGCCCGTGTTCGCCCGGGAAGAGTGGCCGGGCCGCGCCGAGTACGAGGCCGCGGAGCGGTTGTGGCGGGAAGGCGGCCGCAGCCTCAACGGGCTGCGCCGCTACCTAGCCGAGCAGCGCCGCCAGAGCGGCGAGCAGGGCGGCGAGCAGGCCGCCTGACCCACAGACCACCCGCCCGCTGGCGGGAAGCGCCACGGCCGCGCACAAGGCCGGACACCTACGCCGACGGGCTCACGGAGAACCTGATGACGACACACGATCTGCCTGTTCACCCGCGCACTGGACTGCGCGCCATCGGACTGCTCAAGGGCGGCCGGCCGATCTGGCCGGTGCTCGGCGGCAGCGAGGGCGCCCCCGAGGGCGGCGGCGGTGACGGCGGAGCGGGCAACAACGGCGGCCAGGGCAACCAGCCGCCGGCGACCTTCACGCAGGCCGACGTCGACCGCATCGTGAGCGAGCGGCTCGGCCGGGAGCGGACCAAGTACGCCGACTATGACGATCTCAAGTCCAAGGCAGCCAAGTACGACGAGCTGTCGCAGTCGCAGAAGACCGAGGCGCAGCGCCAGCAAGAGCAGCTGGAGGAAGCGCTCGGCCGGGCCACGCGGACTGAGGTCGATCTGTGGAAGGAGAGGGCCGCGCGCAAGCACGGCCTGGACGACGAGCTGATGGCCTTCCTGACCGGTGAGACCGAGCAGGAGGTCCTCGACCGGGCCAAGACGCTGGCCGACAAGCTCAAGCAGTCCGCCGACGACGAGCAGTCCGACGAACGCCGCCCCGGCGGCCGCCGGACGCCGGCGCCGGATCATTCCCAGGGCCGTGGCGGCGGAAGCGACGGCGGGTCACTCGCCGCCGGACGGGAGCGCTACCGACAGCGCACCACCAAGACGTGATCACGAAGGAGAGACATGGATCTCACCCTCCGGACCGAGAGCTGGGGCCAGGACGACGCGTCCTGGCTCGGGTCCAGCCACGGCACCGACGCCGGGCGCAGCATCACCCTGGACACCTCGACGTTCACGCCCGCGACGCACTACCCCGACGGGTACTTCCCGTCGGGTCTGCCGCTGGGCCTCATCACCGACGGCGGCAAGTACGGGCCGTACGACGCCGCGGCCACCGACGGCCGCCAGGTGCTGGCCGGGTTCCTGCTCGACTCCGTCCAGGCGCCGGCCTCCGACGCCGTCGACGTGGTCGGCGCGCTGCTGGACCACGGCCGGGTCATCGTCGCCAAGCTGCCGGTGGACTTCGAGGCGCCGGCCGCGGCCTCCGACGCCACCACGATCGTCTACGTGTAAGGGGGCTGACACATGGAGCTCATCGCCCAGTACGCGACGCCGGCCGAGCTGACCGGCTTCGCGCGTGAGAGCCTGGCCGACCGGGCCGTCAACCAGTTCAGCCTGGCGCGCTGGCTGCCGTACCGGAACGTCAACGACCTCGAGTTCCGGTTCAACCGGGGCCCGAACGAGCTGGTGCGGGCCGCCAGCTTCCGCGCCTACGACGCCGAGACGCCGATCGGCGCGCGGCCGGGCGTCAGCCGCGTGACGGGCGAGCTTCCGCCGATCGGCGAGAAGCTGCGCCTGACGGAGTACCAGCAGCTGCGGATGCGCAACCTCGACGAGGAGATCACCAACCTGGTGTTCCGCGACGCCGAGACGCTCGCCCGCAAGATCGCGGCCCGGCTGGAGCTGGCCCGGGCCGACGCGATCGTCAACGGCAGCGTGACGATCTCCGAGAACGGCGTGATGGCCACGGTCGACTTCGACCGCTCGCCGAGTCACTCGGTGACCGCGTCCACCGCCTGGACGGACCTGGCCACCTCGACGCCGCTCGACGACCTGCTGTCGTGGGCGCAGACCTACAACAACGACGTGGGCGAGAACCCCGGCACGATCCTCACGTCGACGCGCGTCGTGGCGCTGCTGATGCGCAACGAGCAGATGCGCGGCCAGATCGCCGGCAGCTCGGCGGCGCTGATGACGCTGGATCAGGTCAACGCCGTTCTGATGTCGTTCGGCCTGCCGTCGGTCACCACGTACGACGCGCGCCTGATCGACCCGGCCGGCACCGCCCGCCGCGTCATCCCGGACGACAAGGTCGTCTTCCTGCCGGCGCCTGCCGACCCGATGGGCGACAGCGAGCTCGGCGCCACGCTCATGGGCCTCACCCTCGAGGCGCAGGAAGCGGACTATGACCTGGCGCCCGGCGACCAGCCCGGCATCGTCGTCGGCAACTTCCGCACCACCGACCCGATCGCGCTTTGGACCCACGCCGCGGCGATCGGCCTGCCCATCATGGCCAACCCCGACCTCACGTTCGTCGCGGACGTGGCCGCGTAAAGGAGGGCGAGAACATGGCACAGCGCAGAGTCGCCCGCTACGTGCACGTGAACGGCCGGGTGTACGCGCCGGGCGACGTCGTCTCCGACGAGGACGCCAAGCTGATCCGCAACCCGTCCGTGTGGCAGGCCGAGGACGACGGCCAGGAGGACACCGTCGTGCCCGGCCCGGGCCAGGCGACACCGACCACGACCGACCCGGCCGCGACCGGCGGCGCGCCGGCGCAGCCGCAGCGGCCGGCGAAGTCCGCCACGAAGGACGCCTGGCGTACCTACCTGGAGAACGACGGCGTGCCGCCGGCCGAGCTCGAGGGCAAGACGCGCGACGAGCTCATCGCCCTGGCCGACCAGCGCGAGCGACCCGAGTAGGAGGCCGGCGTGGCGTACGCGACCGTCCAGGACGTGAGGGCGCGCATGGGCAGGCCACTGACCTCGGAGGAAGAGACGCTGGCCGAGACGCTGCTCGGCGACGCCGAGGTGCTCATCGAGGAACGCATCTCCGACCTGGCGGCCCGCGCCGCCGACCCGCAGTACCTCAAGCGGCTGGTCATCGTGGAGGCCAACGCCGTGCTGCGGGTCCTGCGCAACCCCGAGGGGTACAGGTCGGAGTCAGACGGGGACTACTCCTACAGCCGGTCAGCTGAGGTCGCGTCCGGCCTGCTGGAGATCACCGACGCCGACTGGAAACGGCTCGGCGTGCGCATCGCCGGCGCGTTCACGATCGCGCCGGCGATCGGCACGCCGCGGTGGGGGCCGCTGGCTCCTCGTCGTCGCCGGGGGCTGTGGTGAGCCTGCTCGACGGCGGCCCGGACGAGGTCCTCATCTACCCCGAGGTGGTCACGCTCGACGAGCGCGGCAACGAGGTCCGGGTGCCGGCCGAGACGCCGGTCCCGGCCCGCGGCCGCGTCCAGCCGGTCGCCTCCTCCGAGGCGGCCGTCGCCGGCCAGCAGGTCACCACCACGTACCGATTCATCACCCGCAACGCGCCGCTGGGGGCGTGGGCGCGGGTGGTGTGGGACGGCCGTGAATGGGACCTGGCCGGCGAGCCGCAATGGTCGCGCGGCAGCCTGCGGACTCGGCATGTGACGGCCCTGCTGCAGGCGCGGGGCCCTCAGTCGAACGCCGACCTTCCGTTCGTCGCTGCAGATGCAACACCTGAGGATGAGGGGGCTGACTGATGGCTCAGGTCAACCGCAACGTGGCGCGGCTGGTCGCCCGCGAGCCTGGCGTACGCAAGGCCGTGCGCAACAAGGCCGGCGAGTTGGCCGGCCGCGCCAGGGGCCTGCTGGGAGCGCACCGGGTCACGGGCGCTACCCGAATCGAGGTCACCTCGGGCAAGGTCGACGCCTTCGTCAGCATGGTGGGCGAGGGCGTCATCAGCATCGAGTACGGGCACGGCGCCTACATGCGCGACGGCCGCACGATCGGCGCCAGTCAGGGCCTGTACGTCATCCACCGCACTGCGGGCCTTCGGTGACCGGGCACGGCCCGGAGTGCTGGCGAGAGCCGGACCATCACGCGTGTGCGGTGGCGGCCATGGCCCGGGCCGAGGGGCAGCAAGACGAGGCCCGCCGCGCCACCGATCAGGCGTACCAGCGCCTCGCCGGGCACGAGGCGCTGCTGATCGAGACGACCACGGCCGCCGTCGCCGAGCAGCAGCGGCTGCAGGGCGTCGGCGCGCTGCTGGCCGAGTGGCAGGCCGACCTCGAGGCCAAGGGCGACAGCTGGCGCCCTGCCTTCCGGGCGGCCGTCGAGATGTGCGTCGACCAGCTGGCCGCCGCACTCGCCGTACCGATCCGGAACGACTCGGAACCGTCCGGAACCGTCCGGATCGATTCGGAACGCCTCGGAACGGGCCGTGACGAGCCGGAACGCCAAGGGGGTGAGGATGCCGCCGAGACTGCTGGCGCGCGTCAATGACCTGCTGCTGGGGCTGCTGCGCGAGCCGCTGAAGGCCGACTGGCCCGGCATCACGGTGGGCACGCTCATCCCCGCGCGCATGACATACCCGTTCGTGCTGGCGCGGCGCGCCGGCGGCGCGTCGATTGACCCGCGCTTCCTCGACCAGGCGCTCGTCGACGTCCAGGTGTGGGCCCGCACCGACAGCGACGCCGAGGACATCTCCGAGGCCGCCCGCGTCCTGCTGGTGCAGGCGTGGCGCTCGCAGACCGTCGTGCCCAGCGTCGGGTCCATCTCCCGCTTCCGCGACCAGGCCGCGCCCGACCTGCTACCCGGCGACGAGGTGCCGAACGGCATCTACCGCTATCAGGCGACGTACGAGCTCGCCGTACGGCCGGCCCTGTGACAGCGCCGCCGCAGGGTCGCCCCCTCTCATGATCATCATTCGCTGACGTTGGAGGTATCCATGGCGCTCGACGACGACGCCGTACTCGTCCCGGCTATAGGCCACTACTGGTTCGCCCCCACCGTGGGCGTCACCCGGCCGGCTAACGTGCTCGCCCCGGGCGACCCGTTCATCGACTTCGGCCACACGTCTCTGGAAGACCCGTTCGGACTCACCTCCGAAGGCGGGGAGGTCACCACGCTGGGCACCTGGCAGAACCAGGCCCTGCGCAACGTGACCAGCCCCAGAATCCGCCAGGTCACGTTCATCGCCCAGCAGTGGGACGAGCAGACCTATCAGGCGTACTTCGGCGCCAACGGCAGCGTGGTCGAAGGCTACTTCCAGGTGCCGGCCAACCCGACCGAGCTGACCGGCACCATGCTGGTGGTCGTCGAGGACGGCGCCGAGCAGCTCGCCATGTACTTCCAGCGCGTGAGCATCGCGCAGGCCGACGACATCGAGTTCGACGCCGAGGCGCTCGCCGGCCTGCCGCTGCGCGCCACCATCCTCGGCGTGTCCGGCCAGCCGTGGCTGTTCGAGATCAGCCCCAAGGGCGACCTGATCCCGGTGCCCACCCCCTGAGACGTGGGCGGCGCCGGTCGTGGCGGACCTCCGGTGCCGTCCGCCCCTCATGTCGTCAGGTCCGCCTCCGACCACAACACCTGTGGAGGTCCGCATGCCCAAGGTCACGCTCGCCGACATCAAGGCGGCCGCCGACCGCAAGTACGGCCCATTCGTCGTCGAGCTGCCCGACGGCGAGGTACAGCTGCAGTCGCTGCTGCGCCTGCCCAGCAAGAAGCGCAAAGACCTGCTGGCCAAGGCCGACGAGCTCAAGAACATGGCCGAGATGATGAAGGACCAGCCTGATCTGGACCTGGCCGAGGTGCTCGAGGACGTGCTGCGGGTGGTCGCGCCGTCCAAGGCTGCCGCCGACCGCCTGTTCAAGGCGTGCGATCACGACGCTGCCGTCCTCATGGAGGTCTTCCTCGGCTACATGGAGGCCGCCCAGCCGGGGGAAGCGCAACCCTCGGAGAGCTGATCGACGAGCACGGCGCCGCACTGTACGCCGACCTGCGCCGCTTCTACCGCGTCGACCTGGTCGACGTCGTACGCGGCGACGGACCGCCGCCCCTGCTGACGCTGGCGCTGATCGACCACCTCCCCGAGGACTCCGCACTGATCGCCGAGCTGCGCAACAACCCCGAGCCGCAGCGCGTGACCCGCAAGGCACCACAGCGGCCGGACTGGCGCGGCTGGACCCGCGTCAACAGCCAGCTGGCCGACATCTACGACGCCATCAACCTCAACACACGGGCGAGCGGCCGATGGCGTCGCAAGCCGCCCAAGTTCCAGCCCTACCCGCGGCCGCAGGCCAAGCAGGCCCGGCGGCGCCGCGTGACCACCGTCTCTGACCTCCGGGCGCAGTTCGGCGTACCGGCACGACACAAGGGGGTGGCGACGGATGGCTCAAGCGCGCCAGGTCGGCCGCGTGTCTCTGCGGGTGATGCCGGACACCAAACGGTTCCGCCGAGACCTCGAAGACGACCTGGAGCGGCTGGAACGAGCTCTTGAGGTCACCGTCCCGGCCGCGCTGGACACCAGCGGCCTGGATCGGCAGGCCCGGCAGGCCGGCGTCGAGCTCGAGCGGCTCGGCCGCCGGATAGGCGACGAGCTGGCCGACGGCGTCGAGCGCGGCCTCGGCGACCCGGTCGGCGACCCGCTGGAAGAGTCGGCGCGCCGCAGTCGGCGCAGTATGCCGAGCGAGGGCGACGCCGCGGCGGGCGCGTTCGCTCAGGCGTTCCGCCGGCGGATCCAGACCGCGCTGTCGAACCTGCCCGAGGCCGAGATCACGGCCGACAGCAGCGAGGCCGATGCCAAGGTGCAGGCGCTACGCCAGGCGCTGGCCGAGCTCGGCGACCGGCGCATCGGCGTGGACATCCAGGCCGACACCGCGCGGGCCGAGCTCGCCGCCATCCGCGGCGAGCTCGCCAGCCTGGCAGAGACGGCGCCGGTCGACGTCCGGATGAACACCGCGGCCGCCCTGGCGCAGCTGAACGCCTTCGAGGCCGAGCTCGAGCGGCTGGACCGTCACGTGCAGGTCGACGTCGATGTCGACGTCGACCGCGGCCGCACCGAGGTGCAGGGCCTCGATGGCGATGCGAGCCGTGCGGCGAGCGGCATCCGCAGCGCCTTTTCGTCGGCCTTCACCGCGATGAGCTCGAACGTCTTTGTCACGGTCGTGGCGATCACGGCCGCTCTGCTGACGCTGCCGCTCGTGGGTGGCGCCGTCGCCACCGGCCTCGTGGTGGCGCTCGGCGGCGGGCTGGCCGCCATCGGCATCCGGGCCGTCGCCGAGAACAAGAAGGTCCAGAAATCCTTCACTGACCTGCAGAAACACGTGTCCAAAGAGCTACGCCGGATGGCGCAGCCCTTCGTTCCCGCTCTGCAGTCCATTGCGCGGACCGCGCGCACGACCTTCGATGCGCTGTCGCCGCACATCGAGAAGGCTTTTACGCGCATAGCTCCCGCTTTGGCGCGTTTCGCCCAGCAAGTCGGTTTTGCCTTCGAGAGGCTCGGCCCAGCCATCGGGCCGCTCTCGGACGCCTTCGTCCGACTCCTGGACACCGTTGGCCCACAGCTGCCTGGACTCTTCGAGGAGATCGCCGCAGCGATCACCGACGTATCGAACATAATTTCGGAAAATCCGGAGATGTTCGCCGGGTTCATCTCCGGGCTGATCGGGCTCATCCCCTGGGCCATCGAGTTCGTCGCCGTTCTGTCACGGATCCACGTGTGGTTCTCCGACCTCGGACCACTCATGGAGCGCGTAGCCACCTGGTTCGGCGAGCTGCCCGGCAAGATCGGCTCCGCGCTGTCGTCGTTCGGATCGACCGTGGCCGGCCTGTTCACGGGCGCCTGGGAGCGAGTCCGCACCATCACGACGAACGCGATCAACAACGTGGTCACCTTCGTCCGCGGGCTGCCCGGCCGGGCGCGATCCGCCGCGGCCGCTCTGCCCGGCCAACTGGGCACCCTGGCCACCACCGCCTGGAACCGGGTCCGCTCGTTCACCTCGACCGGGATCAACAACGTGCTCACGTTCCTGCGCGGCCTGCCTGGCCGGGCGCGGTCCGCGGCGTCTGCGCTGGTCGGCAACCTGGGAACGCTGGCCACGCAAGCCTTCACCCGCATGCGCTCGTCCGCAAGCAGCGGCATCAACAACGTGCTCACGGTGGTGCGCGGTATCCCCGGCCGGATCCGCACCGCCCTGGGCAACCTGGGAAATCTGCTGTATTCCGCCGGCCGGAACGTCATCCAGGGCCTGATCAACGGCATCCGATCCATGGTCGGCCAGGTCGGGGCGTCCATGTCGAACATCGCAGCCACCATCCGGTCGCGGCTGCCGTTCTCTCCCGCGAAGGAGGGCCCGCTGCGCACGCATCCGCCGGACAAGGCCGGCCGCACCATCGCCCGCATGCTCGCCGACGGCATGTCGGTCGGCGAGCGCCTGGTCGCCCGCGCGGCCAACGGCTTGGCGGGCGCGGCTCTGCCCAACCTCGACGGCCAGCTGCAGACCGCGGCCGGCGGCGGCCGCGGTCAGCTCGGCGGCGGGTTGACGGTGCACAACTACTACCCGCAGGCCGAACCGACCAGCCGCACCACGAACCGCACCCTGCAGTACGCGGCCGCGCTGGGGATGCTCGGATGAGCGCGCCCATCTACCCCACGTACGAGGTCGACGGCATCGGCATGGACGGCCCCGGCTGGTACCTCGCCCCGGAAACGCGCCGGCGGCCGATGCCCGCCGCCCGCGCCATCTCCGTCAAGGTCGCCGGCAGATCCGGCGAGCTGCCCATCGTCGGCCTGGACCTGGAGCCGACCAGCTTCGCGCTGGACCTGCATGTGCTGCCCGTGTGGCCGGACGACACCGAAGGCGGTTACGAGGCGATGGAACGCAACCTCGAGGCGCTCGCCGGCGTCTTCGGCGTACGGCACCGGCTGCTGGACGTCCGCTACTACGCGGCGCCCGGCATCGTCCGCCAGGCCGACGCCACGGTGCTGTCCGCGAGCGAGCCGGCCGTCGACGTCGGCAACGCCGTGGCGCGCCTGCAGGTGCTGCTCCAGGTGCCCGCCGGCGTGTGGCGCGACGAGGTCGCCGTTACCTGGGACGGGCTGATGCCCGGCGCCGCGCAGCCCGTCACACCGCTGGCGGGCAGCACCGCGGCGATCGTGGACGCGCTGGTGCGCGTCACCGGGCCCGCCAACGACCCGTCCGTGGCAGACGTCGTCACCGGCGCCGCCATCACCTGGGACGGCGCCCTGGCCGCAGGCGAGCGGCTGCTCGTCGACTGCGGCGCCCAGGCGGCCGCCGTCGTCACCGGCGACACGTGGGACCTGGCCGACGGCGACGACGTCACCGGCCAGCTGGAGGCGACCGGGCCCGGCTCGGCGTCGCGGTGGCTTCCCCTCACCCCGGCCATCGCCGACGGCGACCCGTACAGCCGGGCCGTCACCGTCGCCGCGGCGGCCGGCGGCACCACCGCGGCGAGCAGCCTGCAGATTCGAGCGCGGAGGGCTCACCTGTGACGGACTACCAGCTGCGCCTGGTCGCGTACACGCCGAACGGCGGCCGCCTCGGCCTGCTGCCCACACCGCTGTCGTACGAGGTGGGCTGGCCGCTCAACGACGTGTCATCGCTCACGCTGGCCTACAGCCGGTACGCCGTCGGCGCCGAGCGCCTGAACGGCCCCGTCGAGGTGGCCGTCGAGTACAGCGTCGACGGCGGCCCGTGGGTGGAGCCGCTCAACTCGCGGATGCTCAGGCTCAAGCGGTCGGGCGACGCCTCCGACCAGGCGGGCGCCCGCTCGTACACGCTGCCTGGCTACGCGTGGATGACCCGGAAGGTGCTGCTCTACCGCGGGCCCGTCATGAACGAGGGCAAACGCCCGTTCAGCGCGGTGTCGCCCGGTGCGATCCTGCGCACGTTCGTCGACGAGGGCCAGGCGCGCGGCGCCTGCCCCGGTCTGGCCGTCAACTTCACCGCGTCGGCCGACTCGGCCGGCCAGCCGTGGAACACCACGCTCACGCTCGAGGTAGAGGTCGGCAAGGATCTGCTGGCCATCCTCATCAACCTCGCCGAGCAGGGCGTGATCGACTGGGCGATGCAGGGCCGCACCCTGCGTGTCTGGAACGAGGGCACCGTCCTGGGCGACGACCTCGCGTCCGGGCCTGCGCCGGTCGACCTGCGGCTCGGCCGCGACATCACCGAGGCGCCCGACGAGGGCACCCTCGAGGACCTCGCGTCCGCGATCCTCATCGAGGGCGAGGACGGCTTCTCGCTGGAGGTGACCAACGCCGAGGCGCTGACCCCGTGGGGACGCTGGGAGAGCCACCAGCGGCAGGGCGGCGTCGCAGACGCCGGCACCGCCACGCTGCTCGGCCAGGCGGCCCTTGACCGGGTCGCCCGCGAGCGACTGCAGATCACCCGCGGCATCACCCTGCAGGCGGCCCGATGGATGCCGTGGGAGCACTACAGCCCCGGCGCGCACGTGCTCGCCCCCGGCGCCGACGGCGTTATGGAGTCGCTGCGAGTGCGACAGATCAGCCTCACCCGCGCACAGGACGGCGAGCTCGCCGGCAACCTCGTGCTGAACGACAGGTTCCTCGAGGCCGACCTCCGGCTTGCACGCCGCATGTCCGGCATTCTCGCCGGCGGCGTAGCCTCGGGCGGGTCCGGCGGCGACCCTGCTCCCGAGGCGGGCGGCCGCGTCCCCGCGGCCCCTGCCGGGCTCATCGTCAACCCGCTGGCCTACGTCGACGAGTACGGGTTCGCCCGCGGCCAGATCACCGCCACCTGGTCGGCCGTGACGGCCGACGTCGCCGGCGTCGCCATCGACGTCGACGGCTACGAGCTGTTCGCCCGTCCCAACGAGACCGGCGAGGTGTGGCGGATGATCGCCCGCACCGACGGCAGCGACACCACCACCACCTATTCGCCGTTGCCGGTCGGGTTCACGTACGCGTTCAAGGTCCGCGCGACCGCCGACGGCACCCCGGGCGAGTTCTCCGACCAGTTCGTGACGCTCATCCCGGACGACGTCACCCCACCGCCCGTGCCGTCGACGCCCACCCTGGCCACGCGTCTCGGCGTGATCCAGGTGACATGGGACGGGCTCGGCGCCGGCGACGTCGCCATGCCGTCCGACTTCGAGCGGGTCAAGGTGTGGATGGCCGCCGCGGCCGACGGCCCGTACGAGGTCGTCGACGAGCTGCGCGCCGCCGGCACCGTCCTGGTGACCGACCAGCCGTACAACCAGACCCGGTGGTTCCGGCTCACCAGCGTCGACCGTAGGGGCAACGAGTCCGGCGAATCCGGCAGCGCATCGATCGCCACGCAGCCGCTCGTCAACACCGACCTCATCGGCAAGGTGATCAACGGCGCCAACATCGTCGACGGCAGCATCACCGCCTCAGACAAGATCGTGGCCAACTCCATCACCTCCGGGCTGATCCAAGCGCTGTCCATCCAGACCGGCCACCTAGCGGCGAACGCCGTCCAGGCCGACAAGATCGACGCTGGGGCCGTCACCGCGGCGAAGCTCAGCGCTACGGCGATCGACGGCAAGACGATCACGGGCGCCTTCATCCGCACCGCGGCGAGCGGCCGGCGGCTGGAGTTCGCCCCGCCCGGCGCGACCTTCCCCGAGATGCGCTTTATCCCGGCCGGCTCTGGTACGAACTACACCAGGCTCAGGACGCGCGACGATCGGTTCGCCGGAGAGGCAACATTCGAGGTCACGTCCGGCACCAACGCCGCCGTCACCGCCGCGTCCCAGACGACGATCGCCGCCGGGTTCATGCAGATGCAGGTCCGCGACGCGACGCTGACCGACGCCAACGGCGGCCTCATGGAGCTCGCCGAGAGCTACGCCAGATACGGCTATTTCCACCTGCCCGAGGACGAGCAGTATTTCTGGTTCGACGGCACCGGCCGCACGAGGCATGTCGGCCGGTGGTGGGACTTCACCGCGCTCGGGCCTACCGCCGGCATCATCGCCGGTTCGTTGGTGGCGACTCCCGGTGGTCCCCCTGGCTCTATGTGGATCTCCTACGGCGCCACGATGATCGGCAACATGGGGCCTGTCGCCGTCGTCCGCCGGGGCGTCCAGGAGAGCGACTCCGAGGACCACGACCCGGCCGGCGACTGGTATTGCACCTGGTCGAACCAGACCGGCTTCCGGATCAATACCGACTGGGCCACCAGCACCGCCTACTACTGGTGGTCCCACCGCCATTGAGCAGGAGAACGACCATGACCGAGTTGTGGCAGACGTGGGATGTCGAGCTGGCGTATACCGCGGCAGACCTGCTCAACCCCGCGCAGCCCGCTGCCGTCCCCGTGGGCGGCGAGCCGATCTGGGGCATACCAGGTCAACCCCGCCAACAACGCGCACGGAATCCGCGTGCTGCCCAACACCGAGATGGAATGGCGGTGCGCCGAATACGGCATCGACCCTGACGACCTCGACACGCTGCTGGAAATCGCGCTGTACGAGCCGCACCTGCCCAGCCCGGACGATCCACTGGCCTGGCAGAACGCCGCCTGCGCGGCACTGCTCGAGGAGATCCACGGGCTGCCCACCTGCTGGACGCCGGGAGTTCCCGACGTCGAGCGGCGAGCGGCGCACCTGGCACGCATCGACGCGGTGAAACGGCATATGGTCCGCATCGAGGACGCTCCACACTCGGACCGGGCCGCCGCGCTGGCCTATGTCGGATCCGCGCGGACGGCGCCCGAGGACCCGCTCGCTCCGCTGCGCCAGGGCGTGCGCCTGGACCCGGCCCGCGTGCAGTCGCGGGTCCTGGCCGTCGAGTGGCTCCGCGCCAACGCCGACCGCCCCCGCAAGCCGACCTTCCACACCAAGCCGCCGTCCACGTTCGTCGGCATGCGCTGATGGAGGGGCTGCTCCAGCTGCCGATCGTTCAGGGCGGCGCGGTCGTCGTCCTGCTGGCGATCATCTGGCTCATCGCCACCGGCCGGCTGGTTCCCCGGTCGACTTTGGAAGACGTGCGTGCCGACCGCGACGCACGCCTCCGGGAAGCGGCGGCCGACGCCGAGGAGTGGCGCACCCTCTGGCAGAAAGAACGCGACGCGCACGAGCTCACCCGCGAAGCGCATGCCCGGGAGCTCAGGGCCGCCCTGGCGGCCAGCAACGAGGGCGCCCAGATAGCCGTTGCGCTGCTGACCGAGCTACGCGGCCAGATTGAGGCGAAGCCATGACGGACGAGCGGCACGAGCAGCAGCCCGGCCTCCAGCAGGCGGCCCACGACGTCGCCGCCTCGAAGAGGCAGGCGGAAAAGGACCTGCAGCGCGCCCGCGAACACGCCCGGGAGCACCTCACGCTCGCTCGCAAGCTGCGGGAGCTGCGGGAGTCCAACCACTTCGCCGAGCTGCTGGAAGCAGCTCTCAGGGGGAACCGTGGCTGATCTCGTCTACGCCGCCGGGAGCGTGCTGGTGGTCGTGTCGACGCTGCTGGCGCTCAGCTGCGTCGTCATCTACAGCCTGACTGCCGGCTGGTGGCGCAGCCCCATGGGGCGTCACCTGTTCTCGTTCATGGCCGTGCTCGCCGCCGGCCTGTCGCTGTGGTCCGTGCAACTGCTCACCAGCGGCCGATTCGCCGGCCCCACCGACACGCACCTGCTGTGGCTGTACGTCCGCGCGCTGGCGTTCCTGGCGTTCGCGTGGGTGCTCAGCTGGCGGCTCGTCATCATCGCCCGCGCCCAGCTGGCCGAGCGCCGCGTACGCCGCAAGGAGAAAGGATCTTGATGGTTGATCTGGTCAGCCGCGCGAAGTGGGGCGCTCGCACCCCGCGCGGCTCCTACACCTATCTGGGCTCCACCCGGGGGGTGAAAGTCCACTACACCGGCGGCCGCGTCGACCCGCGCACGCTCAAGGACCATGAGGCGTGCGTCGAGGCCGTGAGAGGCGTTCAGCGCGGCCACATGGATGGCAACGGCTGGCAGGACATCGGCTATAGCGCCGTCGTCTGTGCCCACAGGAAGGTGTTCGTGGGCCGCGGCCTGCACCACCTGCCGGCCGCCAACGGCGCCGGGCTGAACTCCGGGCACTACGCCGTGCTCGGTCTCGTTGGCACGTCCGGCGTCACCGAGCCGCCGCCGGCGATGCTGCACGGGATCCGCGACGCGATCGAGTGGCTGCGCGAGGAAGGCGACGCCGGCCGCGAGATCAAGGGCCACCGCGACGGCTACGCGACCAGCTGTCCCGGGCCCGAGCTGTACGCGTGGGTGCGCGACGGCGCGCCCCGGCCGAGCAGCTCGGCGCCGCCCACTTCACCGCCTACCGAACCGGAGGACGACATGCCGATGCCGGAGATCGTGAGCGCTGGCCTGGAGGACGAGATCACCGTCCCCGCGGCCGAGGACTACCAGCCGTGGTGGACGGCCGAGTGGAAGGACACCTCTGGCTGGCACCCCGCCGGCGGGCAGAGCATCGCGCCGAACGTCGACGTGTGGGCCGACGTGACAGCGCACGTCGCGCTGCGCGGCCTGGCGCCCGGCGAGCCGGTGCAGATCGGCCTCACCCGGCACCTGGACGACGGCACGCTCGTCGACGTCGCCTGGCCCATCAACCGGCTCGCCACGGTGCGGGCCGACGTCGACGGCCGCGTCGAGTACGGCCTCAACGGCCACTTCAAGCTGTCGACGGACCGCCGCGCCCGGGTAACCATCCGGCACGCGTCAGCCGGGCCGGTCGTCCTGGAAGCCTCCAGCGCCTTCAAGGCGATCATGCACCGCTACCCCTGACCGTCGAGAGCTCGACGAACTGGCGCGGCCGTACGGCCCGCGCCGCATCCCCTCACCGGGCCTGCTGCAGGCCGCGCTCATGACGCTCTGCGGCCAGCCCGGTTCCTGTTTTCCGACCTCAGATGAGGTGATCATGATGAAGGTTTTCGGCCGTGAACCGGCCGCCTGGTTGCATGCGCTCCAGGCCGTGCTGGCGTTCCTGGTCACGCTTCCCGCGCTCAACGACCTCGGATTCACCGCCGAGGTGTCCGACTGGGTCATGACGGTTGCTGCCGGTCTCGTGGCCGTGCTGGTGGCGGTGGCAACGCGCCCGTTCGTGGTGTCGGCGCTGACCGGCGGCGTGCAGACCATCCTGACCGGCCTGATCGCGTTCGGCCTTCCCCTGTCCGAGCAGTCGACGGCAGCGCTCGTGACCGCGCTGAACGTCGTCTTGATGGTGCTGCTGCCGCTCGGCCTGACGCCGGCCGCAGACCCGGCGCCGGGTTTCGTACGGGACAAGAACACCCGGGCACTGCCCAAGACAACCGGTGGTCCGTCGACGTACAGCTGACCGTCGCCCGCACGACAAAGGCCCCCGCTTCCTCACCTCCGGGTGAGGGGCGGGGGCCTTTGGTCGTGTGTGGAGCGGGTGTCACCTCAGGTGCCACTCGCCCTTCTGGTCAGCGAACCCGGACTCGAGGGCGAACTGCAGCCGGTCGATCTTCGCGTTCTCCGGGACCTCGAAGACGATGACGCCGCGGCGGGTGTCGCCGGGCCCCATCGTGACGGTGCCCTCGAAGCCCTGCAGCCCCTGCACCGATGCGTACGTCGTGCTGTGCTGCTGGCCCTCGCTGTCGATCAGGTAAGCGCCGTTACCGGGACTGTCGCCGTAACCGGCCTCGCCGACGTTCTTGAGCACCAGCTGCACGGCGTAGAAGCGGTGTCCGTCCTGCGGCTGGTCGAACTCGCCGCCGGGCCGGTTCGGGTAGACCTTGGCGACCGTGACGGCCACCTTCACGGCCGGCTCGTACCCCTGCAGAGTGATGGTGTCGCCGACCTTCGCGGGGCCGGCGTTCTTCGGCGTGGCCTTCGTCGGTTCGGCGCTGCTCTCCTCAGCGGTGGGCTCCTCGGTGTTGGGCATGGTGGTAACGGTCGGGGTTCCACAGCCGAGCAGCAGCGCGAGCAGGGCGGCGGACAGTAACGCGATGAACCTCATGGAACTCTCCCGGGGACAAGGGGGAATCGGAAACTTCGGACAGGTGATCCATGGCGGCGGACGCCGTACGTGGACGCTCGCGGCTCCGTGCGGGTTGCGTGTGGGGCCTGGCCACGTACGGCCAAAACCCCGGCTCTCCTCATGGCCCCACACCCCCACACGGGCGTTTCGCCGCAGGCCAGCGGCGTGAGGGTGGCACACCCCCCACGTGCGGCCGCGTGCAACTCCCACACCCAGGGTGTGGGGGGCCCGCGTGGGAGGTGCCCGTGAGAGGTCAGGCGGCGGTCCAGGAGGCCACCTCCTCGGGCACGTCGAGGTCACCGCGGCGGATCGCAGCCGCGGCCGCCTCGACGTCGGCCCGCGCGTAGCCGCGCCGGCGGACGCCGCCGCGCTCGAATGCGTTCGGCAGCGGGTGCACGCCAAGCGGTGCGAGCAGCTGCGCGAGCTCGTGCTCCGACAGTCCGAGCTGCGCGGCCAGGCGCTCGCTGTGCAGACGCGGCGGCGTGCCGGTCCAGGGCAGCTGCAGCGCTCGCTCCAGCAGCTCGGGGATCGGCCTGCCGTCGTCGACCTCGCGGACGTGCTCGGCCCGCAGCGGCTGCTCGGCCGGGCGCGGGTGCGTGGCGGCCGGCCGGCGAGGACGCCGCCGGTCCAGGTCACCCCAGTGCGCGGTCACGCCGCCCGGGGACAGCAGGCGCAGATGCGAACGGCGCTCCACGGTGCCGGGTGGGCGACGGGTCGGCAGCCGCTCGCCGGCGTCGACGTCGCCCTGGCCCTCGTCGGCGCCGCCCGGGTGCCACAGCTCGCCGGTGGGCAGCGCGATCGGGGCGGGGGCCGTCATGGCCTGCTGCTCGGCGGGGGTGGCGAACAGGTACCTCATCCGCTCCAACCTGGTGGCGTACGCCTCGCCCGCGGCCGCGGCCGCCGCGGCGTCGAGGTCGGGCCGGTGCTCGGCGATCGCCACCGCGGCGGCGTCGATGTCGGAGGGCCGCATGAAGAATGCCTTGAAGGGGCGCGGCCCGCTGCCGGCGACGGCGAGGAAGCCTGAGCCCTGCTCTGGCGCGTCCTGCGGCGTGATGCCGCGCCGGTAGCCGAACAGGTAATCCAGCTCGCTCTGGTCGGACACTCGCATCGTGGCCCGCGTCGAGCACTGCTTCAGGATGTCCGTCGACAGCGCGGTGGACACCGACCGCAGAACCGACAGCACCGCGTTGACCGCCTCGTTGCCGCCGATGTCGACGAGCTGCTCCAGGCGCCGGCGGATCTCTCGAATCACCGCGTCGGTGATCTTCGTGCCGAGGACCTCCTTGCCCTCGTCGAGGATCAGCAGGATTGCCGGCAGTTCCCGCGACACCGGCAGCAACTGCACGTTGTGCTCGGCCTTCAGGTCGGCGGTGGTGGCCTTACGGTCCTTGGCGATGGCGATGAGGGCGTGCGCCATCAGCAGCGCCTCTTCGGGGCACGACGCGGCCCAGTCGATCGCCGGCCGGGCGGTGCGGCCCTGCAGCCATGACCGCAGCCACGCCCTGGAGATGCCGCCCCCGTTGAGGTCCATGTGCCAGACGACCGTGTCGTCCAGGGCGCCGGCGTCCGCGGTGATGTCGTGCAGCAGCCCTGTCTTGCCGGATCTCTTCTGCCCGGCCGCGATCATGGATGACTCGCGCAGCGCCACCGTGGCGACCGATCCGTCGCGGTGCTGTCCGAGCCGGATCGCGTCAGGGTCGGTGATGCTGCCGCCGAGCCGGATGCCCGGGAACGGGATCACCTCGGCCAGTCCGTTGACAGTGCTCACGAGCATCCACAGGGTGCCCCGGCGCGGCCCCGGCTTGAACTCGACGCCACATCCGTGCTCCAGGCCCGCGTCTTCGGCGAGGCCCTCGGCCGCCTGGACAAGCCGCCTGGTGGTCGACGGGCCCGCGGGCTGCTGCAGCAGCATGCTGAACCCGTAGCCGTTGCCCCAGTCGCGGACCTCGTCGACGACGACACGGATCCGGGCGACACGGTGGATCCGCGCCGCCCACTCCTGCGCCTGGCGGACGTGGCGGCGCAGCACCACCGCCGACCCGACCGCTCGGCGCCCGCCGTCCCCGGGCGCGGCCGGGCGCGGCAGCGGCGGCCGCCGCGCGATCGGCGACAGGATGGCGGCCGCCAGCAACCCGAGGCCGAGCGAGCCGGCCGTCCATTCCGACCAGATGCCGTGAGCCAAGCCCCATGTCAGCCAGCCGCCACCGCCGATGCAGCAGCTCAGCCGGTACCACAGCGGGCCGGCGCCGGCGTCGCGGTGCACGGCGAGCGTGCCCACCGTGGCCACCGTGCCGGCGGCGGCCGCCCACAGCGGATCGACGCCCGTTTCGTGGCCGATGCCGGCGGCCACGGCCAGGCCCAGCCCGGACAGCGCAGCCGCGCTCCACGGGCCGCGCGGCCGCAGCGACCAGTCGGCCCGGCGGCCCTCGCCCGTCGCGCTCTTGCTCATCTGCTGTGCCTTCACAGGGCGCCGGCGTCCCACATCGGCTCGCCGACGCGCTGGTGCTCCAAGCGGTCGATGTCGGCCTCGTGGGTGCTCTCGAACACCTCGGCCGCCTCGTCACACGCGTCGACCACCGCGCCCAGGGCCTCATAGATCCGCTGCAGCGCTTCCTTGGCCTCGTCGTTCAGCGGGTAGTCGGCGGCCAGCCGCTCGGTGAAGATACGCACGGCCGCGCCCGCGCTGAGCGGCAGCTCTCGCAGCATCGCCACATGTCCACGCACTTCCATCATGTGACCGGCCTGGTACTCGGCCGCGATGGTCGGCAGTTCGGTCGCATGCGTGATCAGGGCAAACTCAGACATTGGTGATCCTTCCAGCCGGGTCCGGGAGGCCCGGCGAGTCGTACGGGAGGAGGCGGCAGGCGCGACGGTGAGTATCGGCTGCGTGTCCTCCTCGTCCGCGCTCTTGCTGTCGTCCTGGCGGCGGCCGCGCCAGCGGCGCCAGAGGCCGGCGGCGCGGCCGCCCGCCAGCCTCCGCAGCCATGTGCGCGCGCGCCCCTGCAGGGCGCGCGGCCAGCGCGCTGCCGCCAGCCGCCGCCAGGCGCGGCCGAGGCGTCCGCCGGTGGCCGCGTTGAGCCGTCGCCCGGCGCCCGCGGCCGCCTTACGGGTCCGTGACCTGGCGGCGCGCACCGCCCGGGCCAGCCGGGCGGCGGCGCGTGGCAGACGGGTGGCGCGCTTGATCGCCCGCCCGGCCGCCGCAGTGGCCTTGCCGACCCGGCGCATGGTCTTCGGGCCGCGCCGGGTTCGGCCACGCCCGGCCAGGCGTCGGCCGGCGGCGGCCACGGCGCGGGCTGCCCGGCCGAGCCTGCCCCGGCGGGCGGCCCGGCCGGCTGCCGGTGCGGCCGAGCGCGAGCGGCCGCGCGGCAGGATGCGGCTGAGGGCGGCACGTACGCCGCCGCGGGAACGGCCGGCGGCGGCGCGGCTGCCTCGAGGGACGCGCCACCCGCCACCGGCCGACCGGCGGCTCGACGGCCAGCTGCGGCGCGCACCGGACGTGTACGGTCGACGGCCGCGCAGACGCCGCCATGCCAGCGGCGCGACCACGACGAGGATGGCGAGCGCGGCCAGGGCGGCGGCGCCGATGGCCAGCCACGTCCAGCCGCCTGCCTGGTAGAGCACCAGCCCGCCGGCGACCGTCACGAGGGCGGCGCCCGCGGCCAGCTGCCCAACAGGCGTACCGAGGTCGACCGGCGCGGCCTGGTCGTCCGCGGCCGGGTCGGCGTCGTCCGCCTGGTGCAGCGACGAGCCTGGCCCCACGCCGGGCTCGTCGTCGTGGCCGTCCGGGAGGTCGTCGAGCTCGTCGCCGGTCTCGTCCGGGTCGTCGGGGCGGCCGCCGAGGTCGGTGTCCGGCGTAGTCATACGCCGCCGCCCAGAGAGCCGCGCAACAGGGTGGAGCCGCCGGCGGCCGCCCCGTTGACCGGCGGCAGCGGTTTGCTGTCGCGCAGGCGGGCGATCACCTCGTCGGCCTCGTCGTCGGCGGGCTCGTCGGCCGCCTCGTCGCCGCCGTCCTCAGCCTGGCGGATGATGGTCTCCACCTTGCTGCGCGGGATCTCGAACGCGCGGGCGACACCCCGGATCGACTCGCCGGTGGCGCGCAGTGCGAGCACCGCCTCGGCCAGGTTCCGGGCGACCGGCGCCGGGGCGGCCGACGGCTCGGCCACCTCGTCGGCGGGTGGCTCGGCGTGGCCGGCGTCGGCGGCCGGGGCGGCGTGGGCGGCGTGGGCGGCGCGGCGCGAGGTCATCCGGATCTGCTTCATCAGCAGTTCGTACGACAGCAGCACCGAGGCCGGCGGGATGGCGCTGATCAACTGCGAGAGCAGGCCGCGGTCCCACCCGTAGGCGACGTTCACCGCCAGCGTCACGAGCGCGCCCAGGCACAGCGTCACCCAGGCCAGCACCGGCTTGCCGCCGCCGTAGCGGGCGGCATGCAGGATGTTCATGCTCGCCATGAAGATGAGGCCGTCGATGAGCAGCGGGTAGCCGAGCGCCACTGGCACGGGCTCGCCGGCCCCGTGGACGAGCTCGAAGGCGTGCCACGAGCTGATGGCCGTGCCGACGATGGCCACGATGAGGATGGTGGCGATCGACCAGCCGCGGATGGCACGGCCGCCTGGCACGGGGGCGGGGACCGCGGCCGGGCCCGGGGAGTCAGCCGGGCCCGGCGCGGCCGGCAGGGCAGGACGTATCCCGTCGTCCGCCCGCCTACGGAGGACGACCGGCAGGCGCCACCAGCGGCGCCGGCGCGGCGGCGCGGCGGCCGGCGAGGGCGCGGCCAAGTCGTCCGTTTTGTCTCTGGTGGCGGTCACTTGATCGCCGGTACGGTCGTGCATCGTTCGGGCTCCAAGGTGCTTTGGGTCCGGGCAAAGTTGGACGGTTCCCCACCTGGTGGCTGCCGGGTGGGGAACCTGACGGCTTAGGTGTGCGCCGGTTTGATCAGCGACTCCATGCAGCCGTCGACGCAGGCGAACAGCAGCCCTTCGGGCGAGACGCCCACCTGGCGCATGGAGCGGTCACTGCGCTGGCAGAGCACGCAGACGGCCCCGCGCTCGCCCTCCAGGCGGCCCAAGACGAGCTGGGTGAGGCACAGCAGATAGTTCGCCTCGTCCATGCGGGCCGCGAGCCAGGAGTCGGTGACGGGGCCGGCGACCGCGAGCACCGCCCGGGCCTCGGCCAGCAGCGCCTGGACCTTGGCGCGGGCCTTCTCGGGGGTGACGGTCTCGCGTGCCTGCTCGTACATGATTTGCCTGCCCCTCTCCGTTTCCTTCCACATGACGTGCCGGATGGCGGCGGTCCGGTCGATGACCAGGCCGGGCATGTCGGAGACGACCCAGCGGCCGTCGCCCAGGTGGTGCGCGACGGTCTCATGAACATCGCTGTGCACGTACTCGCTCGTCGCGCTGATCACGGTGCTCTCCAGGGACATGGACGGGATGGTGAGGGGCTCATGTGTAGGGCGGCCCCCCGCTTCGCCCGGAGAAGCGTCGCGGGGGGCCTGGTCCGGCCGGGACGTGGGAATCCCGGCCGGACGTTTGGAGCGGCCCCGGCCCGGCGGTTTCCATGGGGTAGGCGCACGCGGGCGGGGGCCGTCCGCCCGACCGGGCGCCATTCGCAGGCGCCCGGCCGGGCCGCTATACGAAGGTGCAGGGTCCGACGCTGTGCCGCCGGGCCGCCTGCTGTGACAGCGCGGTGCCGAGCGCCACGCCGTCAGTGCGCCTGATGTACCGGACGACGCCAGCTTTCGACAGCTGCGGCGTCAGCTGTCCGCACAGCTCAGCGATCCACCAACCGTCCTCGACGGTGATGTTCCAGCCGGGATACGTCATCTCAAGCGCATGCAGCAGACGGTCGCGCTGATTCTCCACAACCTCAGCCACGGTCGATCACCACAGCGGAGATCCCGGGTCCTCTGTCCTTGCGGCGGGATCGAAGAACAACGGCACCGTGCACATAGGACGGCTGGCGGGCGTCCCAGTCCAGACGCACCAGTTCGACAATCCCGACAGCACCGGGACGGAGGGCGTCGAGTGCGGCTTGCAGCCTTTTCTCGGCGAGTTCGGGCTCGTTCGTGACACCGCATGAACCCTCGCCACTGTGGTCACGTGCGGACCAGGCGAAGAGGACGTCGTCGGCCTGAACGCTCATGGGCCGTCCCGGTGTCCAGAGATATGGTCGGTCATGGGTCAGGACCTCACTTCCTGATCAAGTCCCTGGGCCGGCGGTGACGTCGTCCGGTCCAGGGGCGCAGAGCGATGGACGTGGGTGTCGCAGGCGACGATGGGCCAGGACCGACCTCGGTGGAGTACCTGACCGGCGGGCTGCAGTTTGTTCACTGCGCCGCAGTACAGGCAGGCCAAGCCGTGCAGGCGCGCAATGCTGATCGTGTCGCGCACGGGGATCGGCGCAGGCGGCACTGACGTGGTCATGAGCGATCCCATCTGTGGCCGTCGTCGTGACAGTCCAGATGGTGCAGGGCCTGCGCCGATGTAAGTGACCCAGCGTGGGTTACCTCAGGTGGCGTGGCACCATTCGGCGAAGCTGGTGAGGGTTTCGGCGTCGGCGCGCTTCAGTCGGCGCAGCGTCGCGGCGTCCTCGCGCACCCAGCGATGATCGCGGGTGTGCTGTGGTGCGATCTTCCGGGCGACTTTGAGGCTCTCGAACGCGTCGTCGGGGAGCCCCGACCAGAGTTGGGCGCGGGCCAGCTCGATGTAGAAGCCGGAGCGTCGTTCGGCAGGCAGCGCGCCTGGGGGCGCCCACTCGCGTGCGACCTCGAGGGCGCGGTTGACGTGCTCGCTGCCCAGGCTGACGGCGACGGACACCTCGTGGATGCGCACGGAGTGAGGCCCAAAGGCAGTGCCCGCGTACACCGCTTCTGGCACGTGGTCGCCGAGCCTGCGGGCCTCGGCGAGGTGCAGCTCTGCGGCGTCGACGTCGCCACCGCGACCGGCGATGACGGCCGCGCGCATGTGCAGCGCTCCGAGCGCGGCTGTGGTCGTCACGTCGGCTGGCGGCGCGGCCTGGTCGATGGCGGCGACCAGAGCACGTAGGCCCTGGCTGTGGGCGTCGGCGGCAAAGAAGGTCTCGGTGCGGACGTAGGCGCACGCGGCCGAGAGGATGGGATCGTTCGCCTGCTGGGCGGCCCACCGCATGAGGTCGATGAGTCTCGCGCTCAAGTCGTAGGCGCCGAACTTGTAGGCCACCGCGTCGGCGCTTCGCAGAGCTGACGCGGTCAGCCGGGCGATCTCCGCGTGCTGCTCGGTAGGCGCGATCTGCAGGGCGCGGAAGAGTTCGCTGAGCAGATCCGGCATGCGGCGGACGATCTGCACGTACTGGGCGCCCACTCGCCAGGTTACGGCCTCGGTGACGGCGTCGCGGAGCTGTGGCACCGGCCGGACGGGGCCGTCGTCGGGCACGTCGTAGGCGGCGATGGCTGCGGACAGGGCGGGGATGGCCGCGTGGATGCGAGAGCTGGCCTGGGCGCGGTCCGCCAGGAGCAGAGACGGGTCGATGCCGAGGGCGGCGGCGATCGACTCCACGATGCTGTCGCTGGCGCCCCGGGCTCCGCGCTCGATCTTCTGCAGTGTGCCGATGTGGATCGTGGCGGCGTCGGCCAGCTGCTGCTGCGTGAGACGGGCGACGCTCCGGTAGTAGGCGACGCGCCGGCCTAGCCCGCCGTGAGGCGCTGAGGGCATGAGGACTCCAGTACGAGGCTCTTCTCGGACTGTAGCGAGCTGGTCACTGACCTGCCCAGTGTTAGCCCGAGATGGTGGTCAGCTCGGTAAGCGTGCTGATCCGCCAGTCGGCCGCGGCGGCGACCGGGTGCTCGGCCCACAGGTGCCCCCATGGCCCGCGGCGGATGTGTGCGGCCCGCAGGCCGGCGGCCTTGGCGGGCGTGACGTCGTTTGCCGGGTGGTCGCCTACGTACACGATCCGTTCCGGCGGGGTCTCGGCGTACTGAATCAAGCGGGTGAAGAACGCAGGGCCAGGCTTGGCGACACCCCACTCGCCGGACGTGGCGATCCCGTCGACCGGCAGATCGAGGGAGCGCAGGAGCTCGCCGGCGCGGGCGGTCTGGTTGCCGGCGATGAGCACACGATGCCCGGCCGCTCGCAGCGCAGCCAGGGCCGGACGGACGTCCGGGTACAGGTCTTCCTCCTCGATGCGCTCGCCGCGGCCAGCCGCTTCACGAGCTGCGTACTCGGCGTCGAGGTCAACGCCTGGCACCAGCAAGCGAAGGGCGTCTGCGTTGTCCCGGCCTTGGGCCACCACGGCGCCCACGAGCGCGGAGACCGTGTGGCGGGAGAGGCCGAGCCAGTCAGCCCAGGAAGCCCAGTAGCGGTCATCACGGACGATGGTCTCTCCGACGTCGAATGCAAAGGTCAGCACTCGCCGAGCTTATGGGCTGGCCCCGGAGCGCCCGCGTCGGCGGCGCGGGCGGCGGCCGCCTCCTGCAGCAGCGCGTACGCCAGCTGCTCGGCCTCGGCCGGGGTGAGCTCGTCGCGGGTGCGGTAGAGCGCGATGGTGGTTCCCTGGTCTGCGCTGTGCGTCATGAGAATCTCGCCGTACGCCGGCGAAGTCCGAGTGCGCTGGCACAGTTGGTCGGCAGGGTCGGCCTGGCGGCCGCGTGGGGTGGCGTCGGCGTGGTCGGCACACCATGGCTGACAAGTCTCGACGGCAGCGTTCGGCATCGCAGTAAACTGCGGCATTGGATCGTCCTCCTGGTCGCACAGGTGATGATCAAGGGTCCGTCTGGTGTTGGCTCACCGGGCGGGCCCGTCTTTGTTGTGGACCATGACGATAGCGCGCTGGACCATTGCTGGACCATAAAGCTTGGAAATGCTCGGCATTCATCGGTAGCGAATGGCGTTGGTAAACAACGCTGAGCTGCACAGATGGCACTGAAAGATCTTGTTCGGTAATGATCGACACGCAATTCCCCGGGACTTTTAATCCGTAGGTTCCGGGTTCGAGCCCCGGGCGCCCTACCAGCCAAAACCCCGATCGTCAGCACCGGTCCGACCCCTCGTTGATCGCAGGATCGGACCAATGCTGGACCATCCCGCGAACGATCATGAGCCGCTGACCCGTGATGTCCGACGCGGGATCATGGCCACCGTCGCCTGAGCCGACGCGGCCGCCAGCTCGGGCAGCACGACCGTGTACGTGTCGGCCGTGAACCAGAACTGCCGGTGCCCCAGCGTCGCCGACACGTCCTTCATGTCGGCACCGGCCGCCAGCATCAGCGTCGCCGCGCAGTGCCGAAGGTCGTGCAGCCGCACCGGCGGCAGGCCCGACTTCTTGATCAGCCACTCGAAGTGATCGGACAGCTTGTCCGGGTCCAGCGGCCGGCCGCGCTCGTCGGTGAACACCTTGTCGCTGCCGACCCAGCGCGGCCCCGCCGCGAGCCGCTCAGCCGCCTGGCGCCGCCGCCACCCCAGCAGCAGCCCCGTGTTGACGTCGTCGAGCACGACGACGCGTCTCGACGACTCCGACTTGATCCCCGCCTCGGCCTCGGCGTTCTCGTCCTCCAGCACGCTGATCGTCTTCGGGCCCTTCCCGGTCAGCGACGTGTCGATCCACTCCAGATTGCACGCCTCACTGCGTCGCAGTCCTCGCGTAGCGATCAGGTGGAACAGCGGATACAGCCTGACGTCCCACTCCACCAGCAGGTCCAGCCACTCCCCTACGAGCGCCGGCGTCCACACCATGACCGGCCCCGGCCGCGGCACGGGCTGCCGCTTGGCCGCCGGCTTGGCCGCCTCGGCCTCCACCTGCGCGCGCCAGCTCGCCACTCGCTCAGGCGTCCACAGCAGCGGCCGCCGCTTGCGCACCTTCGGCAGCTCGATGTTCTTCGACGGGTCGTGCGAGATGCCGCCCGCCTTCTGCCGCATCGCGCTGCTCAGCGCACTGGATAGGGTCGCGTGCACGCGGTGGATCCGCGCCGGCGACAGCGGCTTGCTGATGTGCAGCTGGCCGGGCTTGGCGCCATCCCACGCGGCGCTCGCCCGGACGGCCAGGAGGCGGCGCAGCATCTCGCTGGGCTCGCCCTCCAGGGGCCGGTTGATCTGTGCCATCGCCTCGTACAGCTCGGACAGATGGTGCTCGCGGAGCTCGGCCAGAGGCACGTGGCCGAGGCCGGGCTCGAGGTACAGGTCGATGTGCTCGGCGTATCCCTTCCGGGTGCGCTCGCTGAGCTGCTGCTTACCCTTGATCCAGTTGCGGAGGAAGGCGCCGAGCTTGAGCTTGCGGTCCGGGGCCGGCGCACCGGAGGCCACGCTCGCGGCCAGCTTGGATCCTTCCTGTTCGGCCTCGGTCTTCGTCCTGTACGGGCCCGCCCAGGGCCGCCGGCGCTTGCCGTCGGCGGCGGGCGGTGCTTCGTACCGATACCACCAGGCTCCGTGATCTCGCTTGGCGAGCTGCGGGCATTGCTTGCCGAGCAGCTTGCCGTTCGCGTCGCGGCAATTGCACCGCTTTACCGGTTTCGCCATATCGACCTCCACGAGCGCAGCCGGCGCAGCATATGAGTTGAGTGACTACTCAGTTCTTCGGCCACAGCCTCCGGCATTAGGCCCTGGGAGATGAAGATGTCCGTCTGGAACGGGGATATGTCCAAATGTAAACTTCCGACCGGCATGTCACGTTCCAGGAAATAGCGGACGACGGGAACCGGTCGGCCGGGCTGAAGGATCGGCAAGAGCTGGGCCAGACCCCGTGCCGCGGCCTCTTCCAGCACTGGGAGCGCTTCAGGGTCGACGACTGTCCGGTCCAGCAACACGTCGATGGCGGTCGGGCGCCACTTCATATTGACCCGGCCGGACACCAGTTCGGCCGGATCAACGAGACGTATGACGATCAGCGGGGACATACGGGCCTCTCTGGGCGTTCTGTTGCCTGAAGTGCCGAGTGTGTCCACGCGTGTCGATGTGGTGTTGTCCCGTTTTGCTAACAGAAATCATGTTGTTATGTCGGATGCACCACTAGGTCGTATCTGCAATTACTCCTTCAGGTGCCGCGCGATGTCCTCGGCCATCCGGATAAAGCGTTCCCGTTCGGCCGGCGTCATTCCCTTCGGCACGGTGACACTGACACGTTCCTCCTCTCCCGTCTGGACGTCGGCGACCTCGACGCCAAGCCACTGAGCTGCTGCCATCTGTGCCAGCGCGGCAACTGGCGTTTCCATGGCCACCGCCAGGGCTCGCAGTCGCCACAGCTCGGGCGCGCGTGGCACGCGCCCCTTCTTCAGCTGGTTGATCCAGCCGTGCTGCAGCGTGAGCCCTGTCTCCGGGTCGATGGCACGGGCGGCCAGGCCGCGTTCGCTCTCGTCGTGTTCTTGCAGGTAGTCGCGGACGAATGCGCTCAGCCGATCATTGCCGGGAGCCCCACCACTCGTCGGCATGCTGTCCCTTTCTTCGTGGGGCCGAGACGGTGGCCGAAACGCACAGCGGCCACCCCTTCTTGTACTGCTCGGCAACCGAGTCAACAACTGAAGGGAGTAAAGCAGAGCCAGGAGGTAAGTGCCGCCCACCTGAGCAAACCGGGACTAACAAGATGCTCGGCAACCCTAGACAACGTTCGGCACTGCGCCTTAGCGTGCGATGAATCGCACAACGGAGAGCGAGGCAGCACCCCGCGATGGCACGCACCACCTACGCCGCACGAATCCAGAACCTCACGTCCGCCATAGAGGAGGCCGGCACCGACGGCGCCCACCTGGCTGCAGCCGTCGGCATCTCAAAGCAGTTCATGTCCCTCCTGCTCAGAGGCCACCGACGATGCAACCCCACCATCGCCGAGGCCATCGCCAGGGAGCTTCGCCTCCCTCTCTCCAGCCTCTTCACCACCGGCGAGGTGTCCGAAGATTCGCACAACACGGAGGACCGACGAATGGACACGCTGCAGCACGACGACGATCCCATCCTCCTGTTCGAGGAGGTCGCAGAGCTCTGCAAGATCAAGCCGAAGACGCTGCGCCACTACCGCGCCATCGGCGAGGGCCCGCCGTTCAGCCGCTACGGCCGTCGCGGCCGCCTGCGCATCCGCAAGAGCCAGGCCCTCGAGTGGTACCGCGAGACCTTCGAGAACGCCACCGAGTGACAAGCGGCGCGGGCCCCAGCCGACGCCACGGCCAGAGCCCGCGAGACCTGCAACCCCAACCCGAGAGAGGGGCGCAAGCCTCATGACCGAGATTAAACCGGCGGTCACCGCATACACCGTCGCCAAGGTGGGCCAGCTGCTCGGCGTCAGCCGGCGGACCGTCCTCCGCTACGCCGACACCGGCCGGCTGCGTTGCTTCCGCACGCTCGGTGGCCACCGCCGCTTCTACGCCGACGACGTCCACGCGCTCAAGGCGGACCCTGCCCTCGCCGACGCCAGACATGTGCAGCTCACCGGCATCAGCAGCGACGAGCTGGCGGCCGCCGCCGACGTCCTGACGCTGCTGGTGGTCGACGACGACCACCGCGGTTCCCTCACCGAGGACCAAGCCGCGGCGCTGCGCACCCTGCTGCGCGCCATCACGAAGGGCATCCGTCGATGAGCACACGCCCCCACCACATCGCGGCCGCCGCGCTCGCACAGCTGACCACACACGACCTGCCCCCCGTCTGGGTCTGGCAGACCCGCGACGACCAGGAGGGGAACGCGCGCATCACCGGCCAACTCCTGGGCCCCGGGTCCGTCGACGCGGTGTTCGCCGGCCTGCGCCAGGCGGCGGCCGCGCTGACCGGGCCCACGTGGACCTTCCACCGCTACAAGCACGGCAAGCACCGCATCCGGATCGGCATCCGCGGCACCTTCATGGGTGTCGACGTCGACGTGTGGTATGCGATCACGACAGCCCAGTTCCGCGAGTCAGGCGAGCGGATCCTCGACGGCGACCCGGTGGCCACCGAAGTAGGCGCCCGTGGATAGGCCCGTCGCCGTTCCGGAAGGCGTGCGGACTGTCGTCGAGTTCCGCGTCGACGGCCCGGCCGTCCTGCGGCGGACCGGCCGCGCGCCCGTGGAGATCCTCGTCACCCGGCTGCGGATCGCCTACGTCTGGCGCGACGACGACTGGCGGTCGGCCTGGACCGCGATCGGCCGCCGCCGTCTTGGCGAGGACCGCTGGTCCGACGACACGTCGGAGGTCATCTTGGCCGGCGAGGTCGACGAGCCTCCGCAGTGGATCAGCGACGCCGAGCTCGTCTACCACCCGCACGCTGAGCACGACCCCGAGCAGGACGCCCAGTTCGCCGTGGCGCGCGCCCGGCAGGTGGCTCGGAGCTGGCGCGACGCCGCGATGAAGCGAACCCCTGGTGATGACCCGTGCGGCACGTGGGCGGCTGTCGCGCATGTGTGCGCCCAGGTGCTCGGCGCGCTCGACGGCGACGCCGACGCGGCCGACGCCGACGGCGAGCCGGTGCTGCGTCCCGAGCATCTGCTGCCCGCCTGGCGCCTGTAGGACTTGCCGCCCGCCGGACCCCGATCGGCGGGCGGCACGCACCATCCCCGACCAGTCAGAGAGGGATCAATGCACCCTATCGGCATTCAGCCCGTCCCCGGGCCGAGGCAGCCCGTCCACGTGGACGACGGCGACGCCCGTTTCCTCGGCGTCCGCCAGCACGCCGACGGGCCGCCCACGGCCGCCCTGCTCGTTGGCGGCGTCGAGTTGGAATACAGCGACCTCGACGCCGCGGCCGCGCTCGCCCACGCCGGCATCGAGATGGTTGCCGCGCTCAGGAACGAGCTCACGACTTCCGGCACCGACGCCGAGACTCTGGAGACCCCCCGATGATCAGATTGTCCGCCGACGCGTTCCCCGTCGGCATGTACTACTCCGACCGGCCCATCCTGCCCGAGCAGATCCGGGTCGACGTGACCGACGAGGCTTTCGTCCTGTGGGTCGCCGGCCTGTCGGCCGGCGTCTCCCGCGAGGGCGACGAGTCCAAGCTCCACGCCGCCCTTGTGCTCGCCGACAAGCTGACACGGACCGGCCAGCAGCTCGACAAGCTGCTGCGCGACGAGCTCGCCAAGCGCGCCCGCGAGCGCCAGGCCGAGTCCGCCGCGGCCGCCTTCGCCACGATGCGCGCCGCCGACGTCGGCCGGCCACCGTACAACGGCGCCCCCCGCCCGCAGCCCCAGCC
>NZ_POUD01000249.1 GCF_003236395.1 Nonomuraea aridisoli | reverse complement strand
GTGCTCGTTCGCCCGCGGGGCCGGGGCGGGGTAAGGTGAGCAGGTCGGCGGCGCGGCCCTGGACGCGGACCGCCGGGCCGGGGTGGCCGCACGGGCACGGATCGGGCCGGAGCAGGACGCTGTCGCCGAGGTCGTAGCGCAGGATCGGCTGCACGTGGTTGGCCAGGTTGGTCAGCAGCACGGTGTGCGAGGGCTCGCCCGGCGCCACCGGCCGGTACTGCTCGTCGACGGGTTCGAGGACGGCCCAGTCGGCGTTGAGGTGCATCCAGCTCTGCGAGCAGCCGTAGGACAGGAACGGGCACTCGTTGCAGGCGTAACTGGTGCGCACCTTCGCCCCCAGCGCGGCCGCGATGCGCGCGTACTCGCCGACGGGCAGGCCTTCGGCGGTGAGCATCACCAGGGCGGGGTTGATGTGCAGCCGTCCGCCCTCGGCCTCGCCTGCCAGCAGCGCGCCGATGCCGGCATAGGGGGCGAGCACCGCCGGGCGGAAGGCGTTGAGCTCGGCCACCAGGTCCTGCAGCGGCTGGTGCACGCTGAAGGCGGCGACGCGGGAGCGGCCGCGCAGCCGGGCGGCGGCCACGGTGGAGGCGAAATGCCCGCCCTCGGGGACCACCAGCGCCATCCGGGCGCCGCCGCGCGCGATGCGGGCCACGTCCCGCAGGCTCAGCCAGCCGGCCAGCATCCGCGCCATCATCGCGGAGGTCACCGCGGCCGCGCGGGCGTCTTGCAGGAAGATGCCGTGCGTGCCGGTGGTGCCGGAGGTGGTGGACAGCGTGTAGCGGCCGGCGAACGGCCGGCCGATGCGCGCCGGGTCGTCGGCGAAGGCCCGTGCCTGGGCCAGGGTGACGGCCGCATCGGTGACCCAGTCGTCGAAGGCGGCCATCAACTCGCGCTTGCCGGTGGGCGGCAGCAGGGCCAGATCGGCCGCTCCGGCCGGCAGGTCCCGGTACAGGTGCTCGTAGTAGGGGGAGCGGGTGCGCGCCCAGGCCACGAGTTCGGTCAGGCGGGCCCGCTGCCGGGCGGCCATCGCCTGCTCGCCGCCCGCCTTGGCGGAGCGGGCGTCGGCCAGCAGCCGCAAGGTCGAGGTCTTCATGGTGTTGTGGTGTCCCTTCTGGCGACGCCGCGGCGCCGCCGGGTGGTGGTGATGGGCAGGGCGTGGCGCGGCAGGGCCAGGTCGGCCAGTAGGCGCGGGGCCCAGTACCGGGGCCGCGGGTTGAGCGGCGCTGCGCTCAGTGCCCGGGCGGCGGAACGGCGCGGCGAGGCTGGGCATCTGGTGCCGGCGGCGGATGGACGCCCGCCACGCGGGCGCTGAGCGCGGGCAGGGTGAGCAGCGCGCAGATCAGCAGCGGGCGTAGCGGCTTGGTGGGAACCACGTGGAGAAGTCCTTCCCGGGCGGTGGACGACCCGGCCGGGCACTCACGGGGAGGACTCGGCCAGGCATGACTGCGTGGCCGAAGGTCTCGTCCACCGGCCGGTGACCGGTCCCCGCCGCCGGAGAACGCGAGGTTCTCAGCGTGTCGACGTGCGGGCGTTGCGGACTACTCCCCTTCGGAGTGCCCTCAATCTTCCACACGTTTCGTAAATCGCGCAAGTGTCGAAACATCGGGTGAGTGGCAGGCCGCCGGCGCGAGACAATGGAGGAACGATGTCGACCTCCCCCGCTCCGGATTCACCCGGCGCCGAGCACCCACCGCCGACCCCGGCGCAGCTGAGGGCGGCGGCCGAGACGTTCGCCCTGCTCGCCAGCCCGGTACGGCTGCACCTGATGTGGCTGATCACCCACGGTTCCTACGACGTCAGCACGCTGGCCACGCACGCGGGCATCAGCATCGCCACGGTCTCCCAGCACCTGGCCAAGCTCCGCCTGGCCGGCCTGATCGCCGCGCGCCGGGACGGCCGCCGGACCCTGTACGCGGTGGAAGACCCCCATGTGATCACGCTGATCGGCCAGATCTTCGATCACATCGCCCCCGACGGAAGCCTGGCACCCGATCCTCCCCGGTAGATCGGCCCTCGCAGACATGCGAAACGCTCCAATGAACGGTCCCGTGGACGCCGACCCTCGCCGTCGATCTTGCTCACCGTAGGCGAACTTCTGCGATGCTCGCCGCGCGAGTGGTGTTGAGATGTGTCGTTATCAGTTAACGATCGGTCGCGCGAGCCGAGACGGCGCCACCGGGCCTTCTCAAGACAGACGGCCTAGGCGTAGGCATCCTGCTCATCGGTCGGCAGGCGGATTCTGCGGCAGTTTTCCCGCGGCGATGAAGTGCACGGCGACGCGGTAGAAGCCGGCGATCGACTCGCCCGACTCCACACCGTCGCGCAGTTGCTTGCGCCCTTCACGAACGGGAACGCGGTGCTGCCGCCGGGAAGGAGCACGCCCCACCCGTCGTCGGTGTTACGCCACCCTCCGCCCGTGGCGGCGACCAGGCACGCGTGGTCGCACAAACCCCCGCAAGACCAACGATCTACTCGGGCCACGTTGCATGATCATGCATTCGTGTGTATATACTTCTACTCGTGTCCAAGGTGCTGAATTCCCTTCCTGTCGGTGAACGTGTCGGCATCGCCTTCTCCGGCGGCCTCGACACGTCGGTTGCGGTCGCGTGGATGCGTGAGAAGGGTGCAGTGCCCTGCACCTACACCGCCAACATCGGCCAGTACGACGAGCCCGACATCGAGTCCGTGCCCGGCCGCGCCACCGCGTACGGCGCGGAGGTGGCCCGCCTGGTCGACTGCCGGGCGGCGCTCGTGGAGGAGGGGCTCGCGGCCCTGGCCTGCGGGGCGTTCCACATCCGCTCCGGCGGCCGTGCCTACTTCAACACCACGCCGCTCGGCCGCGCCGTCACGGGCACCCTGCTCGTGCGCGCCATGCTGGAGGACGGCGTGCAGATCTGGGGCGACGGCTCCACCTTCAAGGGCAACGACATCGAGCGGTTCTACCGCTACGGCCTGCTCGCCAACCCGTCCCTGCGCGTCTACAAGCCGTGGCTCGACGCCGACTTCGTCAGCGAGCTGGGCGGGCGCAAGGAGATGTCGGAGTGGCTGCTCGCCCACGGCCTGCCCTACCGCGACAGCACGGAGAAGGCCTACTCGACCGACGCCAACATCTGGGGCGCCACCCACGAGGCCAAGGCGCTCGAGCACCTCGACGCCGGCATCGAGACCGTCGACCCGATCATGGGCGTGAAGTTCTGGGACCCGGCGATCGAGATCCCGGCCGAGGACGTCACGATCGGCTTCGAGCAGGGCCGCCCGGTGACGATCAACGGCAAGGAGTTCCCGACCCCGGTCGACCTGGTGCTGGAGGCCAACGCCATCGGCGGCCGCCACGGCCTCGGCATGTCCGACCAGATCGAGAACCGCGTCATCGAGGCCAAGAGCCGCGGCATCTACGAGGCGCCCGGCATGGCGCTGCTGCACGCCGCCTACGAGCGGCTGGTCAACGCCATCCACAACGAGGACACCCTGTCCGCCTACCACGTCGAGGGCCGTCGCCTGGGCCGGCTGCTCTACGAGGGCCGCTGGCTCGACCCGCAGGCGCTGATGCTGCGCGAGTCGCTGCAGCGCTGGGTCGGCATGGCGGTGACCGGCGAGGTGACCCTGCGGCTGCGCCGCGGCGACGACTACTCCATCCTCGACACCTCGGGGCCGGCGTTCAGCTACCACCCCGACAAACTGTCCATGGAGCGTACGGAGGACTCCGCGTTCGGCCCGGTCGACCGCATCGGCCAGCTGACGATGCGCAACCTCGACATCGCCGACTCCCGGGCCAAGCTGGAGCAGTACGCCGCGCTCGGCATGGTCGGCAGCCCGCACCCGTCGCTGCTCGGCACTCCGCAGACGACCGCGGCCGAGCTGATCGGCGACATGCCGGAGGGCGGCGCCGAGGCCATCGCCTCCCGCGGCGAGGCCCCCGACGAGGAGGCCCTGCTCGACCAGGCCGCCATGGAGGCCGGCACCGACTGACCGGCACCGGCTGACCGGCACTGGCTGACCGGCGCCGATCGACCCACCGACAGGCGCCCATCGACCGCCATGAGACGCCGCCCGGGCTCGCACCGGGCGGCGTCGCCGCGTTCAGTCCAGGAAGTCGGCCACCATCGACGCGAGCCATTCCGCCCGGTGCACGAGCGTCACGTGCGTGGTGCCGGGCAGCACGGCCAGCCGCGAGGCGGGCAGGCCCGCCTGGTCGCCGACCACGCCGCCGCCGAGCAGGCGGAAGAGCTCGACGGCGTGCTCCGGCCTGACGATGTCGGAGTCGCCGATGACGACCAGCGCGGGCGCGGCCAGCGAGCGCACGTCGTCGGCCGTGAAGTCCCGCACGTCGCGTGAGAAGGCGCTCACCTTCTCCACCAGCTCGGCGAAGTCACCCGGCCGGGGCGCGAGCCGCAGGTACTCCTCGTGGAAGGGCGAGCCGGCGAGATGCTCGGGCCGCAGGTTCTCGAACCCGTCCGACAGGCCGGGGTGGAGCCCGTGGGCGGCGTACGAGAAGGCGGCGAGAACGAGCTTGCGAACCCGCTCCGGCCGCTTGAGCGCGAGGTGGAAGGCGACGTCGGCGCCGAGGCTGTAGCCGAACACGTCGGCCTTCGGGATGCCGAGGTGCTCCAGCACGCCCGCGACGTCGTCGGCGAGCAGCTCGGACGACAGCGGGCGGTGGATGTCGGCCGTGCGCCCGTGTCCCTGGAACTCCAGCGCGACGACCTGCCGGCTCTCGGCCAGGTGCGGCAGCAGCGCGCCGAACGAGGTGCCGATCGCCGAGAAGGCGCCGTGCAGCAGGACCAGCGGTTCGCCGCTCCCGTGCACCTCGTAGTACATCCGCATGCCGTTGACGGGGGCGTAGCCGCTCGTGTGCTCTGTCATGCGTTCATGGTGGGCGGCCGGGCTTACGATCTGCTTCAGGACAGCTTCACGTTCGCTGACACGGGGAGGCCGCATGGCGCAGGACAGGCCCGCGGCGCGGGTGCTCTGCCTCGACGGCGACGGCCGCGTGCTGCTGATGCGCTGGAAGGACACCGTCAGCGGGCAGGTGTTGTGGGAGCCGCCGGGCGGCGGCATCGATCCCGGCGAGACGCCGCTGGAGGCGGCCCGCCGCGAGCTGGCCGAGGAGACCGGGCTGCCCGGCGCGGCGGTGATCGACCGCTGGGTGCCGGTCGAGCGTGACTTCACCTGGCTAGGCGTCCGCTATGTCAAGGTGGAGCCGTTCTACCTGGCCCGGTTCTCGGGCCGCCCCGAGGTCACGCCGAGCGCGCTGACCGCCGAGGAGTCGGGCACCTACCAGGGCTTCGGCTGGTTCTCCCCCGCCGAGCTGGCGACGCTGCCCGACCATGTGGAGCCGCCTCACCTCTCCGACGTGCTGGAGCGGCTCACCGGCGGGTCCTGACCGCGCGCCGCCCCGAGGGGGGCGGTGCCCGACCGGCGGGAGCGGTAGTTGGCCACTTTGACCCGGTTGCCGCATTCCTCCATGCCGCACCACTGACGGTTGCCGCCCCGGGAGCGGTCGACGAAGATGCGCGTGCACTCCTCCCGCGCGCACTCCCGTACGCGCAGCCCGCCGATCTCGCCGAGCAGCTCGGCGGCGGAGCGCGCCACGGCGGAGGCGAGCGCGCCCGCGTCGCCCGAACGGACGACCCCCGCCGGGGTCAGGCGCAGCCGCGGCGGCGCCCCTTCCGCTTCGGCGTTGACCAGGCGCAGGTCGTCGTCCGGCCAGGGGCGGCCGTGCATGGCGGAGGTCACGAGCCGGTAGACGGCCTCGCGCAGCGCGCGCAGCCGCCGCAGATCAGCGGCGCCCACGGACGGCCGCTCCGTCGTCACCCCGGCCTCGACGGCCCATCGCCCCAGGTCGGCGGGTGCGGCGAGAAGCTCTTCCGGCTCGCCGCGCCGCCATTTGAGCGTGCCCGCGAAGTCGAGGGCGAGGTTTCCGCTGACGAAGAGGAAGCTCACGACACCATCTTGACGGGTTACCGGAGTCTGCCACAAGCTTGATGACACCTACTGAGCCGGTTACATGCCGAGGAGCCCATGTGATCACCGACGACGACTACCTCTACTTCACCGGCCGCGCCCTCGACGGGATGGCCGGCATCGTGGCGGACCTCGGCGACGACCTGGCCAACGTCCGGCCGCAGCCCGGCGCCAACTCGCCGTACGCGCTGCTCACGCACTGCCTGGGCGTGATGTCGTACTGGGCGGGGGCGCTCGTGGCGGCACGTGCGATCGAGCGCGACCGCGACGCCGAGTTCACCAGCTCCGGCCCCGTCGGCCCCCTGCTGGAGCGGGTGGCGGCGGCACGCGCCCGGCTCGCCGAGGACGTGCGCGCGGCCGTCCCCGCCGGGCCGCTGCGGGGCACGCCGCCCGCGTCGTTCGCCGGCCCCGCCCGGGAGCTGACCCAGGGGGCGGCGCTGCTGCACGTCTACGAGGAGCTCGCCCAGCACCACGGCCAGATGGAGATCCTGCGCGACGCCATCCTCGCCGGGAAGGACGCGGCCAGGTGAACGCCTTCGAGAGCGTCGACGTCGCACGCCTGCGCTCGGGGCACGGCGTCAAGTGGGGCTCCCTGCCGCCGGACACCATCGGGGCCTGGGTCGCCGACATGGACTTCGGCGTGCCGCCCGCCGTGCAGGAGGCCCTCATCGACGTCACCCGGCGCGCGGACTTCGGCTACCCGTACTGGCCGGGCGAGGACCCGGTGGTCGCGGCGTTCGAGGAGCGCATGGCCGCGCGCCACGGGTGGCGTCCCGCGCCGGGGCGCACGCGGGTGTTCACCGACCTGCTGCAGATCCTGCAGGTCATGATCGAGTACGCCACGGCGCCGGGAGACGGCGTGGCGATCCACGTGCCCGCCTATCCGCCGTTCCTGGCCAGCATCGCCCGCGCGGGGCGGCGGATCGTGCCGCTGCCGATGACGTGGGAGGCGGACGGGTGGCGTCCGCCGTCGGAGGACCTGGCCGCCCGCCTGCGGGAGCAGGGCTGCCGCATGCTCGTGGTCGTCAACCCGCAGAACCCGACGGGTCGCGTCCTGACCCGCGCCGAACTGTGCGCGCTCGCGGCGGCGGCCGAGGAGCTCGACCTGGTGGTGCTGTCCGACGAGATCCACGCCGACCTGGTGTACGCGCCGCACCGGCACGTGCCGTTCGCCTCGCTCGGCGAGGCCGCCGCGGCGCGCACGGTCACGACGACCTCGGCGACGAAGGCGTTCAACATCGCGGGGCTGCGCTGCGCCGTCGCCCACGTGGGCCACGACCGGCTGCGCGCCTCGCTGGAGAGGGCCCCGCTCGACTTCTTCGGCACGCCGAGCGTGCTCAGCCGGGTCGCCACGGTGGCCGCCTGGCGGGAGTCCGACGACTGGCTGGCCGGTCTGCTGCGCACGCTGGAGCACAACCGCGACCTGGTCGCGAAGTGGGCGGCGGGCCTGCCGTGGGACGCCCGCCATCACGCGCCGCAGGGCACGTATCTGAGCTGGCTGGACTTCTCCGGCGGGCCCTTCGCCGACGAGCCCGCCACCCGCCTGGAACGCCTGGCGAGGGTCAAGCTCAGCGAAGGCGCGGAGTTCACGCAGCACACCGCGATCGGCTCCGCGTCCTTCGCCCGGCTCAACTTCGCGACCAGCGCCGCCACCCTCACCGAGATCCTCGGCCGCCTGTCCGCGGCCACCCGTGCTTGATCAGAGCAGCGGGAGCCGGCGCACGCCCGTCATGGTCGGGGTGGGGATGAACTTCACGGGGTCGTCCGGATCGGTACGCAGCTCCGCGCGCCGGTCGAGCAGGATGTCGAGGGCCACCCGCCCCTCCAGCCGGGCCAGCGGAGCGCCCAGGCAGAAGTGGATGCCGCGGCCGAAGGCCAGGTGGGGGTTGGGGTCGCGGCCCGGGTCGAAGACGGCCGGGGCGGCGAACTGCCGCGGATCGCGGTTGGCCCACGCGAGCCAGACCATGACCATCTGGTCGGCCGGGATCGTCACGCCGCCGAGCTCGACCTCGCGCATGGTGGACCGGCCCACGGCGGCGAACGGGGTGAAGTAGCGCAGCGACTCCTCGATCACATCCGGGATCGCGGACCGGTCGGCCCGGACCCGTGCCTGCTGCTCGGGGAAGGCGTCGAGGCAGAGCACCGTGTTGCCGAGCAGCATCGTCGTGGTGATGTGGCCGGCCAGCAGCAGGATGATCCCGAAGTTGACCACCTGCTCGTCGGGCAGGCGCTCGCCGTCCACGTCGGCCTGCACCAGCCGGGTGAGCAGGTCGGCGCGGGGTGCGCGGCGGCGCTCGGTGACGTGGGCCTGGAGGTAGTCGTACATCTCCCGCCACGGCTTCATCGCGGCCTGCACCTCGGCCTCGGCGGCGGCGTCCCGCTCGTTGAGCGAGACCTTGGCCTCGCGCTGGAAGAGCGCGTCGGCCCACCGCTTGAACAGCGCGCGGTCACCGGCCGGGACGCCGAGCAGTTCGGCGATGACGATGACCGGCAGCGGGTAGGCCAGGTCGGTCACCAGCTCGAAGCGGTCGCGCTCCCGGGCGGCGTCGAGGAGCTCGCCGGTGATCTCGGCGATCCGCGGCTCCAGGTCGGCGACGACCTTGCGGGTGAAGGCGCTGCTGACGAGCTTGCGCAGCTTGCCGTGCTCGGGCGGGTCGATCTGGGTGAGGAAGCCCTCCAGGGAGAAGTCCTCGAAGGAGGCCAGCATCTCCTTGGGGATGATGCGCATGGTGTCGGAGGAGAAGGTCGCGGGGTCACCGAGCACCTCCTGCGTCTCGTGGAAGCCGTACACGTTCCACATGCCGGCGCCGGCGTCGAACTCGACGGGGTCGCCCGTGCGCGGCCCGTGCAGCCAGGTGTGCTGCTTGGGGATGTCGTACCGCTGGACGATGTCGGCCATCGCCCCTCCTTAGTCGTAGATCCACTTGCGGTAGGGCAGGATCAGTTCCTGGAAGATCGAGATGTACTCCTCCGCCGCGGCGGCGAGCACCTCGTCGGGTGGTTCGGCGGCCGGCTCGAAGGCCTGCCGCACGGTGAAGGCGAGCGCCTCGGCCCTGGCCTCGACGTCGAGCTCGGTCTCGCCGCTCTCGAGGCCGTCGAAGACGTAGAAGCCGGTCTGCGCGGCGGTCATCGTGTACGAACGGTGGGGGACGTCGGTCCGCAGCAGCCCGAACCGGTCGGACACCTCGTGGACGCGCTCGGCGGCCAGCAGGTCGTGGCTGCGCAGCCGGTGCTCGGCCAGCCTGCCGAGCAGGTCGAGGTCGGTGGTGAACATCGCCTTGAGCAGCGGCTTGCGGCTCATGGCGATCAGGGACTCACGGGCGAAACGGTGCGGCCGCACCAGCGACGGGTCGCGGCGCATCATCTCGATGAACTCCTCGACCAGCTCGATGGACTCCCGCAGCAGGAGCGCCTCGAACACCTCGTCCTTGGTGCGCCAGTGCAGATAGATCGTGCCCTTGCCCACGCCCGCCCGGGCCGCGATGTCCTCGACCGTGACCTTGCGGTAGCCGTGCCGGAGGATCAGCTCTTCGGCGGCGTCGAGGATCCGGTCCGCCCGCTCCACCACTCACCTCGCTCTGACTGGTTGACCAAATCTGGTCATCAGTCACGCTACGCCTCGGGGCCGTTCCCATCAAGCAGGGCGGGCGGCGCCGAGCACGTGGCCCACGTGGCGGAACGCGAACCGGTGGAGGCTGCGCACGGCGAACCCGGCACGACCCAGCTCGGCCACCACGTCCCTGGCCGGGCGGCAGCCGCCGCAGACGCGGGCCCACAGCGGCGTCAGCAGGCTCTGGGCCAGCGCCACCGGCGGGATGCCGGAGCGCTGGTGCTCGTAGAAGCGCAGCTCGCCGCCCGGCCGCAGCACGCGGCGCACCTCCGCGAGCGTGGCGCGCGCGTCCGGGGCGCAGCACAGGATGAGCGAGCAGACGACGGCGTCGCAGGAGGCGTCGGGGACGGGCAGCGACGCCAGGTCTCCGTCGAGGACGCGCACCGCCACCGGCACGTCGGCCGCGACCGCCTTGGCCGCCGCGCGCAGGAACGGGTCGGGCTCGACGAGCACGACCTCGTCCACGGCGGGCGGGTAGCAGGCGAGCTTGACGCCGTCGCCCGCGCCGAGCTCCAGCACGCGCCCGGTCAGCCCGGCCATGAGCCGCCTGCGCTGCGGGGTCGGGCACGGCCGCTTCCGCTCGCCCAGGCAGACGGGACGGGGGTGGTGGAACTGCTCCATGCCGAGGCTGCACCGGTTGCCGGTATGGGGCGGCTCGACGAGGTCTGCGCCGATGGTCATGGTCTCCTCCAGAGCGTGTGTTCTCCACTCTCCGCCGGAGCCACCCCGTGGCAGCGTCTTCTCTACGAAATCCTGACGCGCAGGGGCCCGATCGATACGCCTTCTTGAGAGTTCGGCCCCGGCCGGGCACAGGCGCGGAGCCGGGCTAATGTACTCGGATGAAGTGGACCCCCGAGATCGCCACCCTCTGCTCCCAGCTCCAGGAGCACTACGTCTTCCCCGAGGTGGCCGAGCAGGTCGCGGACGTCCTGCGCGAGCGGCTGGCCGCCGGCGCGTACGCCGGGATCGAGACGGACGAGGACTTCGCCGCCGCGGTCACCGCCGACCTGCAGTCCGTCAACGGCGACAAGCACCTGCGGCTGCTCCACAGCGTGGACGAGGTGGTCGAGCACGACGCCTTCGACCTCGAGGCGTACCGGCAGGAGATGGCGCTGTCCGGCTACGGCGTCGCCCGCGTCGAATGCCTGCCGGGCAACGTCGGCTATCTCGACACGAGGTTGTTCCACGCTCCGGAGATGGCGGGCGAGCGGGCGGCGGCGGCCATGACGCTGATAGCCGACACCGACGTGCTGATCTTCGACGTCCGCCGCAACAGGGGCGGCGCGCCGGGCATGGTGAGCCTGATCTGCTCGTACCTGTTCCCCACCGGCTGGCCGCAGACGCATCTCAACTCGATCTTCGACCGGCCGAGCGGCGAGACCATGCAGTTCTGGACGCTGCCGTACGTGCCAGGCCCGCGTTTCGGCCCCGACAAGCCGATCTACGTGCTGACCAGCGCCGAGACGTTCTCCGGCGCGGAGGAGCTGGCCTACGACCTGCAGACGCGCGGCCGGGCCACGGTGGTGGGCGAGCGCACCAGGGGCGGCGCCCATCCGGGCGGACGCCACCGGGTCGGCCCGCACCTGAAGTCGGCGATCCCGACCGGCCGCGCCATCAACCCGGTGACGGGCACCAACTGGGAGGGCGTGGGCGTGGCGCCCGACATCGAGATGCCGGCCGACAAGGCGTTCGACCACGCGTACACGCTGGCGCTGCGGCACGTGCTGGGGCTCGGCGAGGAGGGCTACCGGCGGGTCGTCGCCGGCGAGGCGCGCCGGGCTCTGGCCGAGAAGGAGCTCAGCCGATGATGACCCGTTCCTCCGGGAGCTGGTAGCGGCGGGTCCTGTCCTTCAGCGCGAGGGCCGAGCCCAGGGTCAGCGGCCCGGTCCGGCCGATGAACATGAGCAGCACCAGCAGCAGATGACCGGCCACCCCCGTGTCGGCGGTGATGCCGGTGGACAGGCCGACCGTGCCGAAGGCCGACACCACCTCGAAGAGCACCCGGTCGAGGCTGTGCGGGGTGAGCGCCAGCAGCAGGTACGTCGAGACCGCCACCAGTGCCACGCTGACCAGGGTGAGCGAGATCGCCTGCCGCTGGGCCGCCTCGGGCAGCCGCCGGTGCCCGACGTTCACCTGCGGCTCGCCGCGCATCTCGGCCCAGATGACGAAGGCCAGCAGTCCGAACGTGGTGACCTTGATGCCTCCCGCGGTGCCGGCGCTGCCGCCGCCGATGAACATCAGCAGGTCGGTGGCCAGCCAGCTCGTGGGGTACATCTGGGAGATGTCGAGGCTGTTGAAGCCCGCGGTGCGCGGCATGACGGCGGCGAAGAAGGCGGCCAGGAACTTGCCGGGGTCGTCGAGCGGGCCGAGCGTCGCGGGGTTGTGCCACTCCGTGCCGAGCAGGACGAGGGTGCCGCCGACCAGCAGCACCACCGTGACCACCACGGTGACCCGGGTGAGCACCGACCAGCGGTGGGGGTGACGCCACTGCTTGACCAGCTCGAACACGACCGGGAACCCGAGCCCGCCGACGATGACCGCCGCCGCGATGGTCAGGCAGATCCACGGATCGACGACGAACCTCATGAGGTTGTCCGACCACAAGGCGAACCCGGCGTTGTTGAACGACGAGACCGCGTGGAAGAAGCCGAGGTAGAGGGCGCGGCCGAACGACTCGTCGTACCCGAGCCAGAAGCGCCCGGCGAGCACCATCGCGACGACCGCCTCGCAGGCCAGGCTGAACAGCACGACCTTCCTGACGACCGCCCGGATGTCCGTCATGCTGAGCGTCTTGGTCTCCGCCTGCGCGAACGACTTGGCGCGTAATCCGATCCGGCCGGAGATGATCACCGTGAAGACGGTGGCCAGCGTCATGATGCCGAGCCCGCCCACCTGGATGAGCCCGGCGATCACCACCTCGCCGAAGGTGGACCAGTGGGACTCGGTGTCGACGACGGCCAGCCCGGTGACGCAGGCGGCCGAGGTGGCGGTGAACAGCGCCACCAGCCAGCCCGCCGACTCCCCCGACGTGGTGGCCGCGGGCAGCGCGAGCAGGACCGTGCCGACCGTCACGGCCAGGCCGAAGCCGAGCACCACGACCTGCGAGGGATGCCAGAACAGGAATGCGCGTCCCATGATCATTCCCTCCGGCCGCCGGGACCGGCCCACACCAGACCGGCTCGTCCTAGACCGGGCACACCCTAACAGCGCTCCCGAATCGGACGGATACGGCCCCTGACGCGCCCGCTACGACAGGTCCACCACACCGATGACGTCGGAGACGGCGATCGTTCCGTCACCACCGCCTCCCCGGTGGCTGCGGGAGTCCAGGGCGACGTCACGGTTGTCGCTCATGACCCAGATCCGGCCCTGCGGCACCCGGATCTGGAACCTCAGCCGGGAGGCGGGCGACTCCGCCAGGTACGGCTCCTCCAGCGGCGCCCCGTCCACCAGCAGCCGCCCGCTCGCGTCGCAGCACTCCACCTCGGCCCCCGGCACCCCGATGACCCGCGAGACGTGGGACAGCCCGGAGCGGCCGTCATGCCAGTACGCGGGCGCGTCGAAGACGATGACGTCTCCCCGGCGGGGCGCGTACTCATCGGTCGTCCTGACCATGATCACCGCACTCGCCATGATCGTAGGCTGCATGGACTCGCTCGGCACGGTGAAACGGCGGAAGGGCACCAGGGACGACAGGCCGCAGCCGGCGAGGAGCAGCACCAGAGCCGGGACGGCAAGGGTTCGGCGGATCACCAGGGAAGTATGGGGCGCGAAGATCACAGCGCCGTCTCGGTGCTTCCGCCGCAGGACGTCCGGTTCGTGACGATGTCATGCCGTCCTCGTGATCAGGTCTCTGGCCTGCGGCTTCGCCCGCCGGGAGGCTGGAGGCCGGTCGAGGTGAAGGAGACATCATGGAGATCCTGCGGCAGCGGCGGGAGCACTGGCACGGGCCGCTCACGGCCTGCGCGGCGGCCATGGCGGTGCTGGCCGCCGTCAGCGTGGCCGGCCTCGCGGTCGACGAGCGGACGTTGCTGGGTCAGGCGGTGTGGCTGAAACCGTTCAAGTTCGCGGTGTCGTTCGGCCTGTACGCGATCACGCTGGCCTGGATGATCGGCCGGGCCGGACGGTTCCGGCGCACGTTGTGGTGGCTGGGCACGGTCGTCGTGGGCGGGTTCGTCGTCCCGGAGATCTCGGCCATCGTCTTCCAGGCCGCGCGCGGCGTGCGCAGCCACTACAACTTCTCCACACCGCTGGACGAGACGGTCTTCATGGTCATGGGCGGGGCCGCGTACCTGGGGTG
>NZ_POUD01000248.1 GCF_003236395.1 Nonomuraea aridisoli | reverse complement strand
GCCCGGGGCGCCGGTGGCGAGCCGGGTGCCGCGGGAGGCGGCGGAGGGGACGGCGGCCAGCAGCGCGCGCGTGTAGTCGTGCGCGGGCGCGGCCAGCACGTCCCGGGCGGGCCCCTGCTCGACGATCCGGCCGTCCTTCATGACGAGGATGCGGTCGGCGATCGAGGCGACCACGGCCAGGTCGTGGCTGATCAGCAGGAGCGCGGTGCCGGCGGCCTTGCGTTCGGCGAGCAGCCGCAGGATCTGGGCCTGGACGGTGACGTCGAGTGCGGTGGTCGGCTCGTCGGCGATGATCAGCCCGGGGTCGGCGGCGATGGCGCAGGCGATCAGCGCCCGCTGCCGGAGCCCGCCGGAGAGCTGGTGGGGATACTGCCCGGCGCGGAGGGCCGGTTCCGGCACGCCGACCGCGTCGAGCAGTTCCCGCACCCGCTCGGCGCGGCCGGCCCGCGGCACCACGTCGTGGACGGCGAGCGCCTCGGCGATCTCGGCGCCGACCGTGCGCAGCGGGTCCAGCGAGACCAGCGCGTCCTGCAGCACGAGACCGGCGAAGCGGCCGCGCAGCCGCCGCCAGTCGCGCGGGCCGAAGGCGAGCGCGTCGCGGCCCGCCACGTGGAACCGCGCCGCGCGCACGGCCGAGCCGGGTCCGGCGAGGCCCAGCAGCGTGCGCGCCGTGACGCTCTTGCCGGAGCCGGACTCTCCGACGATCGCCACGCATTCACCGGGGTCCGCCGACAGGGAGACGCCGCGGACGACCTCGGCGTCGCCGAACCGCACGCGCAGGTCCTCCACGGTGATCAGCGAGGTCATGGTGTTCTCCCCTCGAAGCGGCGCTGCAGGCGACGTCCTGCGACGGTCAGGCAGACGACGGTGAGCGTGACCGCCAGGCCCGGGAAGAGCGCCTCCCACCAGGCGACTCGCAGGTAGTTGCGGGCCTCGGAGAGCATGGCGCCCCACTCGGCGGCCGGGGGTTGCGGCCCCATGCCGAGGAAGCTGAGCCCGGAGCCGGCGATGACGGCCTGGCCGAGGCCTATGGTGGCCAGCACGGGAATCGGGCCGAGCACGTTCGGCAGCACGTGCCCGGCGGTGATCGCCAGGCGGGAGCGGCCGAAGGTGAGCGCCTGCTCGACATAGCCGGAGCGGCGCACGACGAAGGTCTGGGCGCGGATCACGCGGGCGTAGTTCGGGATCTGCGCGATGGCGATGGCGACGATGACGTTGCCCGTGCCGGGGCCGGTGATCGCCACGACGAGCAGGGCGAGCAGCAGCTCCGGCAGCGTGGACAGCACGTCGAACGAGCGCGCCAGCGCCTCGTCCAGCCATTTCGGTGACAGCCCGGCGGCCAGGCCGAGCAGCACGCCGGAGCCGACAGCCAGGGTGGTGGCGGCGACCCCGATGGTGAGGGAGTGGCGGGCGCCGTGGACGACCCTGGCCAGCACGTCCCGGCCGAGGTGGTCGGTGCCGAACCAGTGCCCGGCGCCGGGCGGGGCGAGCGCGCCCAGCGGGTCGGCGGCCAGCGGATCGACGCCGGTGAGCAGGCCGGGCGCGGCCACGGCGACGCCGAGCAGGACCAGCACGGCCGCCACGGCCGCCGTGCCCGTGCGCGGCTCGCGGGTGGCCGGGCGGGATCCGGGAGCACGGCCGCGAAGGAGCCGTACGCGCTGGGGGATCATGCCGGGCTCACCCCCTGATCCTGGGGTCGATGACGCGGTAGGCGAGGTCGAGCAGCGTGCTGAGGGTGACGTACACGACGGCGGCCAGCAGGACGACGGCCATGACGACGGGCATGTCCCGGCCGGTCACGGCCTGCATGGCGACCTGGCCGAGACCCGGCCGCCCGAACAGCACCTCGGTGATCACCGCGCCGCCCAGCAGCGTCCCGGTGAACCAGCCGGCCAGCGTCACGGCTGGGATCAGCGCGTGCCGCAGGGCGTGCCGGCCGACCAGGGCGCGCTCGGTGAGGCCGCGCGCCCTGGCCGTCACGGCGAACGGCTGCTCCAGCGCCCGTTCCAGCCCGCCGCGCAGCACCTGGCCGAGCACGCCCGCGACGGGCAGGCCCAGCGCGAGCGCGGGCAGCACCAGCGCCCGGGGTCCCTGTGCCCCTGAGACGGGGAACCAGCCGAGCGTGAACGAGAACACCGACAGCAGCACGATCCCGATGAGGAACGGCGGCACGGACACCGAGACAAGCTCGGCCGCCGAGGCGGCGCCGCGCGCCCACCGCCCCCGGCCCGCCGTGACGAGCGCGATGACCGCGGCCAGCGTCACCCCGGTCCCGGCGGCGGCGAGGGTGAGCTGCGCGGTGGGGCCGACCTGGCCGGCGAGGATCTCGCCGACCCCGCGCTGGAGCTGGTACGAACGGCCGAGGTCCCCGTGGAGCAGCCGCCACAGGTAGGACAGGTACTGCACGATCTCGGGCCGGTCGAGCCCCCACTCCGCGACGATCCTCGCCCTGATCTCCGGCGTGTCGGGGCCGTCGCCGACCAGGATGTCGACGGTGTCGCCGGGGGCGAGCAGCAGCGCGACGTACGAGGCCGTGGCGGCGGCCCACAGGACGGCCAGGCCCGTGACCAACCGCTTGATCATGTGTCGATCCGCACGTCGTACGCGCTCGCGGGGGTGCCGGAGGCCGGGTCGAAACGGAGTCCCCGCACGCTCTTGTGCGCGGCGATCTGGTCGGCCGGGACGTAGATCGGGAAGACGATGGCGTGCTCCAGCACCGCGGCCCGCTGGACCTTGGCGTACAGCTCCTCGCGCTCGGCCGGGTCGGAGGCGGCGGACGCGGCGGCGAGCCATTCGTCCACCTGGGGGTCGGCGAAGTGGGTGCGGTTGATGGCGCCCTGCTCCGGCAGGATGAGGTTGAGCGCGGCGCCCGCGTCGGAGTCGCCGCGGGAGTTGCCGAAGAGCTCGTACGCGCCGTCGTCCCACGCCTTCTGGGCGCTGCCCTGGTCGAGGATCCGCACCTGGAGGTCGATGCCGGCGTTCTGCTTGACCTGGGCCTGGATCGCCTGGGCGAGGACGTCGCGGCGGTCCCTGACGAACGGCGCGGAGGCGACCTCGCGGACGGTGAGCCGCCTGCCGTCCTTGACGCGGAAGCCCTCGGCGTCGCGCTCCTTCCAGCCGGCGGCGTCGAGCAGGGCGTTGGCCTTGGCCACGTCACCGCCGTAGGCGTTCTTGAGGGTGGTGTCGTAGAAGGGGCTCGCCTCGCCGACGATGCTCCACGCCCTGGTGGCGGTGCCGCGGTAGACGGACCTCAGCACCGCCTCGACGTCCACGGCCTCCCGGAACGCCTCGCGTACGCGGCGGTCGTCGAAGGGCGGGTGGGAGGTGTTGAAGTAGTACGCGTAGGCGGTGCCGGAGTTGAGCGCCGTCCGCAGCCTCAGCTCCGGGTCGCTCTCGATGAGGGCGGCCTCGGTGGCGGGCACGCCCTCGATGACCTGCACCTGGCCGGAGGTGAGCGCGCCGACGCGGACGGCCGCCTCGGGCAGGAACCGGTAGGTGATCTCCGCCAGGTGGGCGGGCCCCTGGTGCTCCGCTCCGGCGGGCGGCCAGGCGTAGGCGGGGTTGCGGCGGTAGTGGATCTCCTGGCCCTGCACGTACCGGTCCAGGATGAACGGGCCCGTCCCGACCAGGTCCGGCCCGCCGAACTTGAGGTCCTCGGCGCTCTTGAACGACTTCGGCGAGACCTGCCCGGCGTACGGCGAGGCGAGGAAGTCCAGGAACAGCGCGTCCGGCTCCTTCAGCGTGATCCTCACCCGGTACGGCGACACGACCTCGGCCTCGTCGAAGGCCCTGAGCTGGATCGCGGCGACCGCGGGGTTGTAGCCGGGCACGCGGAACTGGTCGAGGTTGGCCTTGACGGCGGCGGCGTCGAATTTCTCCCCGTCGTGGAAGGTGACGTCGTCGCGCAGGTCGAGGGTGTAGGTCAGGCCGTCGTCCGAGACCGTCCACGCCTTGGCCAGCCACGGCCGGAACGAGCCGTCCTCGGTCTTCGACAGCAGCGCGTCGAACTGGTTGAACACCAGCAGCCTGGCCTTGTTCTGCGACCACTGCTGCGGGTTCAGGGTGATCGGCTGCGTCTCGATCGCCCAGGTCAGCGCCGTGCCCTGGGCGCTCGGCGCGGGCGGGGCGCCGCACGCGGCGAGGGCGAGCAACAACATGGGGATCAGGCGTCTCATGGTCGCTCCCACGCCTCGGCGAGCAGCTCGTACGAGCGCACGCGGTCCTCGTGGCCGTGGGTGATGGTGGTCACCAGCACCTCGTCGGCCCCGGTCACGCGGCGCAGCACGCGCAGCCCCTCGGCCACCTGGCCGGGCGAGCCCACGAAGCGGGTGTCGACCCGGTCCTTGACCAGCTCCCGGTCCGCCCGCGTCCACACGTGGGCGTCGGCCTCCTCCGGCGTGGGGTACGGCATCGCGCCCGCCCCGGTCCTGATGCTGCGGACCCACAGGTCGTAGCCCTTGGCCAGCTCGCGGGCGCGCGTCTCGTCGTCCGCGACGACCGCGTCCGCCGAGACGATCACGTACGGCTCGGCCAGCGCGCCGGACGGTTTGAACGCCTCCCGGTAGGCCTCGACGGCCTCGAGCACGCTGGACGGGCTGACGTGGTAGTTCGCCGCGAACGGCAGCCCGCGCTCCCCCGCCACCTGGGCGCTCTGCCCGCCGCTGCTGCCGAGGATCCACACCTGCACGTCGGCGCCCTCGCCGGGGACGGCGTGCGCCTCGTGACCGCCGCCGAGGAAGGCGAGCACCTCGTCGATCTGGCCGGCGAAGTCGGGTGTGCGGGCGCCGGGCTGCTGCAGGAGCGTGGCCTGGTGGACGAGGTGCGGGTGCTTGACGAGCCCGGAGAGGTCGAACGGCGGCGGGATGAGCAGCCCGTCCACGACCCTGGCGGGCCTCCTCCCGGGCAGCTCGGCCCTGGCGAGCTCGGCGCGGCGCTGCCCCGACCGGCCGATCCCGAGGTCCACGCGCCCGGGATGGAGGGCGTCGATAAGGCCGAACTGCTCGACGACCGACAGCGGGGTCTGGTGCCCGAGCTGCACGGCTCCCGACCCGACGCGGATCGTGGACGTGGCCGCGGCCAGCAGGGCGATCAGCACGGCGGGGGCCGAGCTCGCCACGCCGGGCGCGAAGTGGTGCTCGGCGACCCAGTAGCGGCGGTAGCCGTACTGTTCCGCGCGGCGGGCGAGGTCGAGGGTGTTCCGCAGCGCGTCGGCCGCGGTCCGGCCCGAGGGGATGGGGGCGAGATCGAGGATGGACAGCGTCATGCGGCTCCTCCGGGGAACGGCCGGCTGGGGATCTCGGCGCGCAGCACCGGCGCGATCTCGGCCTGGAAGAGCTCCAGCGCGTCGCGATGTTGTCGCGGCGTGAGCCCGTCGGCGTCGGCGTGCAGGTGCATGACCTCATGCCCGAGGCGCTTGTGGTAGCGCAGCACCTTGTCGATGATCTGCTGCGGGCTGCCGACCAGGATCGAGCTGCGCTCGATGGCGTCCTCCAGCGTCGGGAAGACGATCGGCAGCCCGGGTCGGCGCTGGAACTCCAGCCGGGCCTCGAAGATCGGCCGGTACGTCTCGACCGCCTCCTGCGAGGTGCGGGCCGCGTAGTAGCCGGCCGTCCCCGCCCCGACCAGCGCCTCGGCCGGGTCGTGGCCGTAGTGCGCCCAGCGCTCGCGATAGTGGTCGATCAGCTCGGCGTAGGGCTCGACGGGGTTGGTGACGTTCGCGGAGAACAGCGGGTCGCCGTAGCGGGCGGCCAGGTCCACCGACTCCTTGCTGGTGGCGCTGCCGTGCCAGACCCGGATGGGGCGCTGCAGCGGCCTCGGCCAGGTCTCGGCGTCGGTCAGCGACGGGCGGAACCTGCCCTCCCAGGTGACCTTGTCCTCCCGCCACAGGCGGCGGAACAGCTCGTAGGCCTCCTGGTTGCGCTCCCACTGGTCCTCGGGCGTGACGTGGAACAGCCGGGCCTGCGCGGCGCCGTTGCCCTTGCCGATGATCAGCTCCAGCCGGCCCTCCGACAGGTGGTCGAGCGTGGCGTAGTCCTCGTAGGCCCGTACGGGGTCCAGCAGGCTGAGCGTGGTGACCGCGGTGAACAGCCGGATCCTGGACGTCCTGGCCGCGATGTGGCTGAGCACGACGGGCGGCGAGGAGGAGATGAACGGCCGCTCGTGCCGCTCCCCCACGCCGAAGCCGTCGAAGCCGAGCTCCTCGGCCAGCACCGCGTTCTCGACGACCTCGCGGAAGCGTGCGGTGGGTGACCGGTCGTCGTTGTGCACGATCAACGTGATGGCCAGAAATTTCATGACACCTCCGCGTAGCGGCTCGCCGGACGGGGCAGGCCGAGCAGCCCGCGCAGCGTGCCGGCCTCGTACTCGTGGCGGAACGCGCCGTGCCCGCGCAGCTCGGCCGTCAGGCGGCGGGTGATCTGCCACAGGTCGTGCGGCACCACGCCGGGCCGGAGCCGGAACCCCTGGATCCCGGCCCTGCGCCACTCCAGCAGCACCTCGGCCAGCCGGGCGGGGGTGCCGGTGAAGACGGCGGCGTCGGAGGCGAGCTCCGCCCCGTCGAGCTCGTCGAGCCGCCCCTTGCGCCGCGCGGCGTCGTCCGCGTCGTCGTCGAGGAAGACGAGCAGGTCGGCGAAGATCTTCAGCTCGCCGGACAGCTCCTTGATCTCCCGCACGATCGCGCCGGCCTGCTCGGCGGAGTGCGGCGTGACGTACACGACGTCGGCGCTCGACGCGGCGAACTCGTACGGCAGCCGCGCGTGGGCCAGCGCGGTCACCACGGGCTGCCCCTGCGGGGGCCGCGGCGTGATCGACGGCCCCTTCACCGAGAAGAACCGGCCGGTGAAGTCGATGTAGTGAAGTTTGTCGCGGTCGATGAACCGGCCGGTGGCCACGTCGCGGATCTCGGCGTCGTCCTCCCAGCTGTCCCAGAGCCGCCGCGCCACCTCGACGGCGTCGGCGGCCTCGGCGAACAGGTCCCGTACGTGCGTGTCCGGGTCCAGCGGGAACCGCCTGCGGCCGAAGTGCCGCGCGTCCGAGGCGGTCGCGGAGACGCGCGGCCGCCACCCGGCCCGGCCGCCGCTGACGTGGTCGAGCGTGGCGATCCCGATGGCCACGTGGAACGGCTCGGTGTGTGTGGTGGTGGCGGTCGGCACCAGCCCGATCCGCCGGGTGAGCGGGGCCAGCCGGGCGGCGAGCAGCACGGCGTCGAACCGGCCGCGCACCTGGTCGGTGCGGTCGTCGTCGCCGTCGGGCGCGGTGGACTGCAGGCCGAGGGCGTCCTCGATGGTGACGAAGTCGAGCAGCCCGCGCTCGGCCTCGGCGGCCAGGGCGGCCCAGTGACGGGCGGAGAAGACGTCCGACGGGGACTCCCGCCAGGCGGCCGGGTGCCAGCCGGCGCCGTCCAGCGCCACGGCGAGGTGCAGCCTCATGACAGCTCCAGGTGTTCACGGAGGGTGGCGCCGGTGTAGTCGGCGCGGAAGGCGCCGCGCTCCTGCAGCAGCGGCACCACCCGGTCGACGAACTCGTCCAGCCCGCCCGGCGTCAGGTGCGGCACGAGGATGAACCCGTCGGCGGCGTCGGCCCGCACGTGCTCGTCGATCTGCCGGGCCACGCTCTCGGGGGTGCCGACGAACGTCTGCCGCCCGGTGACCTCGATGACCAGCTCCCGGATCGTCAGGTTCTTCTCCTCGGCCAGCGCACGCCACTTGGCGGCCACGGCGGCGCGGTCCTTGAGCGGCACCCGGCCCTGGGAGACGCCTTCCGACAGGTCCGGCTCGACCTCCGGCAGCGGCCCTTCCGGGTCGTAGGCCGACATGTCACGACCCCACACCTGCTCCAGGAACGCGATCGCCGTCTGGGGGCCGACCTGCTGCCTGCGGATGGCCGCCGCGTTCTCGGCGGCCTCCTCCTCGGTGTCGCCGAGCGCGTACGTCGCGCCCGGCATGATCTTGAGCTGGTGGGGTTCGCGGCCGTACCTGGCCAGGCGGCGCTTGACGTCGGCGTAGAACCGTCTGCCGTCCTCCAGCCTGCCGTGCGGGGTGAAGATGACGTCGGCGTTGGCGGCGGCGAACTCCCGGCCCTCGTCCGAGTCGCCCGCCTGGATGACGACCGGGTGGCCCTGTGGGCCGCGGGGCAGGGTGAAGCGGCCCTCGACGGTGAAGTGCGCGCCGTGGTGCCGGACCGTCCCGATGGCTCCCTCCTCGACGAACCGCCCGGCCTCGGGGTCGTTGACGACCGCGCCCGGCCGCCAGGAGTCCCACAACTCGCGCGCCAGCCGGACGAACTCCTCCGCCCGCTCGTACCGCTGAGAGCGGTCGAGGTAGCCGCCGCGGCGGAAGTTCTCACCGGTGAAGGCGTCGGAGGTGGTCACCACGTTCCACGCGGCCCGGCCCTCGCTCAGGTGGTCGAGCGTGGCCAGGCGTCTGGCCAGCTCGTACGGCTCGTTGAAGGTGGCGTTGACGGTCGCGGCGAGGCCGAGCCGCTCGGTGACGGCCGCCAGGGCGCTGAGCACGCTGAGCGACTCGGGCCGGCCCACCACGTCGAGGTCGTGGACGCGCCCCTTGAGCTCGCGCAGCCGCAGCCCCTCGGCCAGGAAGAAGAAGTCGAACTTCCCGCGCTCGGCCGTCCTGGCCAGATGGGCGAACGAGGCGAAGTCGATCTGGCTGCCGGAGCGCGGGTCGGTCCAGACGGTGGTGTTGTTCACCCCGGGGAAGTGGGCCGCCAGGTGGACCCGCTTGCGGGTCATCGGCCCCGCCCGTGCGGGGCGTCCCAGCCGGCGGGCAGCCCCTCGGTCGTCTCCCGGAAGGCCGGGCGCTGGTAGAGGTCGCGCGCGTACGGCCACAGGTGCTCGAAGTCGGCGAGCTCGCGCTCGCTGACGAGATGGCCGCGGTTGTACTCCGCGTCGAACCTGGCCAGGGTCACCCACAGCCGCACGTCGGCCTCGGTGATCGTGCCGCCGGTCAGGTAGCGCTGCTCGGCGAGGCGTTCGTCCAGCCGCTCCAACGCCGCCACGACCGTGTGTCGCTCCCGCTCGCGGTCCTGCTCGGTGGCGGCGTGGGCCACGCGGGAGACACCGGTGTTGACGTCGCGGTGGATCCACGCGTTCAGCCGGTCGATCTCGGGGCGCAGAGCCTGCGGGTAGAGGTCGGCCGGGCCGCGGGCCCACCGCTCGAACCGGGTGGCGAGGTCGATGGTGATGTCGGGGAAGTGGTTGCTGACGATCGCGCCGGTGCGCCGGTCCCAGAGCACCGGGACGGAGATGTGGCCGGCGTACCCCTTCTCGGTGGCGTCGTAGGCCTGCTCCAGCAGCGTGAAGCCGTTGACCGGGTCGGGGCCGCGGCGTTCCCTGAAGGCCCAGCCGCGGCCGTCGCGCTCGTCGTCCACGTAGGACAGCGAGACCACGTCCTCCAGGCCCTTGAGCTTGCGGACGATCGCGGCGCGGTGGGCGTACGGGCAGACCCAGGCGACGTAGAGGTGGTAGCGGCCGGGCTCGGCGCGGAAGCCGCTGGAGCCGTCGTCGGTGATCCTGCCCTGGAACGGGTAGATCGGGCGGTCCCAGCCTGGGGAAAGGTGCAGCCGGCCCGGGCCGTAGTGGCCGTACGCGGCGTGGTCGGCCGCGCTCGCGTAGGCCGGCGTCCGGGTGTCGAGGGACACAGGTGCCTCCGAGGTCTCAGGAGTCGGGGTGGGCCAGGAAGCGGCCGAAGCGGCCCTGGTGGTAGAGGAGCGGGCGGCCGGAGCCGTGCACGGCGGCCTCGGCGACCAGGCCGACGACGAGGATGTGGTCGCCGACCGTGACCCTGTCGTAGGGCAGGCAGATCAGGTGCGCTGAGACGTCGTCGAGCAGCGGGGCGCCCAGCGGGCCGGGGCGCCAGCGGGTGGGCGCGGCGAAGCGGTCGGCGCCCTTGCGGGCGAACCTGGCCGCCAGCTCGGCCTGGTCACTGGCCAGGATGTTGACCGCGAAGTGGCCGGCCGCGCCCAGCCGCGGCCAGGTGGTGGAGGAACGGTCGACGTAGAAGGAGACGAGCGGCGGTTCGAGGCTGACGGAGGAGAACGAGGTGGCGGTGAGCCCGACGGGGACGCCGCCGTTCTGCGCGGTGATGATCACGACGCCGCTGGCGTGCGCGGCGAGCGTGCGCCGGAACCGCTCGGCGCCCACGGCGCGGGGCGGCCCAGCCCTGCCGGGGCCGGATGTCACTGATGGCACGATCACGAGAGAGTTCCTCACGGGGAGAAGGCGTGCTCCGCGTTGGCGGCGGTTCGCCGGCAGCGGGAAGCCGAACTGAGGCGCAGGCGTCGTCGGCCACGCCGGAGGCACGAGGGTGACGGCGGGCGGCGGCGCCCGCGGGCTACGGGTCCGTGATCAACGACACTGCGCGCTGGCGACGTGGCCGAAGTCCACGTGCGGGCGCCTGGTCAGGAGGAAACCCTGGCTCATGCGTACGACGCTAGGTCGCGGTCCGCCATAAGTCAATATTTCCTACTGGTTTTGAGGGAAAGCCCTTCGGGTCCATACTTGAAAGTCCGACACATTTGGTAGGAAAATTCGGTAATGATGCCCTTCCCGGGGAGGACGACATGCCCCTGCCCGACTTCCTGATCGCGGGCGTGCCCAAGGCGGGGACCACGGCCCTGCACACCGCGCTGCAGCAGCACCCGGACCTGTTCCTGTCCAGGATCAAGGAGCCGAAGTTCTTCCTCACCGACGGCCCGCCGCCCGACCGGGGCGGGCCGGGCGACGCCGAGACGTACCGGGAGCACGTCTGGCGGCGCGCGGACTACGAGGCGCTGTTCGCCGAGGCGCCCCCGGGCACGCTCACCGGGGAGTCGACCCCCTTCTACCTGTACGACCTGGCCGCCCAGCGGCGCATCCACGCCGCCGTCCCGCACGCCAGGCTCATCGTGATCCTGCGCGACCCGGTCGAGCGGGCCCACTCCAACTGGACCCACCTGTGGTCGGCCGGACTGGAACCGATCGGCGACCTCGTCCGCGCCTGCGAGGCCGAGCCTCGGCGCGTCGCCGACGGGTGGGCGCACTTCTGGCACTACGTCGGCCTCGGCCGCTACGGCGAGCAGCTCGCCCACCTGTTCGCGCTGTTCCCGCGCGAGCAGGTGCTGGTCTTCCGCTACCGCGACCTCGTCGACCGGCCCGCCCAGACGCTGGACCGGATCTGCGCCTTCCTCGGCGTACGCCAGGGGCTGCTCACCGAGGTCCCCCGCGACAACGTCACCGCGCACCCGGACGCGGGCCCCCGGCACCTGCTGCTGTCGGCCATACGCAGGCGGTTGCCGAGGGCCCTGGGCGGGCCGGTCGAGGGCCTGCTCCAGCGCCGCGGTCCGGCCCGCCGGCCGCTGTCGTGGGAGCAGCGGCAGCGGCTCATCCCGTACTTCGCCGACGACGTCCGCCTGCTCGAACAGGTCACGGGGGACGACTTCAGCGACTGGCTGCGCCCCCGGGAACGCTCCGGCGGCCTGGTCGGCGCCAGGCCGCCGGGCCAGCGCCAGTCACGCAACGGCCGCCGGTCCTGATCACCTCAGCTCGGTACGCAGGTCGTGGGCGCCGTCGGGACGGGTGTACTCGTAGTACAGCCGCACTCCGCCGGCCGGCAGGTCCACGATCTCCAGGTAGCGCAGGCCCCCGCCGCCGTGCGGCGAGAGGGCGGCGGGCGCTTCGCCCAGCGGGGTCAGCGCGGCCGGGTCGGCGCCGGCGGCGATGCCGGTGCGCTCCTCGTAGTTCTCCGCGGCGCTCGCCCGGCCGTCGTAGAACGCCAGCACCCGCTCGCCGTCGAAGCGCACCGCGCTGACGCGGACGCCGCGCGCGTCCCACAGCCCCGGACGGCCGCTCAGCGCGGTGCCGTGCCAGGTCCAGTGAAGGCCGTCGGCGCTGGTGGCGTAGTCGGTCACCATCCGGTCGGCCTCGTCCGGGTCGGCGAGCGGATGACAGGACGCCCACAGGTGCCAGACGCCGTCCCGGCGGACGATCACCGTGTCCTTCACCCCGGTCTTCGGATCACCGGGCAGGACGGTGACCCGCGAGCGCTCGTCGAACGCGGCCGGGTCGTCCGCCTCCAGCACCTCCACCCGCCAGTGCTTGGTGCCTTCGGTGGCACAGCTCAGGTAGAGGCGCCAGCGGCCGTCCGGCAGGCGTACCAGCGAGGGCCGCTCCAGCGACTCGGCGTCCATCCGCTCGCGGGTGATCGTCGTCAGGGTCTCGAAGCGCTCGCCGTCCGCGGAGCGGGCGACCACGACCGCGTACCCGCGCCCGTGGCCGACCGGGCGGCGCAGGCGGTAGGCGAGATAGATCAGCCCGTCGGCGGCGACCGCGCTGGGCGCGCCCGCCCAGTACCCCTCCTGCGCGGCCGGCGGCTCGATCGCCACCACCGCTCGATCGGGGCGGGGCAGCAGGGTGTTCTCGTTGATCGACATGGGCGCGAGCCTAGGCGAGGGCTCGGAGCTGGGCACGGACGCCGACCTTTCTTTGGACGTTCTCTGCGGTGGTCATGGTTTTCCGATCGCCATCGCCGGGATCTCAGCCCCGTACGGTCATCGCTCCGCGAGCGCCGCGCGCACCTGTGGCGCGACCGCGGCCTGCCAGGGCTCCAGCACCTCCCGCAGCCGCGGGAGGTCGGCCTCCAGCAGCGCGAGGCCGGGCGTGGGGACGGCGGCCCCCAGCTCGACCAGCAGCGGGCGCAGGTGGACCTCGACGGCGAGCGCGTGCCGCGGGTCGCCCATCACCAGCACGGGCAGCGCCAGCGTGCCGGCCAGGGCGCGCGACGGCAGCCCGTCCAGGAACACCTTGAGCAGTCCCGTGTAGGTGCCCTTGTACGTGGGGCCGGCCACGACGAGCACCTTCGCCGCGGCGACCCGTTCGCGGACCGCCGTCACCTCCGGCGGCGGCACGGGCGCGAGGAGCCGAGGCGCGAGGGCCGACAGGTCGACCAAGGTGACCGGATCGTCGTGGCCGGCCTCCTTGACCAGGGTCTCGGCGATCTCGACTGCCGCGCCCAGGGTCCTGGACCCGGGACGCGGGTTGCCGACCAGCGCGACCACACCGTCACGGCTCACGGCCACCACCGCCGCAGGCACCGGCGCAGCGCGGACGGCTCGGGCTCGACGTCGTCGTCCGGCAGGTCGTACCAGTACAGGTCACCCGGAAGCTTCGACGTGTGCGGGCGGGACCTGCGGACGTGGCGATCCTCTGTCATGGCGGCAATGTACGGCCTCTCCTCCGGGATAGTCAATTATTCCTACTTGATATGAAGGGATACTGCTCGGCGTCCCGGTGATCGATGGTCCATCGGGCCGGTGACGAGGGACTTTGGTCCCTGCCCGGACCGGGCGGCCGGGGCCGAGGCTTGGACCGTGCCCTTCAGCGAGGAAGATCCCGTGACCCGGGCGTTCCGGGGTGAGGAGTGAGAGATGAGTGTTGTCCGGACGGCGGCGGTGGTGTTGCTGGGCGTCGCCGGGGCCGCGATGGCTGCGGCGGGGCCGGTCATGGCCGTCCAGGGGTGGAAGGCGCGTACCGAGATCAGGCTCGAGCTGCGAGGGCAGTCGATCACCTTTCCCGGTGAGGGGCCGGCCGTCCGCCAGGGCGCGCCGGTCCTGACCGGGCCGCAGGCGAGGGCGTACGCCGAGGTGATCGGGCGCAACGTGCTGGCCGCCACGGGCGGGCGGTCGTACGCGGAGGTCAGCGCCGAGTTGTTCGCGGCCGGCGAGGAGGACGAGAAGCTGTCCGGGCTGCGGCAGACGGCCTTCATGGGGCAGATGTTGCGGGCCTCACTGCTGAACGCCTACCAGGCCTGGCAGGTCACCACCCTGGTCATCGGCCTGGGCGCCCTGCTGACCACCACCGGCGCCGCCCTCCTCACCACCAGCGCCACCCTCGCCACCACCGCATAACCGCCACCATCCCCGACC
>NZ_POUD01000247.1 GCF_003236395.1 Nonomuraea aridisoli | reverse complement strand
GTGGGCGGGAGTGGGGCTGAAGACGCCACGCGCGTGCACGCCCGACCGGAACACTCCGGACGCGCGGGTGTTGAGCACGGCCCGCCCGCCGAGCAGCGTCACGTCGCCGAGCACGCCGTGGCCCTCGATCCGCACCTCGACCGCGATCGTCTCGGGCGTGCAGGTGAGCCGGACGATCTTGCTGTCCCACTCGGTGCTGCGCTGCGGGAAGTCGAAGACCGCGACGTCGCCGCGCTCGGCGAGCACGGGCGGCAGGGTCTCGTACGTCTCGTCGCGCCCGCCCCTGGTGTGCGCCGAGGCGATCAGGCTGAGCGTCATCCAGCCTTCCAGCTCCGCGCTGGGGTCGGTACGCGAGACGGTCAGGTGGTAGTGGCCGCTGTCCAGGTGGTAGGCCGCGTCCGTGGTGGTGATCCGCATGGGTTAACCGAAAGCCTCGATCCTGGGCAGGGCGGGGGCGGCGCCGCCCGCGGCGATGAGCCGGGCGTAGTAGCGCCCGGAGTCCTTGACGGTACGCGTGCCGGTGGCGTGGTCGACGTGGACGAGCCCGAACCTGGGCCGGTAGCCGAGCGCCCACTCGAAGTTGTCGATGAGCGACCAGTGCAGGTATCCGCGCACGTCGGCGCCCGCCTCCAGGGCCTGGCGGACGGCCTCGACGTGGTCGCGCAGGAAGGCGATCCTGCGGGTGTCGTGCACCTGCCCGTCGTGGGTGGGGGCGTCGCCGAAGACGCCGCCGTTCTCGGTGACCATGAGCGGGGTGCCGGGGAAGCGGCGGCTCAGCCCGGCGAGCAGGTCGCGCAGCGAGCCGGGGCTGATCTCCCAGCCCTCGTCGGTCCTGGCCACGTCGCCGGTGGGCCCGACCACCCGCCAGGGGAACGGGTCGGGCGGTGCGGCGGCCATGACGCGCCGGGTGTAGTAGTTGACGCCCAGGAAGTCGCTGCGGCCCCCGATGGCGGCCTCGTCGCCGTCGCGGACGAAGTCGAGCCCGTGGCCGAGCGCCCGCTCCCAGTGCGCCCGCATGTCGGCGGGGTAGCCGTCGCCGAGCAGCGGGTCGAGGTACCAGCGGTTGACGTAGCCGTCGCTGCCCTCGGCCGCCGCCCGGTCCTCAGCGCTGCCGGTGGCCGGGTCGCAGGGGAAGAGGCTGAGCGCCGCGCCCGCCTTCGTCCCCGGGTGCGCGTGCAGCACGTCGGCCGCCGCGCCGTGACCGAGCAGCACGTGGTGGCCGGCCCTGACCGCCGTGCCCAGGTCGGCGACGCCGGGGGCGTGCAGGCCGAGCTGGTAGCCGAGCAGCGCGATGATCCACGGCTCGTTCTGGGTGATCCACCAGGTGACGCGGTCGGCCAGCCGGCCCGCGACCGCCTCGGCGTAGGCGGCGAAGGCGTCCACCGTGGAGCGTTCGGCCCAGGTCAGGGACGCGGGCATGTCCCAGTGGTTGAGCGTGAGCACCGGCTCGGCGCCCGCCTCCAGCAGCGCGTCGGTGAAGCGCTCGTAGTGGTCGAGCGCCTTGGGGTCGGGGTGCGCGCCGTCCGGCATGACCCGCGACCAGCCGGTCGAGAAGCGGTACGCGGTGAGCCCCAGCTCCCCGACCAGCGCGACGTCCTCGCGCCAGCGCAGGAACGAGTCGCAGGCCCGCGAGCCGTCGCCGCCGCCCTCGACCGCGCCGGGCCGCCGGCAGAACACGTCCCACACCGACTCGCCGCGGCCGTGGTGGCCCTCGATCTGGTACGCGGACGTGCCCGCGCCCCACAGGAACCCTTCGGGAAAACTCATCATTTGCCGCCGGTGGTCGCGATGCCCTTGACGAAGTGCTTCTGGCCGATGAAGAACAGGATGATCATCGGGATGGTGGTGATCACGCTGGCGGTCATGACGATCTCCCAGTGCCACTCCCCGCCGAAGCCGAACTGGTCGAGCAGCGCCTTCAGCCCGCGCGGCACGGTGAAGGTGGTGGAGTCGCGCAGGTAGATGAGCGGCCGCATGAGGTCCGTCCACGCCGCCTGGAACTCGAACAGCAGCGTCACCACGACCGCCGGTTTGCACAAGGGCAGCGCGATGCGGGTGAAGATGCGCCAGTTGTTCGCCCCGTCGATCTTCGCCGCCTCGAACGGCTCGCGCGGCAGCCCGAGGAAGAACTGCCGCAGCAGGAAGATGTAGAACGCGCTGCCGAACAGGTTCTGCGCCCACAGCGGGGTGAGGGTGCCGACCATGCCGAGGGAGTTCCAGATGAGGAAGACCGGGATCATGGTGACGGCGCCCGGCAGCATCATGGTGGCCAGCACCAGCCCGAACAGCGGGCCCCTGCCGGGGAAGCGGAAGTAGGCGAACCCCCACGCCACCATGGCGCTGGTGATCGTCACGGCCACTGCGGCCAGCACGGTCACCAGCAGCGTGTTGAACATCCACAACGCCAGCGGCGCCTCGTGCCACACCTGGATGTAGTTGTCGAAGGTGAACGTCTCCGGCAGGATTCGGTGGTCGAACACCTCGCTGCGCGGCTTGAACGACGCGCTGAGCAACCAGATGAACGGGTAGATGAAGGCGACGGTGAAGGCGATCAGCGCCGCCCAGACGAGGACCTTGCCGAGCCGCCTCACGGGTTGCCCCCTTCGTAGTGGACGAACCGCCTGGTCACCAGCATCTGCACGGCCGTGATGGCCATGATCACGATGAACAGCAGCCAGGCCAGCGCCGAGGCGTACCCCATGTGCAGGAACTCGAAGGCCTGCTGGAACAGGTAGATCGCGTAGAACAGCGCCGCGTCGTTGCTGTAGGTGGTGTTGCCGGAGCCGAAGAAGGCGGTGTACGCCTCGGTGAACGACTGCAGGGCGTTGATGCTGTCCACGATGAACAGGAAGAACAGCGTGGGGCTGATCATCGGCACGGTGATCCGCAGCGTGCGCTTCCACCAGCCGGCCCCGTCGACGAGGGCGGAGTCGTACAGCTCCTGGGGGACGCCGCGCAGCGCGGCCAGCATGATGACCACCGACGAGCCGACCGTCCACAGGTTCATCAGGACCAGGCCCGGTTTGATCCAGTCGGGGTCGGTCGTCCAGGCCGGGCCGTCGATGCCGAAGACGCCGAGGAAGCCGTTGACCAGGCCGCTCTGGCCGTTGAACAGCATCAGCAGCAGGATGCCGATCGCGACCGGCGGCGTCATCTTCGGCAGGAAGAAGGCCGTGCGGAAGAAGCCGCTGGCCTTCGTCGCGCTGTTGAGCAGCAGCGCGAGGCCGAGGGAGACGATCAGCTGGGCCGGCACCGACATCACGGTGTAGATGAACGTGTTACGCAGCGCGAGCCCGACCTTCGGATCCTCGAAGAGGGTCACGTAGTTGTCGAAGCCGACGAAGTTCGGGTCGTTGATGACGTCGTAGTCGGTCAGCGACAGGTACGCGCTGTTGATGACGGGCCAGGCGGTGAAGATCAGGAACCCGATGAGCCAGGGGCTGATGAACAGCAGCGCCGCCCGGGTCTCGATGAACCGCATGGTCCGCCGGCGCGGTGTCCGGGTGGAGGCCATGTCAGTTCGTACGCTTCGTCCAGCTCGCCCATGCCTTGTCCAGGGCCGCCTGCGCGTCCTGCTGGGCTCTGTCGAGCGCCTCCTTGGGCTCCTCCTGGCCGTTGAGCACCCGGTTCACCGCGTCCTGCCAGGCGGTCTTGAACTCGGAGTCGGCCGGGTTGGCCGGGAGGCTGAAGGTGTGGTCGTTGGCCTCGTAGAAGGCCTTGACGCCCGAGTCCCAGGGCTCGCCGCCCGAGGTCAGCATCTTCTCGATCTCCTCGTCGGCCTTGACGTTGCCGGTGAGGACGCCGGTGAACGGCTTGTTCTCCTTCTTCCGCTCCGCCAGGCGGGCCTCGGCGGCGGCCTTCCACGACTCGACGAGCGTCATGGTCTTGGCGAAGCGGCAGGCGGCGCCGGGGTTCTTGGCGCCGCGCGGGACGGCCCAGGAGGAGCCGGAGGAGTACGCCAGCGGCTCGCCCTGCTGGGTGCGGAAGGTGTCGAACACCAGCGGCGCCTTGGGCGAGACGTCGTTGAGCACGTTGACGTACCACTGCTCCATCGGCATCGCGCCCAGCTCACCGGAGGCGAACTGGTTGCCCTTGCCGAAGAAGTCGGCCGAGTCGCGCAACGCCTTGACCTTGGCGAAGCCGCCCTGGGCGTCGTAGACGCCGACGGCGAACTCCAGCGCCTGCACCACCTGAGGGCTGTTGAGCTGGGCGGTCCTGCCGTCGGCGGACAGCAGGTCGGCGCCGTTGGCCTTGGCCCACAGCGGCAGGAACTCCGGCAGCTTGCTGTCGAAGCCGACCACCCGCAGCTTGCCGCCGGGCGCCTTGTACAACTTCTTCGCGGCGGCGGTGACCTTCTCCCAGCTGGAGCCGTTGACGTCCTCGATGGCCAGCCCGGCGTCCTTGAGCAGGTCGGCGTTGGCCATCGTGATCTGGACCTGGTTGAACTCGGGGATGCCCCAGATCTCGTTGCCGAAGGTGACCTGTGCGAGGGCGTTCTTGTTGTACATCGAGGTGTCGATCTGCTCGCCCTGGATGCAGGCGGTCAGCGGCACGATGGCGCCCCGGGAGGCGAACGTGCCGATCTGGTCGCGGTTGGCGTAGATCACGTCCGGCGGATCGCCGGCGGCCACGGACGACAGGAACTGCTGGATGTCGAGGTCGCCTTCGACGAGCTTCACCTCCGCGCCGCCCAGCGCCTTCTCGGCCAGCTCGACGCGGGTCGAGCCGATCTCGTCGGTGGCGCCGAAGCCCATGACGGTGATGGTGCCGTCGAAGGTGGCGCCGGGGTTGAACTGGCCGGCCGACGGTGCGGGCGCGGACGCGCCGCCGGTGCCCTTGGCACAGGAGGTGAGCGCCAGCGCCAGCGACACCGACAGGACGGACCAGCGGACGAACGGGCTTCTCATGGGGGTTACGCCTCCACACTGATCAAGCGGGGCACGAGGCAGGCTGATGACGGCCACGTGGCGCCAGGCCGGTGTGGCAACGTTCACACATCTGAGAACGTACCCATACCGCTGAAATCCCGTCAACCACTCATATCACTGCGTTTCCGTGTCGTTAAGTGGCCGCGGCGATGTGGGACACCGCCCTGGAACGCCCACACCATCTTCCCGGCCGGGACTTCCGTACACGCGAGAGGGCCCGGCCGCGCGTCGCGGCCGGGCCCTCTGCGTGCAGGCGCCCCCGGGGCAGGGAACGGGCGCCTTGCTGGGAGGAAGGTCTAGTGTTCGCTGGCCTTCTCCGCGCCGACGCCGGTGAGCGAGCGCACCTCGATCTCGGCGTACTTGGCGGCGTTGTACTCCTTGCTGAGGACCGTGCCGATCCAGCCGCACAGGAAGCCCAGCGGGATCGAGATGATGCCGGGGTTGCTCAGCGGGAACCAGGCGAAGTCGGCCGTCTTGAACAGCGCCGTCTCCGAGCCCGACACGACCGGCGAGAAGATCACCAGCAGCAGGGCGGAGACCAGGCCGCCGTAGATGGCCGAGACCGCGCCGGCGGTGTTGAACCTCTTCCAGAACAGGCTGTAGAGGATCGCCGGCAGGTTGCCCGAGGCCGCCACCGCGAACGCCAGCGCCACCAGGAAGGCCACGTTCTGTCCCTGGGCGAGGATGCCGAGGCCGATCGCCACCGCGCCGATGACGAAGGCGGAGACGCGGGCCACGACGACTTCCTGCCGCTCGCTGGCCTGGCCGCGCTTGAAGACGTGCGCGTACAGGTCGTGGGCGAAGCTGGAGGAGGAGGCGAGCGTGAGCCCGGCGACCACGGCCAGGATCGTGGCGAAGGCGACCGCGCCGATGAGCGCGAGCAGGATCGTGCCGCCGACGTCGCCGAAGATCTCCTGCCCGATCTGCTGGGCCAGCATCGGCGCGGCCGTGTTGCCCGCCGCGTCGCCCGCGGCGATGGCCTCCCTGCCGACCAGGGCCGCCGCGCCGAAGCCGAGGACCAGGGTGAGCAGGTAGAACACACCGATGATGCCGATGCCCCACAGGACGGACTTGCGGGCGTCCTTCGCGGTGGGGACGGTGTAGAAGCGGATGAGGATGTGCGGCAGACCGGCCGTGCCGAGCACGAGCGCCAGGCCCAGGCTGATGAGGTCGATCTTGCCGGCCAGGCCCTGCGCCTCGGTGCCGTACTTCAGGCCGGGGCTGAGGAAGCTCTGCGGGTTGGCCTCGGGGCCGCTGACCGTCGCCGCCTGGCCGAGCAGGGCCGAGAGGTTGAAGCCGAAGTTGGCCAGCACGAGCAGCGTCACCAGCGCGGCGCCGCCCATGAGCAGCACGGCCTTGACGATCTGGACCCAGGTGGTGCCCTTCATGCCGCCGAACACCACGTACACGATCATCAGGGCGCCGACGCCGACGATCGTCCACGCCTTGCCCGCGTCGCCGGTGATGCCGAGCAGCAGGCCGACCAGCGCGCCCGCGCCGACCATCTGGGCCAGCAGGTAGAAGATGCTGACCACGATCGTGGACACGCCGGCCGCCGTGCGGACCGGGCGGGGGCTCATCCGGAACGCCAGCACGTCGGCCATGGTGAACTTGCCGGAGTTCCGCATCAGCTCGGCGACCAGCAGCAGCGCGACCAGCCACGCCACCAGGAAGCCGATCGAGTACAGGAACCCGTCGTAGCCGGACAGCGCGATGATGCCCGCGATGCCGAGGAAGGAGGCGGCCGACATGTAGTCGCCGCCGATGGCCAGGCCGTTCTGCACGCCGCTGAACGACCGGCCGCCCGCGTAGTAGTCGGCCGCCGTCTTGGTCTGGCGGCTGGCCCAGAACGTGATCCCCAGCGTGGCGGCCACGAAGGCGAGGAAGAGGATCATCCCCAGGGTGGTCGAGCTCACTTGGACTTCTCCTCAACCTCGTGGCGGAGCTTGTCGGCGATCGGGTCGAGCTTCCTCTCGGCGTGCCTGGAGTACGCCCAGGCGATGAGGAAGGTCGAGACGAACTGCAACAAGCCGAGGATCAGCCCGACGTTGATGTGGCCGAGCACCTCGATCGCCATGAAGCCGCGCGCCCAGCCGGACAGCACCACGTAGAGCAGATACCACGCCAGGAACGCCACGGTCATGGGGAACGTCCAGCGGCGGAATCGCCGTTTCAGGTCCTGGAACTCGCTGCTCTCCTGTACTTGTTCATAGACCGATGCGTCATGTTCTTTGGTCGTCACGAGACCTCCACTGTGATGCGGATCACGCCCAACGTAAGAGCGCAACCTACCCGTCGTGGAGGCCCGTGACGGCGTTGTTCGGCGAGCCGCTGCGGGCGGGCGATTAGTTGGGGGTGGCGTGCGATGAAAGGTCCGTATCGCGCGACGAGCGGTCGGTCATGCCGTTCAGCCCTTCACCGCCCCGGCGGTGAGCCCCTCGACGATGTAGCGCCGGATGGCCGCGAAGAGGACGAGCGTCGGCACCACCGAGACCACCGTGGCCGCCGCCATGGAGCCCCAGTCGATGTCGTACTGGGTGATGAACGAGTTCATGGCCACGGGGATGGTCTTGGCGTCCTCGCTGTCGATGAACGTGATCGCCAGGAAGAGCTCGTTCCAGCACTGCACGAACCCGAAGATGAACGTCGCCGCGATCCCCGGCAGCATGACCGGGATCACCACCCGCACCATCGCGCCCAGCCGCGAGGCCCCGTCCACCTGGGCCGCCTCCTCCAGCGCCACCGGCACCCGCTCGTAGAAGCCGCGCATGATGATCGTCGCGAACGGCACCAGCATCGCCACGTACACCAGCATCAGCCCGGCGAGCCGGTTGAGCAGGTCGAGATCCGACATCAGCAGGTACAGCGGCGCGAGCGCGATGAACAGCGGGATCATCTGGGTGACCAGGTACGCCAGCATCACCGCCCCGCGCCCGGGGAAGGAGAAGCGGGCCAGCGTGTAGCCGCCGAGCACCCCGATCACCGTCACCACCGCCGCCGCGACCAGCGACACGATCAGCGAGTTGGCCAGGTACGTGCCGAAGTCGGCGAACGAGAACAGCTCCTCGTAGTGCTCGAACGTCACCTCGCCCGGCCAGTAGCGCAGCGGCAGCGAGAAGATCTCCGGCTGCGGCTTGAGCGAGGTGACGACGATCCAGTAGAGCGGGAACAGGGTCACCAGCAGCCAGACGCCGAGCACGACGACCTTGGCCGCGGTCGCGAGGCGCCTCATCTGGACCTCTCGAAGCGGGTGGCGTTCAGGTAGAAGACGCTGAAGGACAGCAGCAGGCCGAGCACGAGCAGGCCCACCGCGCCCGCCCGGCCGTAGTCGCCGCCGGTGACCTGCTGGATGAGGAAGGTCGTGATGATGTCGGTGCTGCCGGCCGGGCCGCCGCCGGTCATGGCGTAGATGAGGTCGGGGAAGTTGAGGATCCAGATGATCCGCAGCAGCACGATCAGCGCCAGGGTGGGCCGGATGTGCGGCAGCGTCACGTGCCAGAACTGCCGCAGCCGCGCGGCGCCGTCCACCGCGGCGGCCTCGTACAACTCCCTCGGCACCGACTGCAGCGCGGCCATGATCATGATGGCGAAGAACGTGACGCCGTACCAGATGTTGGCCACGATGACCGAGGTCATCGCCCAGCCGGGGGTGGCCAGGAAGCCGATGCGCTCGTCGATGACGTCCGCCTTGAGCAGCAGGTCGTTGATCACGCCGAACTGCCCGTTGAACATCCAGCGCCACAGCAGGCCGATGAGGAACCCCGACATGGCCCACGGGAAGAACACCCACGCCTGGTAGAGCCCCCGGCCGCGGAAGTGGCGGCGCAGCAGCAGCGCCAGCCCGAAGCCGAGGAAGAACTGGAAGAACAGCGACACGACGACCCACGTGCCGGTGTTGCGCAGCGCCGTCCAGAACCGGTCCTCGCCGAGGACCGCCCGGAAGTTCTCCAGGCCGACGAACGGCGTCGAGGTCAGGTCGAACAGGTTGTAGCGCTGAAAAGCGATCACCGCGCCCCGGATCACCGGGTAGTACGTGAACACGGCCACGAACACCGCGCCGGGCAGCAGGCACAGCCCGACGAACGCGGCCCGGCGCGCGGTGAAGACGCGCGGCGCGCTCAAGAGACCTTCCCGGCCTGGTCCGTCCAGAAGGCGTCCCACCTGCCGAGCACCTCGGCGACGGTGGTCTTGCCGGTGATCAGGGCCTGGATGTCGCGGTCGGAGTCGACGGTGAACCGGCTCCAGCCCGGGTAGTCCACCGGCCTGATCGTCGTCACCTGCTTCGGGTCCTGCTGCGCCTCCAGGTACGCCTTCCACGCGCCCTGCGAGAACTGCGGGTCGTCCTGGGCCTGCTTCGAGATCGGGATGAGGGAGTTGCCCTTGGCGAAGGCGATGCTCTGCTCGGCCTCCGACAGGTACTGCACCAGCTTGACGGCCTCGTTCCGGTGCCGGGTGAAGGAGGTCACGCCCCAGCCGGCGTAGCCGACGGGCTGGAAGGCGTACCCGGTCGGGCCCTTGGGGATGGGGGCGGTGGACCAGTTGGCGAGGCCGCTCTCCTCGACGGTCCTGATCACCTCGGGGTCCTGGATGAGCATGCCGGTGACGCCCGAGGTGAAGCCCTGCACCATCTCGGGGAAGCCCCAGGCCACCGAGTCGGGCGGCGACGCCTCCTTGAAGATCTTGACGAAGAGGTCGAGCGCCTGGGCCGCCTCGGGGGTGGCGAAGATCGTCCGCTTGTCCTTGAGGTAGAAGGACTTCACGGGGTCCAGGGCCTCGCCGTTGTACGCGCTGATCATCATGACCGCGTAGTCCGCGCCGCCCTTGCCGCCGCGGAAGGCGTAGCCGTACCGGTCGCCCGTGGTCATCCGCTTGCCGGCCTCGTACAGCTCCTGCCACGTGGTGGGGGGCCGCGTCATGCCGAAGTCCGTGCGGTAGAACAGCGTGCGCTGGTAGAAGCCGTACGGGATCAGGTACGCCTTGCCGCCGACCTCGACGGCCTTCGTCTGGGCCAATTCCGTCAGGTCCGACCAGCCGGGCCAGGCGTCGGTGGGCAGCTCGGCCAGCCAGCCGTTGTTGGAGAAGGACTTGGCCGTGTGGTCGCGTACCTCCAGCACGTCCAGGTCCTTCTTCGTCTGCAGGATCTGGGTGATCTTCTGGTCGGCGCTGTCGAGGGGCGGGGAGATGAGCTCGACAGTGACGCCCGGGTTGGCCTGCTCGAAGCCGGCGATCAGGGACTTGATGAGCTTCGTACGTTCTGGACTGGTCAGGCTCTCGATCATGCGGAGCCGGATCTCCGAGGAGGAGGACGAGGAGCCGGAGCCGCAACCCGCGAGCACCAGCATGGCGGCGGCCGCGACGGACAGGAGGGGCTTTTTCATGACGAGCCTCCAGCGTTGTACAGACAGCGCTGTCAAATCACGCTACGTTTCGCCCCTCCCACGGTCAATCATGTGATTTATGCCAAGGTCTCCAGCGCCAGGTCGAGGTCCTTGATCAAGGTGTCGGCCGGTTCGAGGCCGACCGAGAGGCGGACGAGGCCGACGGGGACGCCCATGGTGGCCCGGACGCTCTCCTCGACGGTCAGCGCGGGCGCGTTCACCAGGCTCTCGAACCCACCCCACGACACCCCGATCCTGAAATGTCGCAATTTATCGAGGAAAGCACCGACTTCCTGCCGCGAGTCGGTGTCGAGCACGAAGCTGAACAGGCTGGAGAAGCCCGACATCTGGCGCAGCGCGATGGCGTGCCCGGGATGCGAGGGCAGCCCGGGATGGTTCACCGAGCGGACCGCCGGGTGCCGCTCCAGGAACGCGGCCACGGCCAGGCCCCGCTCCTGGTGGGCGGCCATCCGTACGGGCAGCGTGCGCAGGCCCTTGATCACCTTGGCCGCGTCGTGCGGCGACATGGCGGCCCCGTACAGCTGGTACTCGGTCAGCGCCAGCGGCCTGATCAGCCGGGCCGGCCCCACGACCACGCCGCCCACCAGGTCGCTGTGCCCGCCGACGTACTTCGACAACGAGTGCACCACGAGGTCGACGCCCATCGTCAGCGGCTTCTGGAACAACGGCGTGGACCAGGTGTTGTCCATCGCGGTCACCAGGCCCCGCTCCCGCGCCCACGCGGTCACCTCGGCGATGTCGACCACCTCGTACGCCATGTAGGACGGCGACTCGAAGTACAGTAGGCGGGTGCTCGCCCTGATAGCGCTGTCACATCCCGCGAGGTCGTCGACGTGCGTATGCGTGACCCCGTACTTCTCCAGGTAGCGCAGGAACTGCGTGGTCGGCCCGTAGACCGCCCCCAGCACCAGCACGTGGTCGCCGGCCGACACGAGCGACGAGATCGTCGCCGAGATGGCGCCCATCCCCGAGCCGAAACACTTGGCCCGCTCCCCCCGCTCCAGCGCCGCGAGCTTGCGCTGGGCGAGGTCGACGGTCGGGTTGGTGCCGCGCCAGTAGACGTAGCGCTCGTCCTCGTTCCTGATGGCCTCGCCGAGCTCCTCGGCCGAGCCGAACGTGAACAGCGAGTTCTCGAACACCGGCGGGTTGACCGCCCCCAGGATCCAGGGCTCGTCCTCGCCCAGCCGGCCACAGATCCACTCGTCATCATGCATGGGGGCAGACTATGACAGAGCAGGACATAAGGCCCGAGCTCGGCGACCGTCCCGCCCCGCGCAGGCCGACCATGGCGGACGTGGCACGGCACGCCGGCGTGAGCCTCAAGACCGTCTCCCGCGTCGTCAACCGCGAGCCGCACGTCCGGGCCCCGCTGCGGCGGCGGGTGCAGGCGGCGATCAGCGCGCTCGGCTACCGTCGCAACGAGGCCGCCGCCCGGCTGGCCAGGGGCGCGACCGTGCTGACGCTCGGCCTGGTGATGGAGAACCTGGCCAACGAGTTCTCCTCGCGGCTGGCCGCCGCGGTCGAGGCCGCGGCGTCGGAGCACGAGGCGCTGGTGGTGTTCGGCTCGTACGAGGAGCGGCCCGGCAAGGAGCGCGTGCTCATCGAGTCGATGTACGCGCGCGGCGTCGACTGCCTGATCGTCGTCCCGTCGGCGGCCGACCACGCCTGGCTGGCCGGGCACCCCGGCCTGACCACGGTCTTCGTCGACCGCGTGCCGCCGGGGCTCGCGCGGGCCGACGTCGTGCTGCTGGACGACGAGCGCGGCGGGCGCGCCGCCACCGAGCACCTGCTCGCCCGGGGGCACCGCAGGATCGCGCTCGTCTCCGACGACGACGGGCTGAGCTCCGTGCACGACCGGGCGACCGGCTACCGTACGGCGCTGGCGGCGGCCGGGGTGGCGGCCGACGAGGCGCTGGTGGTGCGCGGGGTGTTCGACCCGTGGCGGGTGACGCAGGAGGTCACCCGCCTGCTCGACCTGCCCGAGCCGCCCACGGCGTTCTTCGCGACCAACAACCGCGCGGCGATCGGCATCCTGCAGGCGCTGCGCGAACGCCCGGAGAGGCCGGCGTACGTGGGGTTCGACGACTTCGCCCTGGCCGACGTCTTCAACCCGGGCGTGACGGTGGTCCGCTACGACGTGACCCGCCTCGCCCGCAGCGCCGTGGACCTGCTCCTGAACCCCGCGCCGTCGCCTCGCCGGGTGAAGGTCCCGGTGGAGCTGGTGGCGCGGGGCTCAGGCGAGCTCCCGCCCCCGTGACCGCACGCGGGCCTCACGCCCCGGCGTCCCCCGGGGACGGCCTGGAGAGCGCGTCTCGTACGGCTTCCTCGGATCGGCCGATCACCGCGGACCCGTCGTCGGCCGTGATGATCGGCCGCTGGATGAGGATCGGGTGCTCCGCCAGCGCGCAGATCCACCGGTCACGGGTCTGCGCGTCGCGCGGCCAGGCGTCCATGCCCAGCTCGGCCGCCCGTGCCTCGCCGGTCCGCGCGATGTCCCACGGTTCGAGGCCGAGCCGGGTCAGGACCTCGCGGATCTCGGCCTCGTCCGGCGGGTCATCCAGGTAGCGGCGCACGGTGTACTCGGCGGCCTCGGCGTCCAGGACGGACAGGGCGGAGCGGCACTTGGAGCACGCGGGGTTGATCCAGATCTCCATGGCACACGACGGTATCGGCCGTCCGGGCTCGCGTCCCGCCCGGAGGCCGACATGGGAGGACCCGCGCCGGCGGTTGTCACGGCCGTGCCCCCGAGCTCCGCCGGTCTCGGGGTCACGGGACGGGGGGCTGGTCCTCGTACGCCTGGCGCATGACCTGGGCCAGCTCGTCGGCGAGGTCGGGGGTGGCCGCGACGATGCCGCTCCAGCGTCTGGTGAGGTCGGTGTCCAGCTCGACGGGACGGCCGAAGACGTCCCTGACCGCGCCGCCCGCCGCTTCGGCCAGCACGACCGAGGCGGCGATGTCCACCAGGCGGTGGGTGTCGGTGCCGGCGTCGGCGAACGCGTCCGTCGCGCCCTGGGCGACGAGGGCGCCCTCCAGGCAGCTCGTGGACAGGATGCGGACGCGGGCCGCCCTTCTGACCACCTCCCACCAGGCCGCCGCCGCCCCGGGCTTGGCCGGGTGGGGACGCAGCAGGGAGACGGCCGCGCCCGCCAGCTCCCTGCGACCGGTCGTCCGCAACGGGCACGGCACGCCGGCCGCCGCCCACCAGCTGCGGCCGGTGTCCAGCCAGACGGTCAGCGCCTCGGTGAACACCCCGTCCTGCGCCACCGCCGCCGAGAACGCCGACAGCGGGACGCCCGCGGCGGCGTTGGCCGACCCGTCCACCGGGTCCAGGACGAGAGTCAGCGCCGACCCGTGGTCCACCCAGCCGGTCTCCTCGGTGAGCACGTTGACCCCGTACGGAGCGAGCGCGGCCAGGACGGCGTCCTCGACGAGCACGTCGATGCGCATGGTGGGGGTGCCGTCCGCGCCGTCGGCCACGACGGCCTCCAGCGCGGCGCGGCCGTGCCGGGCGGTGGCGGTCGCGTACGCCTCCAGCGCCGCGACCGCGGCGGCGGCCAGCGCCGGGCCAGCCTCCCCCGGCACTCCGCTCCACCAC
>NZ_POUD01000246.1 GCF_003236395.1 Nonomuraea aridisoli | reverse complement strand
AAGAGACAGGTGCCCCGAGCGCACCGGCCCGCAGCACGCCGCGCCGGGAAAGGGCCTCTTTCACCACGTCGCCGAAGTAGGCGTTCTCGGAGGTGTTGGCCACCTCGTGGGCGCATGCGTTGCCACAGCGGAACCGGCAGGTCAGCGCGGATCGGCCGCCTTTGTGGGGGGTGGAGAGCAACGGCAGGAGCCGCCTGCCCCCGTTCGGGTTCGCCACAGGTCCTCCAAGGGGTGTGCGGGGGTTACGGCCGGGAGGCTACGGTGACCGTCGAAACCTCAGGTGAACGACGATCTCCATCTCGATGAACGATTCCAGGGAGGACAATGGTGACGTGGCACGACGCAAGATGGACCCGGAATCGTTGAGATCGGCTCTCGACGCTCAACTCGTCGCCCTGGAGGAGCCGACCTACGACGGCCCGGCCTCGTCCCTGCCGGACGCGCTCGTGGCCGCCGTGCTGACCGCCTACGAGCGGGGGCTGCGTCCCGAGCGCGACGCGGGCCGGCTGGCGGTGCGCCACCTGCTCGACAAGCTGACCACCGCGGCCCCCGGCCGCACGGTCGAGGTGCGCGTGCCGCCGTACGCCGCCGTGCAGGCCGTCGCCGGGCCCCGCCACACGCGCGGCACGCCGCCCAACGTGGTCGAGATGGACGGCCACACCTGGATCGCGCTCGCGCTGGGCCGGATGACGTGGGACGAGGCCGTGGCCAAGGGCGCGGTCTCGGCCAGCGGATCCCGCGCCGACCTGTCGGATTACCTGCCGCTCTAGCGGCGGCTGCCGTTCATCCAGGGGAAACGTTCCTGGAAGCACTGGTCCGCCTGCGCGGTCGGCAGGTGGGCGCAGTCCTGCACCACGTTCCAGAACCAGATCGCCACGATCGCGAAGAGCACCAGCGACAGGATGCTGATCACGATGCCGGCGATGGCGCGGCCCTTGCCGACGTGCTTGGCCAGCGCCACGCAGCCGAAGATGATCGACAGGATGGCCGTGATCAGGCCCGTGAAGCAGACGAACACCAGGAACGGGCTGGCCACGCCGAGCACGAGCGAGGCGGTGGCCAGGCCGCTGCCGGGCTGCGACGGCGGGTATCCCCCTCCGGGCGGGCCGTAGGGCGATCCCGGCGGCGGGTAGCCGGGCGGGCCGCCGTACGGGCTGGAGGGCGTCGTGCCGGGCACGATCGGGCCCTGGTCGTGCGGCGCGGCCCCGTACGGGCCGGGGTACGGCGGCGCTCCGGGCACATGCCCTTCCTCCGGCCGCGCCTCTTCCCCGGGCCGTTCCTCGGGGCCGCCCGGGCCTTGCCTGCCCTGCTCCGGCCGCTCACCAGGCGCGGCCGGCCCGCCGGGCGCCGCGAACCCCGGGTGCCCGGGCTCCTCGGCGGGCTCCGCGGGCTGCTCGAAACGCGACGGCGGCGGCTTCGGCGGCTCCTCGAAGCGCGACGGCGGCTTCGCGGGTTCCTCGAAACGCGACGGCTCCGCGGGCTCCGCGAAGCCCGGCTGCTCCGGGCGCGCCGGGCCGCCCTCCTCGGGCGGGGCGCTCTCCCACCCCGGGTACGGCGGGGTCCCGCCGGGCACCCGGAACACCTGCGTACGCTCCGCGTCGCCCTCGGCGGGCTCGGGGACCTCAGGCGCGGTGGGCAGGTCGGGGTGACGCGGCTCGTGCGCGGGCGGAACGTCGGGCCGGGGCTCGTGCGCGGGCGGAACGTCCGGCCGGGGCTCGTGCGTGGGCGGCACGTCGGGCCGGGGCACCACGGGCGGCTCAGGGGCGATCGGCTCCTCTTCACGCGCCGGCCCCTCACCCTCACGTGACGGTTCCTCAGGCGCGCCCTCACGCGACGGCTCCTCCTGACCTCCCCCGCGCGACTGCTCCCCACCACCCTCGCCGGACGGCTGCTCGCCCGCGCCGGAGTGTCGTCCCGCCTCGGAACCCGGGACGGGGCCTGGCGCGGCGCCGCCGGTCGGGCCGGCGCCGGGCGGGCCGCCCGCGGACCACTCCTCCGGCGTCTCGTCCCCGCCGGTGGGCCCCTTCTCATAGGGCAGCGGCTCGGGAGGCCGCGGTCCCTCCGGAGCCGTCTCCTCCTCCGGAGCACGCTCCGATGCCCCCTGCCCAGGCCGGCCCTCGGAAGGACGGTCGGTCTCGGGGCGATCCTGCCGCCCCGGGCGGGGCTCGTGCTCGTTCGGGTCCCCAGGTGTGGTCACGTCTGCGTCTCCCGACGGGTCTGCATGCCGGATACTTCACCCTTTCGCGGATGGCGTCCGTTAAACCGCACGACACGGTAAGGAGCCGCTCATTCTTGGGTCACCGCGCGCCAAAACACCAGGCGACCGGCAGGATGAGGGCATGCTGGACGAGACCCTGACGTACGCGTTGATCAAGGTCGTCAAGACGCACCGCAACCGGTTCGCCGCCGCGCTGGTCCCGCTCGGGCTGCACGCGGGGCAGGAGATGCTCCTCAACCAGTTGTGGAAGGAGGACGGCCTGACCCAGGGCGAGCTGATCGCCCGCCTGGGAGTCGAGCCCCCGACCGTCACCAAGACCCTCCAGCGCCTGGAACGCGCGGGCCTCCTCCACCGCACCCCCGACCCCGTACGCCCGCGCGTGAGCAGGGTGCGGCTCACCGACGCGGGCAAGGCGCTGCGCGGGCCGGTCGAGGACATCTGGAACCGCCTGGAGGAGGAGCTGCTGCAGGGTTTCACCCCTGAGGAGCGCGCCCTGCTCGCCCGACTCGTCCACGCCATGCCGTTTTCACCGCGAGCGAACCAGCCTTGCCAGCACGACACCGACTCGACTTAGCTGGCTAATTAGTCGGCTAATCAAGGAGTCACGCACATGCACGTCCTCATCACCGGCGGCTCGTCCGGCATCGGCAAGGCCACCGCGTTCGCGTACGCCGAGACCGGCGCGCGCGTCACCATCACCTACAACATGGGCGCCGACCGCGCGGCCGAGGTCGTCGAGCGCATCCGGGCCGGCGGCGGCCAGGCCGCGGCCGTCCACCTCGACCTGGAGGACCACGCCACCATCGCGCCCGCGGTGGCCGCGGCCGGCCCGGTGGACGCCCTCGTGGCCAACGCCGTCCGCTGGGGCACGATCCTTCCGGGCGGTCTCGCGTTCAAGGACGTGCCCGCCTCCGAGTGGGCGGCCGCCCTGCACGCCAACGTGACAGGCAACGCCCTGCTCGTCCAGCAGGTGCTCCCCGGGATGCGGCGCAGGGGGTTCGGCAGGATCGTGTTCGTCTCCTCGGGCATCGCCGAGGAGGGCGTGCCGGGCCCGGGCGTGTACGGCACGGCGAAGATGGCCCTGCACGGCATGGCCCGCGCCCTCGCCTGGGAGGCCGGCCGCGACGGCATCCTCGTCAACGTGGCCGTCGCCGGGCTGACCGTCACCGACGCGGCCCGCCCGATCCCCCAGGAGGCCCTCGACCTGCTCGCCGCCCGCACGCCCTCCCGCCGGTTGTCCACGGCCGGCGACATGGCGGCCCTCGTCCTCTTCCTCGGCTCGGCGGCCAACCGCAACCTCACCGGAGAGATCGTCCGCGACGGCTCGAACGCCGGCAGGTCCGCTCACGCACTGTGACGGCCGCCCCGGGTGTACGAGCACGGAAACGGGCGACCTAGACTGAGGCATGTGCTGAAGGGCGACGGCCGGCTCGGCCATGACCTGGACCCCCACGACCGCGCACCCAAAGACGCCTGTGGCGTCTTCGGCGTCTGGGCTCCGGGCGAGGAAGTTTCCAAACTCACCTACTACGGGCTGTACGCGTTGCAGCACCGCGGCCAGGAGTCCGCGGGCATCGCGGTCAGCGAGGGGAGCCGCATTCTCGTCTACAAGGACATGGGCCTCGTCGCCCAGGTCTTCGACGAGTCGGTGCTCGGCACGCTGCGCGGACACCTGTCCATCGGCCACTGCCGCTACTCCACCACCGGATCCAGCGTGTGGGAGAACGCCCAGCCGACCCTGAGCTCCACCGAGGACGGCGGGCTCGCGCTGGCCCACAACGGCAACCTCATCAACACCCCTGAGCTGGCTGAGCGCCTGGCTCCGGGCACCATCCGCGCCACCACCGACACCGAGGTCCTCACCACGCTTCTCGCGCAGGACCGCACGCGTTCCATCGAGGACTCCGCCGCCGAGCTGCTTCCCCAGGTCAAGGGCGCCTACTCGCTGGTGTTCATGGACGAGAAGACGCTCTACGCCGCCCGCGACCCGCAGGGCATCCGCCCGCTGGTCCTGGGCCGGCTGGAGCGCGGCTGGGTGGTGGCCTCGGAGACGGCCGCGCTCGACATCGTGGGCGCCACGTTCGTCCGCGAGATCGAGCCGGGCGAGATGCTCACCATCGACGAGCGCGGCGTGCGCTCGCGCCGCTTCGCCCTCGCCGACCCCAAGGGCTGCCTGTTCGAGTACGTCTACCTCGCGCGCCCCGACACCACCATCGCCGGGCGCGGCGTCCAGGTCACCCGGGTGGAGGTCGGCCGCGTGCTGGCCCGCGAGCACCCGGTCGAGGCCGACCTGGTCATCCCCACGCCCGAGTCCGGCACGCCCGCCGCCGTGGGCTACGCCGAGGAGAGCGGCATCCCGTACGGCCAGGGCCTGGTGAAGAACTCCTACGTCGGCCGCACGTTCATCCAGCCGTCGCAGACCATCCGCCAGCTCGGCATCCGGCTCAAGCTCAACCCGCTGCGCGAGGTCGTGGCGGGCAAGCGCCTGGTGGTCGTGGACGACTCGATCGTGCGCGGCAACACCCAGCGCGCGATCGTCAAGATGCTCCGCGAGGCGGGCGCCCGCGAGGTCCACGTCCGCATCTCCTCGCCGCCGGTGGCCTGGCCGTGCTTCTACGGCATCGACTTCGCCACCCGCGCCGAGCTGATCGCCGGCTCGCTGTCGGTCGAGGAGATCCGCGCCTCGCTGGGCGCCGACAGCCTCGGCTACATCTCCCTGGAGGGCCTGACCCAGGCCACCACCCTCCCGGCCGAGCGGCTCTGCCGCGCCTGCTTCACCGGCGAATACCCGATCCCGATCGACCAGGACAACGTCGGCAAGTTCGTGTTGGAGAGCAAGGCGTGAGTACATACGAGGCCGCGGGGGTCGACATCGAGGCCGGCGAGCGTGCCGTCGACCTGATGAAGGACAAGGTGGCGCGCTCGCGCCGCCCCGAGGTCGTCGACGACGCCAGCGGCTTCGCCGGCCTGTTCGACGCCTCGGCGCTGTTGCGCTTCCAGCGCCCGCTGCTGGCCACCTCGACCGACGGCGTCGGCACCAAGGTCATGATCGCCCAGCGGTACGGCAAGCACGACACGATCGGCATCGACCTGGTCGGCATGGTCCTCGACGACCTGGTGGTCTGCGGGGCCGAGCCGCTGTTCATGACCGACTACATCGCCTGCGGCAAGGTGGTGCCCGAGCGCATCGCCGAGATCGTCGGCGGGGTCGCCGAGGGCTGCCGCCTGGCCGGGGCCGCGCTGGTCGGCGGCGAGACGGCCGAGCACCCCGGCGCGATGGGCCTCGACGAATACGACCTGGCGGGCGCCGGCACCGGCGTGGTCGAGGCGTCGGCCATGCTCGGGCCCGATCGGGTGGCCGAGGGCGACGTCGTGCTGGGGCTGGCCTCCTCCGGCGTCCACTCCAACGGCTACTCCCTGGTGCGCCACGTGCTGCGCGAGGCGTCGTTGTCGCTCGACGCGGTGCTGCCCGAGCTGGGCCGGCCGCTCGGCGAGGAGCTGCTGGAGCCGACGCGGATCTACTCGCTCGCCTGCCTGGAGCTGGCCCGCGCGGTCGAGGTGCACGCCTACGCCCACATCACCGGCGGCGGCATCGAGGGCAACCTGTCGCGGTCGCTGCCCGCCCATCTCGACGCGGTGCTCGACCGCTCGTCGTGGACGCCGCCCGCGATCTTCGAGGTGCTCGCCGGGCACGGGAAGATCGCCCAGCGCGACATGGACCGTACGTTCAACCTCGGGGTGGGGATGGCGGCCGTGGTCGCGCCCGGCGCGGCCGACGAGGCCGTACGGGTGCTCGCGGCGCACGGGATGCCCGCCTGGGTGATGGGCGAGATCGTCGCCGGCACGGGTCAGGCCCGCTACCGCTGACCGCGGGCAGCAGAAAAAGGCCCCACCACGTGACGAAAGCCCCACGGTTTCCCGTGGGGCCCGACGAAATGTGATCAGGATCCCGGCGACTCACGTCGCCGGGCCCCTCTCACGTCACCCAGAAGAACGACTACCGGCGGCCGGAAGGACGGCTGTCGTCGTCGTCTCCGGCGCCGTAGTCATCGGCGTAATCGGCATAGCGATCCGCCAGCTCATCGTTGAGGTCGTCGGCGTCGTCACTGCGGCTGGAGTCTCCGACCCCGAGTTCGTCGCGAAGACGGTCAAGATCCGTGCCACCGCTGTTGTACTTCAGCTGGCGAGCAACCTTGACCTGCTTGGCCTTTGCTCGGCCGCGCCCCATTGGCTCGACCCCCTCGTGTGGGGTCGTCCCCGACCCCTCGTCGCTAACGCACCACACACTGACGCCGCCTGACTCTGGGCGTCAGCCTATCGTTCGCCTATTACCGTACCTGTTTTGTGCCCAGCTCGGTACGTCGTATGGGCGCGGGGCGTCAGCGGCCCAGCCAAATGGCCCGAATACGCCCGACTTCCGACATTCTGCGCTCCGCCAGCCTATCTGCTGCGACCGCGGGAGGTACGCCCTCCTCGGCGGCGATTTCGAAGATCTTCAGAGTCGTGTCGTAGATCTGGGCCGCCTTCGACCTGGCGCGCTCCATGTCGAAACCGCGGATCTCGTCGGCGACCTGGATCACACCACCGGAGTTGACGACGTAGTCGGGCGCGTACAGGATGCCGCGGTCCTCCAGCTGCTTCTCCACACCGAGGTGGGCCAGCTGGTTGTTGGCGGCGCCGCAGACGATCTTCGCCCGGAGCTCGGCCACCGTGTCGTCGTCGAGCGCGCCGCCCAGCGCGCAGGGGGCGAAGACGTCGATGTCGGCGGTCACCAGAGCACGGGCGTCGGCGACGACGTCCACCTCGGGGTGGCGCTGGCGCACCCGCTCGACGGCCCGCTCGCTCACGTCGCAGACCACGACCTCGGCGCCGTCCTCGCGCAGCAGGTCGACCAGGCGATGGCCGACCTTGCCGACGCCCTCCACCCCCACCCTCCTGCCGTGCAGCGACGGGGTGCCGAAGACCCGCTCGGCCGAGGCCCGCATGCCCTGGAACACCCCGAACGCCGTGAGGATCGACGAGTCGCCGGCCCCGCCGTTGGCGACGGTGCGCCCGGTCACGAAACGCGACTCACGGGCGACGATGTCCATGTCCTCGCTGTAGGTGCCCACGTCGCACGCGGTGATGTAGCGCCCGCCGAGCGACTCGACGAACCTGCCGTACGCCCGCAGCAGCGGCTCGCTCTTGTCGCGGGCCGGGTCGCCGATGATGACGGCCTTGCCGCCGCCGAGGTCGAGGCCCGCCAGCGCGTTCTTGTAGGACATGCCCTTGGCCAGGTTGAGCACGTCGGCCAGGGCCGCCTGCTCGCTGTCGTACGGATAGAACCGCGTGCCCCCCAGGGCCGGGCCCAGCGCCGTGTTGTGGATGGCGATGATGGCACGCAGGCCGCTCTGCTCGTCGGCGCAGAAGACGACCTGCTCGTGGACGTCCTTGTGGGACGTGCCGAAGACGTCGGTCACTGTGGTGACTCCCTGTCCGGTCCGCCGCCCCTTCGCGGCGGAGATCCCTCCCAGAGTAGTGACGGCGCGACGGTGCACGCAGGGTCGCTTCGTGACACGATGCCTCCGTGCTGCCCTATGCCGCCTACCTCCGTGTCTATGAGCCGCTGACCGCGTTCGCCGAGCCCGAGCGCAAGGCGTGGGCCGACTACGCCGACTCACGCGACCGCCCGCGACGCGCGAACGCGCTCAACGCGGAGCATGGCGAGTCCGTCATGCGCCTGCTCGGCATGCCCCCTGAACCCGTTCCCGCCCAGGAGAGCCCCAACGCCTATCTACGGCGTGTCGAGGACCGTCTGTACGTATGTCCTTGGCAGACCCGGTTGCGCTCGTGGCTGGCGTTCTCACGGCTTCGTGGCACCACGCCCGTGAAGGTGATGGACCACCTCGTGCCGAAGGCGATCGCCGAGCAGACGGCCGACGACTTCGACCGCTACAAGCGGCGGGCGGGCTCGGGCGCGCTGCGCACCCACATCCGCACGACGGCCTGGCACGTGCCGGCCTCGTGGTTCGTGCCGTTCGACGGCAACGAGCGCTGGCTGGTGCTCGGCTCGGCCAACCCGGGCCAGGACGTCACGACGACCACGGGGCGCAACCTCATCTATGTCACGTCCATGGCGCAGGCCAGGAGGCGGGCGGCGCGGGCGCTCAGCGTGCTGCGCCGGCACCTGGGCGACACCTCGGCCCCCCTCGACGTAGAGGACGTCGCGCGGTGGCTGGAGGAGTTCCACCCGCACTCGCTGGTCGAGCTCGACTACGGCGGGCTCGTCCACCTGATGGACGACGACGCGCTGCAGGCCGACCAGTCGGTGGCGGAGCTCTCCGCCGCTCTGACGGGGCTGGACACGGGTCAAGAAGAACTTGCCTACGCCATGTACCAGAGAGTCATCCTGCGGTGGAAGTCAATGCAACTGCTGGAATCTGCCAACTGAACCCCAATACGGGTGTCTGACCTGCATGAGTAGGTCACGTTCCGCGGCTGCTCTCTTCTGCGAACTGAGTAGTTTGCCGTTTTCACTGCGATACCACGAACCGTGTCGCTAGAATCACCGAGCGTGACATGGCCACGGGGGCGGGCAGTTGGGTCAAAGAAGGGCTCGCCAATCGCTCAGCGTGGCGGTATGGTCACATCGGGTGATGCCGCATATGGCTCAGAAAAGCCGCACGCTCTGTGCCATAGGGGGACATCCGTGACACGCGCAAAGGCAGTCACAGGATCGCTAAGCCGGTCCACACGGAGGAGAGGCCGCACAAATGTCAGCTCGTACACCCGAGGCCGAGCCACTGCTCACGCCCGCTGAGGTCGCGACCATGTTCAGGGTCGACCCCAAGACCGTTACGCGGTGGGCCAAGGCGGGCAAGTTGACGTCGATTCGCACCCTCGGCGGTCATCGGCGTTACCGGGAGACCGAGGTTCGCGCGCTGCTCGCGGGGATCCCGCAGCAGCGCTCCGAGTAACGGGAACGTCGTCACGGACCTCAGGGGGGTTCAGTCGGTGGACCTGGCCGGCGTTGGAGGCCCGGTCCACCACTCGTGACGACACGACGTCGCGACGGAAGTTGGCGCCGCCCGCCCGGCGCCACTCTTCTCCGCTTCACGAGCCCGCGAGGGAGCTGCCGTCGTCTGGAGGGGCGGCGGGAGCGCAGCGACCAGAGCGGGGGAAGACGGCGGCATTCAAGGCGACCGAGCCCGCCTCGCGGAGCGAGGCCATCAGTAGAGCTCGATCAGACCGGCTGCGTCGCCGTCGTGGGCGGCGGCGACGCCCAGCAGCGCGACCATGTGGTCGACCAGCATCCTCTCGAGTGTCGAGCGGTCGATGTCGCGGTGCTCCAGCCAGTCGAGCCCGGCCGCCTCCACTGAGGCGACCCACGACCGCAGAGTCGTGCGCAGCACAGGGCCCGGCTCCTCGACGCCCATCTGTTTCTGCACGAGAGCGAAAAGCCGGCGGCGCACGCCGTCGACGATCTCTCCCACCTCGCCCGTCCTGCCGGCGGGGCCGCCGCGCAGCAGCGCCGCGAAGCCCGCCGCGTGCTCCTCGACGAAGTCGAAGTAGCGCCCGAGCCCGAAGGCCAGCTCGTCGAGCGCCCTGCCGCCTCCCTGCGGCTGCAGCCGCGCCTCCAGTTGCCGCGCCGCGCTGCGCAGCGCGGCCACGTAGAGCTCCTGCTTGCCGCCGAAGTAGTGGTAGACCAGGGCGCGCGAGGCGCCCGCCGCCGAGGCCACGTCGTCGATGGAGACGTCTTCCACGTCGCGGGTGCCGAACAACTCCAGCGCCGCCGCCATGAGCTCTTCCCTGCGGCGGTCAACGCTGAGCCTGCGCCGCGCCGGCCGTGTGTTCCCGGCTGACTCCCCGCCTTTCACACCTGCACAGTAGCCGACCCCCCTCGGCCGAAATCCTCCGTCCCGTGACAAGAGTTACGCCAATCCGTTACGGAGGCCGTACCCTGCCGCGAAGTCGATCGTTTGGTGAGACAGGTGCCCATATCCGCATCGCGGGGGAGACACATGTCAGGACCGCCCGTCAACACATCCATCGCCGAACTGAGAGAGGTAGACGCACTGCCTCGGCCGAGACCGACCATCCGTAATGTCGCCGAACGAGCCGGCGTGTCCAAATCGCTCGTCTCTCTCGTGCTGCGCGGTTCCCCGCACGTGAGCGAGCACCGTCGCCAGGCCGTGCTGCAGGCAGCCCGCGAGCTCGGCTACCGGCCGAACGCGGTCGCCCGCAGCCTGGTCGAGGGACGTACGCATCTGGTGGGCGCGCTCGTCGCCGACCTGCACAATCCGTTCTACGCGGAGTTCCTCGACGGCCTCCAGGAGAGCCTGCACGGCGACGGACTGCGCATGCTCATCGGGAACAGCCAGTGGGACCCGGCGTTCGAGGACGAGGCCGTGGAGGCGTTCCTCGAGCTGAGGGTCGACGGCCTCGTGCTGCTCGGCATCGCGCCGACCAGCGAGACACTGGTCGAGGCGACCTCCTACACCCCCACCGTCGTGGTGGGGGAACGCGACACCCGGCTGGACGGCGTCGACATCGTGGTCGACGACGATCAACTCGGCGCCCGCATGGCCATCGACCACCTGGTCGAGCTGGGCCACAAGCGGATCGCCCACATCGAGAGCCGGCGCGCGTCGCGCTGCGAGGGTTACCTCGTGGCGATGCGCAGGCACGCGCTGGCGCCGTACATCATGGTGGAGGCCGCCGAGTCCGACGAGGACGGCGGCAGGGCGGCGGCGACGGCGCTGCTGACCCGCGACCCCAGGCCCACGGCGATCTTCGCCGCCAATGACGTGGTCGCGCTCGGCGTGCTCTCAGCCGCCAGCGAACTGGGCCTGCGCGTCCCCGAAGACCTCTCGGTGGTGGGGTACGACAACACGCACCTGTCGGCCTCGCACCACATCTCGCTCACCTCGGTCGACCAGCCCCGCCGCGCGATGGGCCGGTCGGCGGCCGCGCTGCTGAGCGACCGGATCGGAGACCCCGGCAAGGCCGCGCGCCTGCGGGAGATCCGGCCGGAGTTAGTCGTGCGACGGAGCACGGGGCCCGCCTAAGAGCGGCCCAAAGCTGGGTCAAGCCGTGTGGAGACACGGGCGTACGGCGGTTTACTCGTCAGGGTCATGCTAATTGTGGCCGGATTCGGTCCGGTCACGATCTGATCCGGGGGGAACAGTCATGCGTGATCCGGAACTGGTGTCCTGTGCCCAGCGCGCCGCAGCAGAGCTCGAGCGCGCCTGGGGGCACTGGCGGGCGGGCAGGGGCCGGGGCGCCGACGGCGGCGCCGAGTCGGTCGCCAGCTACGTCGCCCACTCGCTCGACCACCCGTGGGGCCGCCCCCGCGTCGTCCTCGGCCTCGACGCCGAGGACGCGCGGGAGCTGGCCGCCCTGCTCGAACGACAGGAGGTCGGCGAGCACGTCTGGTGAGGACGTGCCGGCGAGGATCGTACGCGCGCCGTACCGGCATAACCCGGGGCTCGACCGCCCGGCCTGCCGTAAGTTGGACGGTATGCGTGCTCTACCAGCCACGATCCTCGTCATCAGCGGCCTGATCGCCTCCGCGTGCGGCGGCGCCGGCACCGATGGCGCCACGGCAGGTCAGGCCGCCCCCGCGACGAGCGCGGGGCAGACCACCGCGGCCACGCCGGGCCCGGCCGAGGTGCCGGTGCCGGAGACGCCGGAGAAGGCCAAGCCGCTCGACGGCAAGATGGTCGTCATCGACCCGGGCCACAACGGCCGCAACTTCCGCGACCCGGCCGCGATCAACCGCCTGGTCGACGTGCTGACGCAGAAGAAGGCCTGCGACACGACCGGCACGTCCACCGACGACGGCTACAGCGAGGCCGCCTTCACCTGGGACGTCTCCACCCGGCTCCGCAAGATCCTGAAGAACCGGGGCGCCACGGTCAAGCTGACCCGCTCCGACAACGACGGCGTCGGGCCCTGCATCACCGAGCGGGCCGCGATCGGCAACGACGCCGACGCCGACGCCGCGATCTCCGTGCACGCCGACGGCGCGGCGCCGGCTGACCGCGGCTTCCACGTCATCATGCCGAAGAAGATCAACGGGCCGGTGGACAAGGTCGTGCGGGCCTCGAGCAAGCTGGGCGTGGCCGTGCGCGACGCCTTCCGCGAGGGCACGGGGCTGCCGTACTCCAACTACATCGGCAACAAGGCGCTCGACTACCGCAGCGACCTCGGCGGGCTCAACCTGTCGACGGTGCCGAAGGTCTTCATCGAGTGCGGCAACATGCGCAACGCCGCCGAGGCGGCCAAGTTCCGCGACCCGAAGTTCCGCCAGAAGATCGCTATGGCGCTGGCGAACGGATTGCAGCACTATCTCGAATCATGATTCCTCGTCCTGAGCTGCTTCACGACCTTTCCGCCTCCTACGTGCTGAGCTCCGGCGCGACGGTGTCCGGTGACCTGGTGGACGCCGTACGCCTCGCGCTGCCCTGGCTCGACCTGCGGCCCGGCGACTCCGGTGAGATCGACGTGCGCCGTGATCCGTCGCTGGGCGAGGAGGCGTACCGGCTGACGGTGGGGTCGCGCGGGGTGGAGATCGCAGCGGGCGGCCGGGCCGGGGCGTTCTACGCCGCGCAGTCGCTGCACCAGCTGCTGCCCGACGCCTCCTACCGGTTCTCGGCCGGCGCCTCGTGGGCCGTGCCGGGGGTGCGGATCGAGGACGCGCCCGCGTTCGCCTGGCGGGGGCTGCACCTCGACGTGGCGCGGCACTTCCTGCCCAAGCGGGAGGTGCTGCGCCTGATCGACCTGATGGCGGTGCACAAGCTCAACCGGCTCCACCTCCACCTGGTCGACGACCAGGGCTGGCGGGTGGAGAGCCGGGCCTACCCGCGGCTGCACGAGGTGGCCTCCCACCGCCCGCGTACGGTGACCAGCCACTACGGGGAGCCGGCCACGTACGACGACATCCCGCACGGCGGCCACTACAGCCTGGACGACCTGGCGGAGATCGCCGCGTACGCGCGCTCCCGCTGCGTCACGGTCGTGCCGGAGATCGACGTGCCGGGGCACGCGTCGGCGATCCTGGCGGCGTACCCGGAGTTCGGGGCGACCGGGGAGCGTCACGAGGTGCTCGACCGGTGGGGCATCTCCCCCGCGATCCTGTCGCCGCTGCCGCCGACGGTCGACTTCCTCCTCACGGTCTTCGACGAGCTGCTGGGCGCGCTGGGCGAGACGCCGTACGTGCACATCGGCGGCGACGAGGTGGTGCTCGACCACTGGGCGGCCGCGCCGGAGATCGGCGCGTACCGCGAGTCGCTGGGCCTGGCGACGGCCAACGACCTGCAGGCGTGGTTCCTGCGGCGGCTGGCGGACGCGCTGGCCGAGCGCGGCGCGCGGGCCGTGGTGTGGGACGAGGCGTTCGTCAGCGGCGGGCTGCGCCAGGACACGGTCGTCATGCCGTGGCGCGGCATGGGCGTGGGCCGGCGGGCGGCCGCGGCCGGGCACGACATCGTGGCGACACCGGTGTTCCCGCTCTACTTCGACTACGCCGAGTCCGGCTCGCCCGACGAGCCGATGGCCATCGGCGACACGACCACGGTGGACGACGTGGCCGCCTTCGACCCGGCGCCCGCCTCCTGGAGCGACGAGGAGCGGTCGCGGGTGCTGGGGGCGCAGGCGCAGCTGTGGAGCGAGCGGGTGCCCGACCCGAGGACGGTGGACTACCGGCTGTGGCCGAGGGCGTGCGCGCTCGCGGAGGTGGCGTGGGCGGGCCG
>NZ_POUD01000245.1 GCF_003236395.1 Nonomuraea aridisoli | reverse complement strand
GGCGCGGTGTTCGCGGCCGGTCGGGGTTTCGAGGGGGAAGCCCTCGCGGATCCAGTACTCGATGCCGCCGATCATCTCCTTGACGTGGTAGCCCAGCTGGGCGAGGGCGTGGGCCGCGCGGGTGGCGCCGTTGCAGCCCGGGCCCCAGCAGTACGTGACGACGGGGATCGCCGGGTCCAGCAGGATGGCGGCGCGGGCCGGGATGTCGGCGGTGGGCAGGTGCAGCGCGCCCGGCACGTGGCCCTGCTCCCAGCCGGAGGCGGCGCGCGAGTCGACGAGGACGAAGCCCGGGGCACCGGACTCCAGCGAGGCGTGCACGTCGGAGACGTCCGTCTGGTACGTGAGGCGGGCGGCGAAGAAGGCCGCGGCCTCGGCCGGGGCCGCAGGGGGCACCCGCAGCACCGGGCTGGGGGAGATTCCGGTGGCGGCGGGGACGCCGGTCTCCGGGCTGCCCGGTGTCGCGGTGCCTGTCTCGGGAGCGCCGGCCAGGGCGGATGGGGGGGTTGCGGTCATGGGGAGAGGCTATGGGGGTGGGCCCCGCGGCTGAAGAGGGCTTCAACGGTCATTCCGGACGATAACCGGGGATTTCATGGTAAACATCGGTAATGGCCGGTGTTTCGTTGGATGAGACGGATATGCGGATTCTGGAGGCGCTGCAGCGGGACGGGAGGGCCAGCTACGCGGAGCTCGCCCGTACCGTCTCCATGTCGGCCAGTGCCGTCACCGAGCGGGTGCGGCGGCTGGAGGAGAGCGGGGTCATCAGCGGTTACTCCGCCGTCGTCGATCCCGAACGGCTCGGGCTCGGCATCCTGGCGTTCGTACGGCTGCGTTACCCGACGGGCAACTACCGGCCCTTCCACGATCTGATCGCCACCACGCCCGAGATCCTGGAGGCCCACCACGTGACCGGCGAGGACTGTTTCGTGCTGAAGGTCCTCGCCGGGTCCATGCGCCACCTGGAACAGGTCACCGGCCGGATCGCCGGGCTGGGCTCCGTCACGACCAGCGTCGTCTACTCCAGCCCGCTGCCGAACCGGGCCATCACGACGCACGGCGTCACAGGCTGAACCGCGGCGCGGACGGCCGCAGGACGGCCGTCCGCGGGGTGACGGGCCACAGGGCGGCCAGGTCGTCGGCCAGGGTGGCGACGAGGGCGGCGACGTCCTGCCGGGCCGAGGCGTGCAGGGCCTCGGCGACGACGAGGACGTCCGTGGTGGTGTCGCGGACGGCGGACAGGCCGCTCTGGCGGTGGGTCCAGCGGCGGGCGTGCGCCCGGCCCTCGGCGTCCGCGAAGATCACCTCGCCGGGCGGGGGCCGCTCCGTCTCCCCCGAGAAGGTCACGTACGTCTCGTCGCCCGTGGCGTGGCGGATCTCCAGGTGACCGGCGACCTGGTCGAGGTCGAACACCGCCACCGGGATCGCGTACGCGATGGAGACGGCGTTGCAGAGGTCGATCAGGGGGTGGAGACGCGGGAGCTCGCGTTCCTTCCTGAAGCGGCGCAGGAGCGACTCCGACGCGCACCTGTACTGCGTCGGCTTGAGCCCCATCCGGGTGAACGCCCGCCGCCACGCCTGGATCTCCGGCAGCTCGCTCTCGGAGGCGGCGCCGGCCAGCCTGGCCGCGGCCGTCTCGGTGTGGCGGGCGATCCGGTCGTCCGGGGAGGCGTCCTTCGAGACGCCCCGCACGTGCAGGACCCCTGGCACGAGGTCGGGGAAGTCGCGCCAGATGTCGTCGGAATGCTGGAGGTGCATGGGCCTCACTCCGCGATGGGACGTCCGGATCGTCGTCGGAAGCCTACAGCGCCGTAGGTCGCGAAGGTCGCCGTCGTGAGGATCGCCGCCACGAGGAGCGGGCGGGCGCCGGCCGTCAGGCCGCCCAGAACGGCCACGCCCAGGGTCGCGCCCACCTGGCGGGCGGCGTTCAGCACACCTCCGGCCGTGCCCGCCGTGCCGGGCGGGGCGCTCGCGACCATGCCGGCCATCAGGGCGGGCAGGCAGAGCGACAGGCCGCACCCGATCATGATCAGCCACCCGAGCAGCAGGCCCTCGGCGAGCGCCGCCCCGGCCAGGCCGGCGGCGAGCAACGCGAGGCCGGCCAGGATCGGCGGTCGGGCGCCGTGGCGGGCCACGACGCGGCCGGTCAGGACGGGGTTCACGACCATGGGGACGGTCAGGGGGAGGAACGCCAGGCCCGTCTGCATGGGGGTGAGGTGGCGGGTGTCCTGGAGCAGGAGAGTCAGGACGAACAGGGCGCCGGAGAAGGCGAAGTTGGCCACCGCCCCGGCCAGCAGCTCGGGCCACGTCGCGGCGAGCAGTCCCGGTGGGACGGCCGGGCCGCGGGTCCTGCCGGCGAACGTCGAAGCCGGGGTGATGAGAGCGGCGAGGGCGATCAGGGAGAGCAGGGCGGCGGGGAGGGAGGAGTCGGTCAGGGCTTCGGCGAGCAGGCCGAGGAAGGCGCACGTCAGGGCCTGGGCGTACCAGTCGACGCGGCGGGCGCCGCGCGGCGAGCGGATGCCGCGGACGGCCACGAGGCTGACGAGGGCGAGGGGCGGGTTGAGGAGGAAGACGGCGCGCCAGCCGTACAGATCGACCAGGAGACCGCCCAGGAGGGGGCCCGCCGCCAGGGCCACGCCCGTGATCGCGGCCCACGCGCCGGTCGCGCGGGCCCGCGCGGCCGGTGACGGGTACAGCTCGGCGAGCAGCCCGAGCGAGCCGCCGAGGCACAGCGCGCCCGCCACGCCGAGCAGGGCGCGCAGCACCACCAGCGCCCCCAGGTGCGGCGCCGCGGCGCTGAGCAGCGACAACGCCCCGAACGCCGCGACCCCGGCCCGGAACACCCGGGCCGCCCCGTACCGGTCGGCCACCGCTCCCCCGGCCAGGAGACAGGCGGCGAAGGCGACCGTGTAGGCGTTGACCGCCCACTGCTGGCCCGCCACCGAGCCGCCGAGCGAGGCCCTCAGGTCCGGGAGCGCGATCGTGAGCACGGTCGTGTCCAGGAGCACGAGGAAGTAGGCGAGGGAGAATCCGGCTAGCTTCATGGGGCTCAGCCTGCGGAAACGCGACGGTCCGGCTCAACAGCCGCGGCCGCATGGGGCGTTCGGGACGACCGTATGCTGAGGCGCGTGGAGTTGCGCCATTTGCAGGTGTTCGTGGCGGTCGCGCGGGCCGGGACCGTGACGGGGGCGGCCAACGTGCTGGAGCTCGCGCCCGCCTCGGTGTCGGAGCAGATCCGGCGGCTGGAGGACGGCCTGGGTGTCACGCTGTTCGACCGGACGCCGCGCGGGATGCGCCTGACCGCGCCGGGGGACGCGCTGCTGGAGCGGGCGCAGGGGCTGCTCGACCACGCCGACGAGGTACGCAGGGCCGTCACTGGTCAGCGGCGGCGCGTCACCGTGGGCGCGCTGGAGACGCTGGCCGCCACCCGGCTGCCCGCCGTGGTGCGCCGCCTCGCCGAACGCCGTCCCGACCTCGACGTGGACGTACGGACGCTGAACCGCGGGGAGCTGCTGGCCGCGGTCGCGGACGGCGAGGTGGACGCGGCGCTGCTGCTCGACGCCGGGATGCGGATCGGCACGCTCGGGTTCAGCCCGCCGGCCGGGCTCGACTTCCTGGACGTGGGCGAGGTGGCGCTGCGGCTGGTCGCGGCCCCGGGCGGCGACGCGCGTACGCTGCTCGTCTCGCCGCCGGAGTGCTCCATCCGGATGGCGGTGGAGCGGATGTTCGCGGCGGACGTGCCCAGGCGGGAGCTGACCAGCATCTCCACCGCCCGCGAGTGGGCCAGGCAGGGCCTCGGGAGGTCGCTGCTGCCCGACTTCGCCGTGGACGCCGACCTCGCCTCGGGCACGCTGGTGAGCGTCGCCCCGGCCCGCCCCGACGGTCGGCTGTCGCAGGCGCCCGTGCTGGCGTTGCGGCTGGTGTGGGCGCGGGGCCGGGAGGCGGCCCTGCGGGACGTGCTCTACGCGATGAGCGGCTGACGGACGGGAGGGAACGTCAGAGGACGCGGCTGAGGAACGCCTGCGTCCGCGGGCTGCTGGGATTGTCGAGCACGTCGGCCGGGGTGCCCGACTCCACCACGACGCCGCCGTCCATGAAGACCACGCGGTCGGCCACCTCGCGCGCGAACCCGATCTCGTGCGTCACCACGATCATCGTCAGCCCGTCCTCGGCCAGGCCCTTCATGGTGGCCAGCACCTCGCCGACGAGCTCGGGGTCGAGGGCGCTGGTGGGCTCGTCGAAGAGCATCAGCTTGGGCCGCATGGCCAGCGCCCGCGCGATGGCGACCCGCTGCTGCTGGCCGCCGGAGAGCTGACGCGGGTAGCTGCCCGCCTTGTCCTCCAGGCCGACGCGGCGCAGCAGCGCGTGCGCGCGTTCCCTGGCCTGCTCGCGCGGCTCGCCGCGGACGCCGACGGGCGCCTCGATGACGTTCTGCAACACGGTGAAGTGCGGGAACAGGTTGAACTGCTGGAAGACCATGCCGATCTCGCGGCGCTGGCGGGTGATCTCGCGCCTGCGCAGGTGGCGCACCTTCCCGCCGGACGCCTCGAACCCGATCAGCTCGCCGTCGACGAAGATGGCGCCGCCGTCGATGGTCTCCAGGTGGTTCACGCAGCGCAGGAACGTCGACTTGCCGGAGCCGGACGGCCCCAGGATGACGACGACCTCCCCCGGCTGCACTGCGAGGTCGATGCCCTTGAGCACCTCGAGGTGGCCGAAGTGCTTGCGCACGCCGCGGGCGTGGACCATGGGGACGCTCACGAGGGCACCTCCGGGGTGGGCATCGGACGGCGGCGGAAGGAGGTCACGAACGACCAGAAGCCCTGGGGCTGGTTCCTGGTGGCGCCGCGGGCGTAGTGGCGCTCGATGAACGACTGGCCGACGTACAGGATCGAGGTGATCACCAGGTACCAGACGCAGGCCACGATGAGCAGCGGGATGGTCTGGAAGGTGCGGTTGTAGATCGACTGCACGGTGTACAGCAGGTCGGCCAGCGCGATCACGCTGACCAGGGACGTGGCCTTGAGCATGCTGATCACCTGGCTGCCGGTGGGCGGGATGATGAACCGCATGGCCTGCGGCAGCACGATCCGGCGGAAGGTGCGGGCGCTGCTCATGCCGAGCGCCGAGGCGGCCTCGGTCTGGCCGGGGTCGACCGACATGAGTCCGCCGCGGATGATCTCCGCCATGTACGCGCCCTCGTTGAGCCCGAGGCCGAGGATGGCTGCGAGCAGCGGCGTGATGAGCACGTTGGTGTCGGCGCTGACGAACTCGGGGCCGAACGGGATGCCGAAGGAGATCTCCGGCAGCAGGTACGACAGGTTGTACCAGAGCACGAGCTGCACCAGCACCGGCGTTCCCCGGAAGAACCACACGTACAGGCCGCAGGCGGCCCGGGCGACGGGGTTCTCCGAGAGCCGTCCGACGGCCAGCAGCACGCCGAGCACCACGCCCACGAACATGGCGATGACGGTCAGCAGCAGCGTCGTCATGATGCCCTGGCCGATGATCTGCGCGTTCACGTAGCGGGCGACGACGTCCCACTGGAAGTTGGGGTTGGTGACGAGCAGGCTGACGAGCTGGGCGGCGAGCACGAGCAGCACGAGCGAGGCGACCCAGCGCAGCGGGTGGCGGGTGCGGGCGGCGCCCGCCACGTCGATCTCGGGCGGCTCTTTCATGACGCCGCCAGGTTGACACCGGCCTGGTCGAGCCCGTTGTCGGAGGTGCCCCACCTGGCCATGATCTGGTCGTAGGTGCCGTTGTCCATGAGCTTCTGGAAGGCGTCCTTGAGCACGTCGCGCAGCGGCGAGTCCTTGGCCACGACGGCGCCCTGGTAGAGGTCGTCGAAGCCGTTGGCCTGGCCCTTGCCGGCCAGCTCCAGCTTGCCGCCGGCCTGAGAGACGAAGTACGTCAGCGGCGCCTGGGAGGAGAAGAACGCGTCCGCCCGCCCGGAGCTGACCGCGAGCACGGAGGTCGGCTGGTCCTTGTACGACTGCACGCCGATCTTCGGCTTGCCCTCCTTCGCGCACGTCTCCGACTGCTTCTTGATCACGGCCTCGGCGGAGCCGCCGGCCATGACGGAGATCTTCAGGCCGCAGGTGTCGGCGACCGAGCCGATCCTGTCGGGGTTGCCCTTGGGCACCGCGAAGACGACGTACTCCTTGACCCAGTCGACGAAGTCGTTGGCCTTCTGCCGGTCGGGGAAGTCGCCCACGGGGCCGATGGCGAAGTCGTAGCGGCCGGAGGCGATGCCGGTGAGGGAGCTGGGCAGGCCGTCCACGGTGACGTGTTCGATCTTGACGCCGAGGATCTGGCCGAGGGCCTCCGACATGTCGGCGGAGGCGCCGGTCAACGACCGGCCGTCGGCCCCGGCGATCTCGTACGGCGGGAACGAGCCGTTGTTGACGGAGATCAGCTTGCCCGCCTGCTTCACCTTGTCGGGCAGCCGGTCGTACAGCGCCTGGTCCTTGACCTGGGCGGCGGCGCTCGCGCCGGTGGGCTGCTGGGAGTCCAGCACGCCCTCGGCCTCCTCGGGGTTGGCGCCGCAGCCGGCCAGCAGGAGTGCGCCGGCGAGCAGGGCGGCGCCGAGGATGCGGGGGTGGTCAGGCATGTCGCTCCAATCGCGGGTCCACGGCGAAGCGCCGGTTCTCGAGGACGGGCAGGGTGCGGCGGGCGCTCGCGAGCTCGTCGGCGGAGGCGTCCGACCACAGCAGCCCCGGCGCGTCGCCGAGGCGGGCGCGGGTGATGCCGAGCGGGTCGACGATCATGCTGGCGCCGATGTTGCGCCGGCCGCATTCGCCGGAGGCCGCCACGTAGCAGGTGTTCTCCAGGGCGCGGGCGGTCACCATGACCTCCCAGTGCCATTCCTTGGCCGGGCCGCGCACCCACGCGGCGGGCAGCGCGATCACCTGGGCGCCCTGGTCGGCCAGGAGCCTGGCCAGCTCGGGGAAGCGCACGTCGTAGCAGGTCATGAGGCCGACCTTCCAGCCGGCGCAGTCGATGACGACGGGCGGGTTGGCGCCGGGGACGACGTTGTCGGACTCGCGCCGGCCGAAGGCGTCGTACAGGTGGAGCTTGGTGTAGGTGGCGACGATCTCGCCGTCCCTGGCGGCCACCAGCACGTTGGAGACGCGGTCGTCGCCGGCGGGCACGTGCACCCCGGCGATCACGGTGGTGCTCGATCCGCGTGTGTGCTCGACCAGGCCGCTGACGAACGGCCCGTCCAGCGGCTGGGCGGCCTCGCGGATGCGGGCGGGCTCGTCCACGAAGAGCGCGAGCGCACCCTCGGGCAGGACCAGCAGGTCCGCGCCGCCCGCCACGGCGCCGTCGATCATCTCCCGGCAGGTCTTGAGGTTGGCGTCCCACTCCTGCGCGGAGGCGAACTGTCCTACGGCGATTCTCATGCGGCGAAGACCTCCTCGGTCGCGATGCGGCGGTTCGAGATTCCCTGGGCGTGCAGTTCCGCGCAGAAGGCGGCGATCATGGCGGCGTTCGGCGCGGCGCCGTACGGCATCCAGTCCTCGCCGAAGGTGCGGGCCGTCGCGGTCAGGTCGGCGAGCAGCCACGGCGTGGTGTCGGCGAGCAGCCGCCGTCGCGCCAGCCAGCGCCGCTTGGACCGCTCGAACAGGTCCTGGACGGCCTGCGGCAGCCACGGGTGGCGCTCGACGCTCTCGCGCTTGAGCGTCACCAGGTGGATGCCGGGCACGAAGCCGGTCTGCCGGTAGTAGTCCAGCTCGGCTGCCCGGTGGTCGGGCAGCAGGTGGCGGAGGCGGCTGTCGTCGGTGAAGAAGTCCGGCGGCATGAACGGCGTCATGATGGCGTCGTAACGGCCGTCCGCGAGGCCGTCGGCGAGGCCCTCGCCGGTCAGCGAGACGTTGTCGGGGAACGGCACGGGCCCGACGCGGTCCTTGCCGGTCTCGCCGGCGACGAGCGGGCCGACGGTCCAGGTGATGCCGCCGAGGTCGACGCCCGCGGCCCGCAGCAGCGCCCGCGTCCAGGTGTTGCCGGAGTCGGGCCAGCCGGTGAGGCCGATGCGGGCGCCCTTCAGCTCCTCCAGCGAGGTCAGCCCGCTGTCGCGGCGGACGAGCACGCAGCGGTGCCGGAAGCCGCGCATCACGAAGACGGGCAGGCCCACGAGCCGGTCGTCGCCCGCGGCGCGGCCGAGGACGTACCGGCTGAAGGAGGTCTCCCCGCCGTCGAGGCCGGGCTCGCTCAGGACGTCGGGCGTGACGGCACGCGAGTCGAGGTCCAGCTCGAACCCGTCGGGCCGGACGTCGCCCGTCTGCACGGGCACCAGGTGGTCCCAGTCCCGCAACGCCAGTCGAATCCGAATATTCGCCACAAACCCCCCAAACGACATTAGTTGCCGCGAATTGCGAAAAACCATATGTTCAGCCGGAAGAGCCACACAAGATGATCTTTGTTGCTGAACAAAGTTTTTCGAGGAGAACGAGTGGAAGCCGCCTGGCTGGCCGAGCGGATCGGCGACCCCAGCGCCCGCGGGATCGCGGCCGCCCTGACCGCGCTGATCAGGGAGGGCACGGTGACCGCGCAGACGCGGCTGCCGACCGTACGGGGGCTGGCCAGGGAGCTCGGCGTCAGCTCGGGCACCGTCGCGGAGGCGTGGGCCGAGCTGCGCAAGCACGGGATGATCAGGACCGAGCGCCGCCGCGGCACCGTCGTCCTCGGCCCGCCCGACGTGCCGCGCCCCATCCGGTACGAGCGCATCGGCCACTTCGGCGACCGCCTGGCCATCGACCTGGCGATCGCCTCACCGGACGCCGCCCTGCTGCCGCCGCTGGAGGCCGCGCTGGTCGCCGCCGCCGGGGCCGACGGGCTCAACGACTACACCCGCGAGACGATCACGCCCCGGCTGCGCGCGGCCGTCGAGCCGCACTGGCCGTTCCCGGCGCGGGGCTGGCTCGCGGTGGGCGGCGGGTACGAGGGCGTGCAGTTGTTGTGCCAGACGACGGCGCTGCCGGGCGACCGGATCGCGATCGAGGAGCCGACGGCCGCGCGACTGCTGGACATCCTGGAGACGATCGGCGTGCAGATCATCCCGGTCGCCTGCGACCAGGACGGGCCCGTGCCCGCCGCGCTGGCCAGGGCGCTGCGGGCACGGCCGGTGGCGTTCGTCTACCAGCCGCGCGGGCAGTCGCCGTGCGGCCACGCCGTGACGCCCGAGCGCTCGGCCGAGCTGGCGGCGCTGCTGGAGCGGTCGGCGACGCTCATCGTGGAGGACGACGGCATCGGCGAGCTGTCGGTCTCGCCGACGGTGAGCCTGGGGACCCGGTTCCCCGACCGTACGGTGCTGGTGCGGTCGTACTCGAAGTCGCACGGGCCCGACCTGCGCATCGCGGTCGTCGGGGGTGCGGCCGACGCGGTCGAGCGGGTGCGCGTGCTGCGCAGCTTCGGCACCGGCTGGACCAGCAGGATCCTCCAGGACACCCTGGCGCATCTGCTGGGCGACCCCGAGGTGCGCGAGCGCGTCGGGCACGCCCGCGAGGTCTACGCGGCGCGGCGCGCCCGGCTGGCCGCGGAGCTGGCGGCCCGCGGCGTGCCCACGGGCGGCAGGGACGGCCTGGTGTTGTGGGTGCCGGTGCGCGACGAGCCCGCGGCGCTGGTCACGCTGGCCGCGCACGGCATCTCGGTCGCGCCCGGCAGCCGTTACGTGGTCGAGCCGGCCTCCCGGCACCACCTGCGGCTGGCCACGGCCCGGCTCACCGACGACCCGGACGAGCTGGCCGCGCTGGCGGACGTGATCGCGCTGGCCGCCACGGGCGGTCCCGGGGTCAGCGCCGCGCCCTGATGCCGGTGATGCGGCGCAGCACGTCCCACCAGAACGGCGCCCCGAACAGCAGCGCCACGTACGTCAGCAGGAATCCGGGCCAGTGGCTGGGCGTGCTGACGCGGTCCCACCACGCGCCGCCGTTCCAGTGGACGCTGGGCTCGCCCTGCTCGGGGATCGACAGACTGACCAGCGCCTGGTCCATCATCTCGACCAGCGCGGGCGTGCTGAGCGTCTCGGTGACGCACGCCATCGGGTCCTCGCCCGCGCACCGCGCCCGCAGCTCGGCGTACGCCTCGGGGCCCGCGTCGGCGACGGCGGTCACGGAGGCGCGGAAGGCGTTGTCACGCAGCAGCGTCTTGGCGTACTCCAGGCCGTCCATGGAGAACAGCAGCGTCACCACGGCGGCGAGCACGGCGACGACCCACTTGACGTAGCGCCTGTAGAGCATGGACAGGCGCTGCATCTCGCCGTCGAACCAGGTCTCGACGCCCTTGGTGAACCGCTCGAGGTCGCGCTGCGCCGACTCCCAGACGCCCTTGAGCGGGCCGTACAGCGGGCTGCCGATCTGGTGGAGGCGGCCCAGGAAGCCCTCGACGTCGCCGTCGCGGGCGGTGGCCAGCTCCATCACGGCGACCGCGAACCTGGCGGGCGGGATGTCGGCGATGCTGGTGCGGCCCCGTTTGGCGTGGTCGATCTCGCGGACCCGCTCGTACAGCAGGTTGATCATCGAGTCGCCGGCCCCGGTCTCGGGCACCGGCGCCGGCTGCGCGGGCGCGGGCAGCGCGTTGTGCCGGGGACGGGGATCGCGCACGAACGGCAGCGCCTTGAACACGTCGAGCACGCCGGCCGGCAGCCACGACCCGGCCTTTTCGTCTGCGCCGTCCATGGTGTCGCGGAGGTAGGCCCACAGGAACTTGCTGCGGATGGCCAGCAACCGGACGAACGCCTCGTTCAGCCCGCTCACCAGCAGCGACAGCAGCAGGAACGACACCACGAGCCCGAGGGCCAGATCCACGTAAATGGATAACACCGCGCATTCATACACCCACGCGGCGTGGCGCCGCAACGATCAGCCGCACGATCAGCCGCGTAGAAGACCAGCCGCACGATCAGTCGCCGTAGAAGACGCGCTCCACCACCCGGCGGGCCCGGCGGGTGACCCGGCGGTAGTCGTCGAGGAAGTCCTCCGAGCCGTCGGGCGGGTAGCCGAGCGTCCGCGCGATCAGCTTGCGCTCCGCCGAGTCGCGCGGCACGCTGTCGCCCGGCCGGCCCTTGACCAGCATGATCGCGTCTCTGATGCGGGAGGCGAAGCGCCACGCCTCGGCCAGCACCGCCTCGTCGGCCGGGGCGAGCAGTTCCTCGGCCACGGCCGCGCGCAGGGCGTCGAGCGTACGGGTGGTGCGCAGCGCCGGCACCGTGCCGGCGTGGCGCAGCTGCAGCAGCTGGGCCACCCACTCCACGTCGGACAGCCCGCCCGGCCCCAGCTTGGTGTGCAGGGCGGGGTCGGCGCCGCGTGGCAGGCGTTCGGCCTCCATGCGGGCCTTGAGCCGCCTGATCTCCCTGACCGCGTCGTCGGGCAGCCCGCCGTGCGGATAGCGCAGCTCGTCGACCATCTCGGTGAACGCCGCCCCCAGCTCGGCGTCGCCGGCCGAGAACCGGGCGCGCAGCAGTGCCTGCGACTCCCACGGCGACGACCAGCGCGCGTAGTAGGCGCGGTAGGAGGCGAGCGTGCGCACCAGCGGCCCCTGCCGGCCCTCGGGACGCAGGTCGGGGTCGATGATGAGCGGCGGGTCGGGCGCGGGCAGCGACAGCAGCCGGCGCAGCTCGTTGGCCACCGCGTACGCGGCGTTCGTGGCCTCGCGCTCGTCGGCCCCCGGCCGCGGCGCGTGGACGAACATCACGTCGGCGTCGCTGGCGTACGAGCACTCCATGCCGCCGAGCCGCCCCATGGCGATGATCGCGAACGAGGTGACGTCGCCGGCCTTGCTGAGGGCGGCGTCGAGCGCGGCCTGCAGGGTGACGTCGGCGATCTGCGACAGCGCGGTCCCGACGGTCTCGATGTCGATGAGCCCGGAGATGTCGGCCACGGCGGTGCGGAACAGCTCCCTGCGCCGCAGCCCGCGCACGGCGGTGACGGCCGTCTCCGGGTTTCCCGCGTGCCGTGACACCGCCGCCGACGCCTCGCCGAGCAGCGACTCCGGCGGGCGTACGGCCAGCTCGTCGTCGGAGCCGAGCATGGCGACCGCCTCGGGGGCGTGCATGAGCAGGCCGGTGGCGTAGCGGCTGGTGCCGAGGACGCGGGCCATCCGGGCGGCGACGGCGGTCTCGTCGCGCAGCAGCCGCAGATACCACGGCGTGCTGCCGAGCCTGTCGCTGACCTGCCGGAACCCCAGCAGGGCGGCGTCCGGGTCGGGTGTGTCGGCGAACCAGCCGAGCATGACCGGCAGCAGCGTGCGCTGGATCGCGGCCCGCCGCGACACCCCCGTGGTCAGGCCCGCGAGGTGGCGCAGCGCGCCCGTCGGGTCGACGTAGCCGAGGGCCTCCAGCCGGGCCTCCGCGGCCTTGGGCGACAGGCGCGCCTCCGACTCGGGCAGCCGCGCCACGGCCTGCAGCAGCGGCCGGTAGAACAGCTTCTCGTGCAGCCGCCGCGCCTCCATCGCGTGGCGCCGCCAGCGGGCGGTGAACTCCCCCACCGGGTCGGCCTGCATGCCGAGCGCGCGGCCCAGCCGGCGCAGGTCGGCCTCGTCGGTGGGCACCAGGTGGGTGCGCCGCAGCCGGTGGAGCTGCAGCAGGTGCTCGACCTGGCGCAGGAACGCGTACGCCTCCGCGAGGCTCCTGGAGTCGTCGCGCCCGACGTAACCGCCCCGGGAGAGCGCGGCCAGCGCCGGGAGGGTGGCCCTGCGGCGCAGCAGCGGGTCGAGCCGCCCGTGCACGAGCTGCAGCAGCTGCACCGCGAACTCGATGTCGCGCAGCCCGCCGGGGCCCAGCTTGAGCTGCCGATCCCCCTCGGCGCGCACGTGCGCCTCGACCCGGCGGCGCATGGCCTGCACGTCCTCGACGAAGTCCTCGCGGGTGGCCGCCGACCAGACCAGCTCGTTGACGGCCTCGACGTACGCGGCGCCGAGCTCCAGGTCGCCCGCCACCGGACGGGCCTTGAGCAGTGCCTGGAACTCCCACGTCTTGGCCCAGCGGCGGTAGTAGGCGAGGTGGCTGGCGAGCGTGCGCACGAGCGGCCCGGAGCGGCCCTCCGGGCGCAGCCCGGCGTCCACCTCCCACAGCGAGCCCTCGGAGGTGGTCGCGGTGCAGGCGCGCGTCATGGCCTGGGCGAGCCGGGTGGCCGCGCGCAGCGCCTTGTCCTCGTCGGCTCCCTCGCGCGGCTCGGCCACGAAGATCACGTCGACGTCGCTGATGTAGTTGAGCTCCCTGGCGCCGCACTTGCCCATCCCGATGACCGCGAACCGCACGTCGGCGGCCTCCACCTCGGTGCGGGCGACGGCCAGGGCGGCCTCCAGGGCGGCCCCCGCGAGGTCGGACAGCTCGGACATGACCTCCGCCAGCGCGGTCTGCCCGGTCAGGTCGCGGGCGGCCAGGTGGAGCAGCCGGCCGCGGTAGGCCACGCGCAGCGCCACCAGCGGGTCGGGGGCGGTGGCGCGCGGCTCGTCGTCGGCGGGCTCGGCTCCGACGGCGCGCAGCAGCTCGGCCCGGGCGTCGCCGGGCCGAGGCTCGGCCAGCAGGGCCACCTGGCCGGGGTGGCGTACGAGGTGCTCGCCGAGCGCGGCGCTGACGCCGAGGACGGCGAAGAGCCTGGCGCGCAGCCCCGGATCGCGGCGGATCGTGCCGAGCACGGCCGGCTCGCGCTCGGCCAGGCGGATCAGCGAGACCAGCGCGAGGTCGGGGTCGGCCACGTCTACCAGGGCGTCCAGGACATCGTCCAGATCCTCCCCCGACTGACGGACGAGCTGAGCGGCCCTGGCTCCGTCGGCGAAGCCGAGCTTGGCGAACCTGGCCGCGGTGGATTCGATCCTGGGCACCCCTCCATCTTGACAGCCCTCTCCCGATCGGCCACGCCATCCCTTACCATTACGACGCAACGTTGCGTTGTACTCTCTCGCGGGAGGACCAGGGATGAACCGCATTCGCCGGTGGCACCCGGCACGGCAGCCTGCGCCGGCGGGGCGGGTTCCGG
>NZ_POUD01000244.1 GCF_003236395.1 Nonomuraea aridisoli | reverse complement strand
GTGTCAGGGGAGGCGGGGGAGGATTTCGCCGACGGGGTGGCCGCCGCCGAGGACGTCCACCCGTTCGAACGCCGCCGCCGGCGTCACGTCGCAGCCCATCTGGCGGAGCACCGCCAGGGCGATGGCGGTCGTGGCGCGGGGGCTGCCGTCGATGACCTTGACCGCAACCGCGTGGCCCGACTCCAGCGCCGCCACCAGCACGCCTTCCGCGCCGCCCTTCACCACCGCGCCCGGCAGCGCCCGCATCAGCTCGGTGTTCTGGTGGCCGGTGCCGCCGACGTACTCGGGGTGGGCGCGCATCGCGTCGGCCACCCGCCGCGGCGCGCTGCCCGGCTCGGCCACCACCAGCGCCCGCACCGCCCGCGCCAGCCCGGTCAGCGTCAGCCCGAACAGCGGCGCCCCGCATCCGTCCACCGCCACGTGCGCGGCCTTCTCCCCCGCCAGCTCCTCGGTGACCGAACGCACCGAGCGCTGCAGGGGGTGGTCGGGCGACAGGTAACCGGGCACGTCCCAGCCGTTCGCGACGGCGGCGGCGATCATGGCGGCGTGCTTGCCGGAGCAGTTCATGCGTTCGCGGGACGGCTCGGCGCCCTGCCGGATCAGCGCGTACATGGTGGGCTGGTCCTCCGGCCACGACGGCGGGCAGGCCAGCGCGCCGGTGTCCAGCCCCGCGCCGGCCAGCAGCTCGCGCACCAGCGCGACGTGGAAGTCCTCGCCCGTGTGGCTGCCCGCCGCGATCGCCAGGCCGGGCCCCTCCAGCGCGGCGCCCGCGTTCAGGCAGGCCAGCGCCTGGAACGGCTTGCCCGACGAGCGTGGCAGCACCGGCGCGTCCACCCGCCCCACCGCCACCTCGGCCCGCCCGGACGGGCCCAGGCCGACGGCGCTGCCGTAATGGACGCTCTCCACGAACCCGGAACGGATCACTTCGGCGAGCACGGCCAGGTCAGGCACCTGCGGTCCTCCTTCTGAGGGTGACGGACTGGCGGGCCTCGAGCACACGGGCCAGCTTGGACAGCGACATGTTGACCACCAGGTAGATCAGCGCGACCACCAGGTACGTCTGGATGAGCAGACCGTTGTAGGCGGCCAGGACCTTGCCGCTGTAGAGCAGCTCGCCGTAGCTGACGACGAAACCGAGCGAGGTGTCCTTCAGCAGCCCCACCGACTGACTGACCAGCGACGGCAGCACCCGCCGGGCCGCCTGCGGCAGCACGACCAGCAACATCGCCCGGAACCGCGTCAGCCCGATCGCCAGGCCCGCCTCCATCTGGCCGCGTTCGATCGAGTTGATCCCGGCCCGGAAGATCTCGGCGTACGCGGCGGCGTTCGACACCGTCAGCGGCACCACCAGTTTCCAGAACAGCGGCAGGTCCAGCCCGTAGCGCGGCAGCGCGAACAGCACCACGTACACCAGCAGCAGCGCCGGGATCGTCCGGACCACCTCGACGTACGCGGCGGCCGGGCCGCGCACCCACGCCCGCGGCGACAGCCGCCCCAGCGCCAGCAGCAGGCCGAACGCCATCGCCAGCGCCGCCGACACCACGGCCGCCAGGAACGTCGACCACAGCCCGTCGAGCAGGTAGCGCCACATCGGCCACGTCGCGTACGGCTGCCAGCGCGCCGCGTCCAGCTGCCCGTTCGCGGCGAACTGCCGCACCGCCAGCACGGCGAGCGCGACCACCGCCAGCGTGCCGAGCACGGTCGCCACCCGGATGCGCCTGACCGCCTTCGGCCCCGGCTCGTCGAACAGCACGCTCACCGCAGGATCACCAGCCTGCGCTCCAGCCGGCCGGTGACGAACCCGGCCAGCGCGGCGATCAGGGCGTAGGCGGCGCCCGCGCCCACGAAGATCGGGATGGGCTGTGCCTCGACGAGGTTCACCCGGTTCGCGGCGGCCGTCAGGTCCACCACGCCGACGGCCGCCGCCAGCGCCGTGTTCATGGTGGTCGCGATGAAGATGTTGCCGAGCGGCTGCACGACCGTGCGCAGCGCCTGCGGCAGGATGACGTACCGCAGCGACTGGCCGAACGTCAGCCCGATCGCGCGGGCCGCCTCGCCCTGCCCCTTCGAGACGGCGTTCACGCCCGAGCGCAGCGCCTCGGCGACGTAGGCCGCCTCGTACACCGCGATGACGATGATCGCCGTCGTCAGGATGCCGGCTTGGAGGCCGATCTCCGGCAGGCCGAAGAAGGCCAGCACCAGCAGCACGAGCAGCGGCAGGTTCTGGAACGCCTCCACGTACGCCGTGCCGATCGCGCGCAGCACCCGTACCGGGCTCACGCGCAGGGCGCAGACCACGACGCCCAGCACCGCCGCGCCCGCGAAGGACGCGGCGGTGAGCTGGATCGTCACGATCAGCCCCTGCCACAGCTCGGGCAGGTGGTCGAGGAGCACCGACATCAGGACCCCGGCACGGAGCCGATCTGCGGCGGCGTGGGCGCCTCACCGGTCACCACGGTGCCGATGGAGCCCTTCCAGATGTCCTGCCAGACACCCGCCTGCTGGATCTTCACCAGCCAGTCGTTGACGAACTTCTTGAACTGGTCGTCGCCGTGCTTGAGCCCGATCCCGTACGGGTCCACGGTGAACGGCTTGGTGACGATCTCGATCGACGGGTCCTTCTGCGCGTTGGCGATGAGCAGCGTCTCATCCTGCACGTACGCGACGCCGCGGTCCTGCTTGAGCGCCTGCATGCACTCCGGGTCGCTGCCGAACGTGATGATCTCGGCATCCGGTGCGGCCTTCTCGATCGCGGGGATCGCCGGGGTGTTCGCGCCGGCCAGGACCTTCTTGCCGTTCAGGTCCTCGGGCTTGGTGATGCCCGTGGTGCCCTTCTTCACCGCGATCGTCAGACCGGAGGTGTAGTACGGCCCCGCGAACGACACCTGCTCGGCGCGTTCCTCGGTGATCGTGTACGTCTGGAAGACCACGTCCACGGTGCCGTTGGCCAGCAGCGCCTCCCGGGTCTCCGACGCCGAGTTGACGATCTTGACCTTGGGCTCGCCGAGGATGTACTTGGCCAGCGCCTTGCCCATCATCGCGTCGAACCCCTCGACCTCACCGGTCACCGGGTTCTGCTGCGACAGCAGGGGCGCGTCCAGCGAGCCGCCCACGATGAGCTCGCCGCGCTGCTTGATCTTCTCCATGGTGGAGCCCGGCAGGAGCTCGGCCGCCGCGGCGACCGGCGCCTTGGCCAGCACGTCGGCGCCGCCGCTGCTGGGGGCCGCTCCGGGGACGGCCGGACTGCTCGACTCGCCGCAGGCCGCCAGGGCTAACACGGAGGCGAGGGCGAGCGCGACAAACCTCTTCATGAACCGCTCACTTCCTTCGATTTCGAAGATAAACGGGACCGTAGTGGGATATTTCGGAGCAAGTCAATACGTTGTCGGCTTAAGTCCATGCGTGGTAGGTATCTCACATGAACCAGCGGCTGCCCGTGCAGGGGCCACAGGGCGACCTGCTGCGACTCGTCGCCACCGGCAAGGCCGAGTCCCGCGCCGAGCTGGCCCGGTTATCAGGGCTGGCCGCCTCCAGTGTCTCCCTGCGCGTCGAGGAGCTCATCGACGCCGGCCTGCTCGCCGAGGAGGGATCCGGCACCTCCCGCGGCGGCCGCCGCCCCCGGCGCCTGCGCCTGTCACCCGAGGCGGGCGTCCTGGCCGTCGCCGACCTCGGCGCCCACCACGTACGCCTCGGTCTGCTCGACCTCAGCGGCTCCCCCCTCGTCATCGAGGAACGCCCCTGCGAGATCTCCGACGGCCCCCGTGCCACCCTCGACCGCGTCGCCGACGCCTTCGACGCCCTGCTCGCCGAGCACGTGCCCGCCGGGACCCCGCTGCGCGGCGTCGGCACCGGCGTCCCCGGCCCGGTCGACCCGGCCACCCTCCGCGTCGTCACCCCCTCGCGCATGCCCGGCTGGAACGACTTCCCCGTCGCTGACCACCTCGCCGCCCGCTACGACCTGCCCGTCCTCGTCGAGAACGACGCCAACCTCATGGCCGCCGGCGAGGCACGCCACTGGCCCGGCAGCGAGAACCTCATGGTCGTCAAGGCCGGCACCGGCATCGGCTGCGGCGTCGTCGTCAACGGCAGTCTGCACCGCGGCCGGGGCGCGGCCGGCGACATCAGTCACGTCCGGGTGCGCTCCGACTCCTCGATCCTGTGCGCCTGCGGCCATCCTGACTGCCTGGAGGCGTACGCGAGCGGCGCCGCGCTCGCCGCCGTGCTGACCGAGGCCGGCGTCGAGGTGACCCGGCCGGCCGACATCGTCACGCTCGTCAACGACGCCGTCCCCGAGGCCACCAGCCTGGTGCGCAACGCCGGCCGCCGCATCGGCGAGGTGCTCACCGTGCTGGTCAACTTCTTCAACCCCGACGTGATCGCCGTCGGCGGCAGCCTGTCGGCGGCCGAACCGCTCATCACCTCGATCAGGGCCGCCGTCTGGGAACGCTGCCTGCCGCTGGCCACGCGCGACCTGGAGATCGCCCCAGCGCGAGCCGGCCGCGACGCCGCCCTCCTCGGCGCCGGGACGCTGCTCCTGGAGGCCGTCACGCGGCCGTAGCGAGCGCCTTTACAAAGTAGATCAGGACGTACGCAAGCAGCTGATGCTCAGCCCGCAGCGGGGCGGTGGAAGGTGGCCCGCCAGCGCAACCGGCCGCCGTCGTGGAGCTCTTCGATCACGCCGGGCTCCAGCCCGCCCGTCGCGAACCCGGCCACCTCCGACCGGGTCAGCGGCCATGGAGGCGGGTTCACCGGCTCGCCCGGCTCGCGCCCCGAGGCGATCACCAGCAGCGTCCCGCCGGGTCCGACGAAGTCCGCGATCGCGGCGACCGCCCGGGCGTGCAGCGGCTCCGGCAGCGCCTGCACGGTCATGATCTCGACGACCAGGTCGAACGCCTGCCGCCACTCCTGCGGCGGGTCCAGCAGGTCGGCGACCCGGTAGTCGACCGCGCTCTCCGGGAACCGCTCACGGGCCAGGCGCACGGCGGACCCGCTCACGTCGAACGCCACCGTGTCGTGGCCGAGCTCCGCGACGTACTCGGCGTCGTCGCCCAGCCCCGCGCCGACGACCAGGGCCCGCCCCGAGCCGGCCCGGCCGCGCCCCCACTCCGCCAGCAGGACGTGCGGCGCCCGCGAGTCCCACGGCACGATCGCCGCGCCCGCCGCCGACTCGGCGTAGAGGCGCTCGAACCACCCCGTCGGGTCACCGGCCGCCAGCGACTCCCCGGCCAGCCGTAGGGCGTCGGCGTCGGGATCCTGCCGCGAGGTCATGCGTGGAACGACTCCTTGGCCAGCCGGCGCAGCCGGGTCTCGTCGATCTCGTGCCCCAGCCCCGACTGCGTCAGCGGGACCGCGATGACGCCGGCGTTCGCGCCCACGATGGGGGTGACGATCTGGTTCTGTTTCGGCGGCTGCGTCACGTCGCACGGCAGCGTGCAGCCCGGCAGGCTGGCCACCGCGACCGTCGCCGCCCTGGCCAGGCCGGCGCCCTGGCCGCCCGCGCACTGGATGTCCCAGCCCGCCGCCGAGGCGCGGTCGTGCGCCCGCCGTACGTCCGACAACGACGCGAACGCGGCCGGGCGCAGCAGCAGCACGCGCGCCGCCCGCAGGGTCAGGTAGTCGTCCAGCTCGGCGGTGGAGCCGACCTCGACGGCGACCGAGGCGGTCACCTCGTCCTGCAGCGCGGCGTGGCTGAAGACGTCGGTCGCGGGGAAGGGCCGCTCGATGACCTCCAGGCCGTAGGAGTCGAGGGCGACGAGCTGGCCGAGGTCGGTGTAGGCGTTGCCGCAGTCGACCGCGAGCGTCAGCGCCGGGTACGCCGCCCGCACCGCCCGCACCGGCTCGACGTCCCAGCCGGGCCGGACGTCGAGCGTGACGTGCCCGTAGCCGGCGCAGATCTGCTGGTTGACCCGGGCGACGAGACTCTCCACGGACAGGTCGGGGGTGAGCCGGACGGTCGCCATGAGCGAGGTGCGGGTGCCGCCGATCGCCTCGGCGAGCGGCACGCCGCGCATCTTCGTCCACAGGTCCCAGCAGGCCATGTCGACCGCGGTGTCGCCGCTCGCCACGGTGTCGGGATGCTCCCAGTCGACTCCGATGAGCAGCGCCCCGAGCGTCTCCTCCAGCCGGGACCAGGTCTTGGGCGGTGGCGCGGTGGTCTCGCCCCACCCGGTCATGCCGCCGTGGTCGGTGAGCTTGACGAGCAGGCTCTCCGCCTTCCTGCCATGAGGCAGGGGCAACCGGAAAACCTCGAGCTCCCGCACGCGCGGCATGTACCCCCCTTTATGACGCGGTCCTCTCCATAGTGCCCGGTCCGGAGGAATGCACGAAACGCGGGGCCAGCACAGCGCCCGCCGCCGCCAGGGCCACGGCGACGGCGAGACCGGCCGCGTGGTTCTGCGCGGCGGCGGTGAACAGGGCGCCGCTGGCCGCGACCGCGACCACGGTGAACACCGACTCCCCCACGCCGACGGCCGCGCTGTTGCGGCCCTCCTCGCCCTCCTTCGACATGCGCAGCACCAGGACGGAGACCGTGGGGTGCAGCGTGCCGATGCCGAACCCGGCGACGGCCATGGCGGCGTACGCGACCGCCAGCGGGACGGCGTCGAAGATGACGAGCGTGACCAGCGCGACCCCCGCGGCGATCATGGCGGCGCCGCCGCGGATCGCGGCCATGTCGCCCATCGTGCCGCGGCCCTTGACCCAGGAGCCGAGCGACCAGCCGAGCGCCCCGACCGTGAGCACGACACCGGCGCCCGCCGCGCTGAGGCCGCGCGCGTCCTTGAGCATGAGGGGGATGAGCACCTCGGCCGCGGTGTACGAGCCGAAGGCCAGGCCGCGCAGCAGCGGCGCGGTCGGCAGGCCGCGGGCCGCCCGCAGCGCGCCGGCCGGCAGCAGCCGGGGCAGCGCCACCGCCAGCAGCACGACGCCCGCGACCAGCAGGGGCAGGCCGGCCAGGCCGAGGGCGCTGCCGTACTGGATGAGCGCGGCCGACACGGCGGTCAGCGCGGCCCAGACGAGCTTGCGGCCGAGACCGGGGGCGGGAGGCGCGATGCCGTCCGCCGGGGCGCGGCCGGCGGCGCCGCGCCAGAGCAGCAGGGCGGCGGGCACCACGACGGCGATGACGGCGAGGAAGATCCACCGCCAGCCGGCGTGCTCGGCCACGAACCCGGCGATCGCGGGCCCGACCATGGACGGCACCACCCAGGCCGCCGAGAACAGCGCGAACACCCGTGGATGCATCGCCGACGGGTAGACGCGGGCGACCAGCACGCTGAGCGCCACCTGGGTCAGCCCGGTCCCGAACCCCTGCACGAACCGGCCGATGACCAGCACCTCCATGGTGGGCGCGAGCCCGGCCATGAGCAGCCCCGCCACGAACGTGGCCACGCCCGCCGCGATGGGCCGCATCGGCCCCCGCACGTCGCTCCACCGCCCGCCCAGGACCGTCGCGATCACACTGGCCGCCAGTGAGGCGCTGAAGGCCAGGTTGTACAGGTACAGGCCGTCCAGCTCCTGGGCCACCACGGGCATGGCCGTGGTCACCGCCATCGCCTCGAACGCCTGCAACGTCACCAGGGCGATCAGCCCGATGCTGATCGCCCGGTAGCGGGGGGACACCACACTGACGGGCGCCTTGGCTTCAACAGTCGTCGTCATACCGGCACCGTAGGGCGATGCCGCAGGTCACACATCGGGCGCGGGCCCTAGGCACTTGGGCCTAGGGCCCGCGGGCCTCCACGCTCTAGCCCGGCTGGGTGTGGCGTTCGGCCCACTGGGCGATGTCGCGGCGCTCGATCGCGGCGGCCATCAGGTCGGGGAAGGCGTCGGGCGTGCACGCGAACGCGGGTACGCCCATCGCGGCCAGCGCGGCGGCGTTGTCGTGGTCGTAGAACGGCGCGCCCTCGTCGGACAGCGCCAGCAGCACGATCACCTGCACGCCGGCCTGCGTCATCGCGGCCACCCGGCGCAGCATCTCCTGCCGGACGCCGCCCTCGTACAGGTCGCTGATCAGGATGAAGATGGAGTGGGCCGGCCGGGTGATCAGGCCCTGGGAGTAGGCGATGGCCCGGTTGATGTCGGTGCCGCCGCCGAGCTGGGTGCCGAACAGCAGCTCCACCGGGTCGTGCAGGCGGTCGGTCAGGTCGACCACCGCCGTGTCGAACACCACCAGGGACGTCTTCAGCGACCGCATCGACGCCAGGACCGCGCCGAACACGCTGGAGTAGACCACCGAGGCCGCCATCGAGCCGCTCTGGTCGATGCAGAGCACCACCTCGCGCTGCACCGACCGCTGCCTGCGGGCGTAGCCGACGAGCCGCGAGGGCACGACGGTGTTGCGTTCGGGCAGGTAGTTCTTCAGGTTGGCGCGGATCGTGCGGTCCCAGTCGATGTCGGCCACCCGGCGAGGGCGGTGGGTCCTGGCCGAGCGGTCGAGCGCGCCGGTGACGGCCGCCCGCGTCCTCTGGGCGAGCCTGCGCTCGAGCTCCTCGACCACCTTGCGGACCAGCGCCCTGGCGGACTCGCGGGCCTGGTCGGGCATGACCTTGTTGAGCGCGAGGAGGGTGCCGACGAGGTGCACGTCTGGCTCGACGGCCTCGAGCATCTCGGGCTCCAGGAGGAGGCGGGTGAGGTTGAGCTTCTCGATCGCGTCCTTCTGCATGACCTGGACGACGGTCGACGGGAAATATCCGCGGATGTCGCCGAGCCATCGCGCCACACGGGGAGCCGACGTCCCGAGCCCGCCCTGCCGGCTGCCGCCCTCGCCGCCTCCGTCGTCGTACACGGCGGCCAGCGCCGCGTCCATCCCGGCGTCGGCGCCGTCCAGCCCGCACCCGATCCCGTCGGCCGCGCCGCCGCCCAGCACCAGCCGCCAGCGCCGCAATCGCTCGTCCATCGCGTTCATCGGCCGTCCCTCCCCGTCGTCACGCGCACATCCCGCTCGATGATCACGCCGTCCCCCTGCCGAGGATCGACAGGACGGTGGCTACGGCCGGGGCGGCGCGGTGCTCGTCCAGGTCGTGGGCCGGGCCGGCTTCGGCGTGGTGGGCGGCGCCGGGGCCCGTCGCGCGCAGGCGTTCGCCGATGGCCCGGCGCTCCGGCGCCGGGAAACCGCCGAACGTACGGCGCAGCAGCGGCAGCACGTCGGTGAACTGGTCGCCGGACAACCCCGTGAGCCAGTCGTCCACCAGGCCGAGCAGGCGCGGGTCGTGCACCAGCAGCAGCCCTCCCCCGGCCAGGAACCCCTCGACCCACGCCGCCGCCCGCGCGGGCGCCTGGCCCCTCGACATCGCGCGCGACATGCGGTCGCCGGCGTCGTCGAGCTCCCCCGAGTCGAGCAGGATGCGGGTGAGACGGCCTTCGATCAGCCCGTGCAGGTCCTGCCGGTCGCTGATGCCGCGCAACGTCCCCATCCACCGCTCCCGCGGCGACCCTCCCACGCCGGCCGCGCCCTCGGCCGGCCCCGGATGATCGGCGGCGGGGTGCGGTGGAGCAGGGGCGTCGTCGAGGAGGGCGACGGCGGAGTGGACGGCGTCGACGTGTTCGAGGAGGGACGCCGCCGCGTCGTCGTCCAGGCCCGTGACCGCGACCGGCAGCCCCACGCACACCCGCTCCAGCATCGAACGGACGATCGCCGCCAGCCCCGCCACCGAGGTGCCGCGCACGTCGCCGTAGCGGTGGGCGCGCACCATCGCGGGCAACGCCGCCATCAGCTGGGTGACGTCGGTGTCGAGCGCCGCCTTGGCCGACAACGCCGCGAGCACCTCGGGCAGCGCCTGCGGCAGGTCGGCAAGCAGGCACCGTTCTACCAGCGACGTCAGCCCGGCCAGCGTCGCCGAGCCGTCCCCGGCGAGGTCGGCGGCCCGCCGCGCCGCCGCGGCGGCCACCGTGGTGCCGAGCGCGGCGTGCTCGATGAGCGCGAGGTCGTGCTCGGGACGCCACTGCAACGTCCACGTCTCGCGGAAGGTGCCCTTGCCGCGCGCCTGCCCCGGCGTGCCCCATTCGACGCCGAGCAGCCGCAGCCGGTGGAGCAGGTGGCTGCGGTCGAGGTCGAGGGGCTTGCGCAGGTCGAGGTCGATCTCGCGGTCGAGCGCCTCGGGCTTGAGCTTCAGCCGCCGCTGCTGCTCGCGCAGGTCGCGCTGGAGCGGCACCATCGGGGTGCCGTCGCTGACGTGGCCGAGCCGGTCGCCGACGACCATGCGCCGCTGGATCAGCTCGACCGCCAGGTCGTCGCCCTCGCACAACACGGCCCTGGCCGCCTCGGTGACCTCGCCGAGCCCGGCCAGAGGCCGCCCGCGCAGGGCCGCCAGGCCGCCGGCCAGGCGTACGGACTCGATGACGTGCGCCGACGACACGGCGAGGCCCTCGTCGCGCAGCACCGCCGCGGCCCCGGCGAGCCACCGCTCGACGGGCCGGTCGGGCGCGTCGAACAGGTGGTGGTACCAGCCCGGTGAGGTGATGCCGGCGCCGTAGCCGCTCCAGGACGCCAGCCGCCCGTACGTCCACGGCACCCAGGTCAGCTCCGCCTTCACCTTGGGCAGGCCGCGCAGGACCGCGTTGTCGGCCGTGGCGGGCGGCAGCGGCCCGGCCAGCGCGGGCACGTGCCAGGCGCCGCAGATCACCGCGATCCGCCCGAAGCCCTGCTTGAGGGCCGCGCGCAGGGTCTTGCGCATGTACGCCTCGCGCGCGGCCTCCCGCCCCGACGGCCGGTGACCCTCGCGTACGGCGGCCATGGCCTCGGCGATCACCTCGAACGGCGTGTCGCCGCGGTGCTCGACGACGTCCTCCCACCAGCGTTCGGGATCGTCGTAGCCGGCGGCCTCGGCCAGGGCGCCGATGGGGTCGGCCGGCACGCCGCCGTCGTCGTGCTCGTCGCCGCCGGCCAGCGTGTGGGCGGCGGGCAGGTCGCAGAAGCGCACGGGAACGCCGGCGGACGTGGCGTACCGGATGGCCTGCCACTCGGGCGAGAACACCGCGAACGGCCAGAACGCGGCACGCGACGGCTCGCCCGGCACGTGGGCGAGCAGCGCGACGGGCGGCTCCAGACCGGGCGCGAGCTCCACCAGCACGTCGGCCTCGGGCGGCCCCTCGATGAGGATCGCGTCGGGGCGCAGGCGTTCGAGCTCGCGCCGCACGGCCCGCGCCGAGCCGGGCCCGTGATGGCGCACTCCCAGGACGGAGACGCTCATGAGACCTCGCGGCAGGCGCGGTAGAAGTCGCGCCAGTCGGAGCGCTCGCGGACCACGGTCTCGAGATATTCGCGCCACACCACCCGGTCGGACACCGGCTCCTGCACGACCGCGCCGACGATGCCGGCGGCCACGTCGGACGGCCGCAGCACGCCGTCGCCGAAGTGGGCGGCCAGCGCGATGCCGTTGGTGAGCACGGAGATGGCCTCGGCGGTGGACAGGGTGCCGCTGGGCGACTTGACCTTGGTGCGGCCGTCCTCGGTGACCCCGGCGCGCAGCTCCCGGAAGACCGTCACGACGCGGCGGATCTCCTCCAGCCCCGTCGTCGTCTCCGGCAGCTCCAGCGAGCGGCCGAGCTGGGTGACGCGGCGGGAGACGATGTCGACCTCCTCCTCGGCGGTGGCCGGGACGGGCAGCACGACGGTGTTGAAGCGGCGGCGCAGCGCGCTGGACAGCTCGTTGACGCCGCGGTCGCGGTCGTTGGCCGTGGCGATCACGTTGAAGCCGCGCTCGGCCTGGACCTCGCGGTTGAGCTCGGGGATGGGCAGCGTCTTCTCCGACAGCACCGTGATCAGCGCGTCCTGCACGTCGGACGGCATGCGGGTGAGCTCCTCGACGCGGGCGACGCGGCCCTCGGCCATGGCGCGCATCACCGGCGAGGGGGTCAGCGCCTCGATCGACGGGCCTTCGGCCAGCAGCCGGGCGTAGTTCCAGCCGTAGCGGACGGCCTCTTCCGCGGTGCCGGCGGTGCCCTGCACGAGCAGCGTCGAGTCGCCGCTGACGGCCGCCGCCAGGTGCTCGGACAACCACGTCTTCGCCGTGCCGGGCACGCCGAGCAGCAGCAGCGCGCGGTCGGTGGCCAGGGTGGCCACGGCGACCTCGACGATGCGCCGCGCGCCCACGTATTTCGGGGTGATCCGGTCACTGTCGCCCATGATGTACGTGGTCACCGCCCACGGCGACAACTTCCAGCCCGGCGGCCTCGGGCGGTCGTCGTCCTTCGCCAGGAGGGCCAGCTCCTCGGCGTACTGGTCTTCCGCGTGCGGGCGCAGAACGGTCATGCGGCAAGCTCCTTGTACATGTCGGCTCGGAAACGCAGGAGGGCGGCGACCTGCTGGATGGGTTCGACGGGCGAGTAGCTCGCCGCGAGCGGGAACAGCGCCGGGTCGATGTGCTCGCCGGCGAGCCTGACCAGCTCGCCGAGGTTCCACGGCTGCGTGGCGTTCACCTTGATGATCTTGTGCAGGACGGCCGTGGCGAGCTCCTCGCCCCAGGGGGACGACACCCCGCCGAGGACCATGATCAGCTGGCTGTCGGCGTCGCGGCCCTGGACGAATCGGGCGGCGAGCTCCTGCTGCTCGCCCGGCGGCAGCGCCTGGAGCAGGTCGGCGATCGGGTCGAAGCCGAACATGGCGCGCGCCCACCCGGGGTCGCGCTGCAGCACGGCGGCGCGCACCCACGCGGCCCGCACGTCGGCGTCCCAGTCGGGGATGCGCATCTCCAGCATGCGGCCGGGCGGCCCCCACGCCGACAGGGGGGCGCGGGCGATGATCTGCTGCAGCCACCAGGCTCGCTCGCCGGTGCCCCGGGGCGGTTTCGGGCGTACGCCGTCGCGTTCCATCGCCTTGTCGCAGGCCGCCGGCGCCTCGACGGCGATGACGTCGCCGGTGATCGTCACGCAGGCGGCGAGCCGTTCGGCCATGCGGCGGGACAGGCGCGAGCCGGGCAGGCGGGTGAGCAGGTTGGCGGCGGCCTGGCGCACCTCGCGGCGGCGGTCGTCGAGCGCCTGCTCCAGGAACGGCTCGTCGTCCATGCTCAGCCCGTCGGCCAGCAGGGCGGCGAACTCGGCGCGGTCGTCGGGCGTCTCGCGCTCCCACGTGCTCTCCAGCAGCCGCCTGGCCTCGCCGGGGTCGGCCGCCCTGAGGGCGCGCAGGTGGGCCAGGCGGTCGGCCGAGCCGCCGAGCTCCCACGTCTGGCCCGTGGGCTCGTCGAGGAGGTAGCCCCAGGCGGGGTTGAGCGCGGCCAGCCACCGGCCGCGCCGCCCGGCCAGCATGCCGAGGTGCTCGCGGATCGACCGGTCGCGCCGTCCGCGCTCCAGCAGGTCGGGCAGGGTGTACGGGGGCACCCGGCGGCCGGTCGCGGCGGCGGCCCGCAGCCATTCGGGTAGCAGGCGGTCGTGCTCGCCGCCGAGGATGCGCATCAGCCGCTCGGCCGCCCGCCGCCCGACGGCCTCCCGCTCCTCCGCGGGCGCGGGCTCCCCGCCGGTCTGCGCGCCGGTCCGCGCAGACCGGCGCGCGCCGGCCCGCCGGCGCACCGCCTCCACGGCGGCGGCCTCCAGCAGGTCTCCCCGGTACGGCCGCCGATCGGTGCCGACCAGCGCCGTCGAGGTGAGCTCCTCCCAGCCGGTCACAGGATCACCGCCGTTCCGTCGTCGTCCCAGGTGGTCAGGGGGCGCAGGCCCTGCGGGGTCCATTCGGCGGCCACGGTGAGGGGGTGGCCGCCGGAGACGGCGATCAGGCGCCAGGGGTCGCGGGCGCGGGGATGCAGCGGCAGGCCGCCGATGGAGACCCGGTCGGGCACCACGCCGGCCAGCACCAGCGGCCAGGACTCCGTCCACGGGTCATCGGCCAGCACCCGAGCGACCTCGTCCAGCGCCTCCCCGGACGACACCCCTGGCGGTTGCCCTGGTGGCACGGGCGGGGACGCGGACGGCGGCACGGACGGAGACCCGAACGGGGACCCAGACGAGGACCCGGACAAGGACCCGGACAAGGACCCGGACAAGGACCCGGACAAGGACCCGAG
>NZ_POUD01000243.1 GCF_003236395.1 Nonomuraea aridisoli | reverse complement strand
CCCCCGAGCCCGCCACCACGGCCGCCACCCCCGAGCCGGCCGGCCCGAAGCCCGCCGTCAGCGTGAGCCCTGGGCCCGGCGACACCCCGGCGCCCTCACCGGCCCGGTCGAGGTGATGAGATCGGTGTCATGAGCTTCGTACCCCCGGGCACCGGCTGGCCCGACGACCCGGCGACCGCCGACACCCCGGTCGCCCTCGACCCCGCCGACGTGCGCCGCCTCGCCGCCACCAGCGACACCCTCGCGGAGCTCACGGCCAGGCAGTCGGTCTGCCGCGCCTGCCCGCGCCTGGTGGAGTGGCGCGAGGAGGTCGCCCGGGTGAAGCGGCGCGCGTTCGCCGACGAGACCTACTGGGGCCGTCCCGTCCCGGGGTGGGGCGACGAGCACCCGCAAATCCTGGTGGTGGGCCTGGCCCCGGCCGCCCACGGGGGCAACAGGACCGGGCGCATCTTCACCGGCGACCGCAGCGGCGACTGGCTGTTCGCCTCGCTCCACCGCTGCGGGCTGGCCTCGCAGGCCACCAGCACGCACGCGGGCGACGGGCTGGAGCTGCTCGGGGCCAGGGTGATGGCTCCGGTGCGCTGCGCCCCGCCGGCGAACAAGCCGACGCCCGCCGAGAAGGCCGCCTGTCAGCCGTGGATGTCGCGCGAACTGGCGCTCGTGACGGAGGACGTCCGGGTGATCGTGGCGCTCGGCGGCTACGCCTGGCAGGCCGTCTGGCCCGTGCTGAAGGAGGCCGGGTACGAGCTGCCGCGCCTGCGCCCGCCGTTCGGGCACGGCGCCGAGGTCGAGCTCCGTCACGCCGGCGGCCCCGTGACCCTGCTCGGCTGCTACCACCCCAGCCAGCAGAACACCTTCACCGGCCGCGTCACCGCCCAGATGCTGGACGACGTCTTCACCAGGGCCAGGTCACTGGCTGTGTGACGCGTCCCACCACGTCCGGATTGGCTTCGTCGAGAGCGCTTGACGTAAGCTTGTGAATGCTTTCACAAGCACTCCACGAGGGATGGGGCCTCAGGATGAACAAGCACATCTTGATCGTCGGCGGCGGATACGTCGGCCTGTACACGGCGCTGCGGCTGCAGCGCAAGCTCCACCGTGAGCTGCGCGGTGGCGATGCCCGCATCACGATCATCGACCCCCAGTCCTACATGACCTACCAGCCCTTCTTGCCGGAGGCGGCGGCGGGTAACCTCTCGCCGCGCCACATGGTGGCCCCGCTGCGGCGGATCCTGCCGAAGGCGCACATCCTCAACGGCACGGTGACGAAGGTGGACCACGCCGGGCGCACTGTCACGTTCCAACCGGCCGAGGGCGAGGCCCGCCGGCTCTCCTACGACGTGATCGTGATGGCGGCCGGCTCCATCTCGCGTACGCTGCCCATCCCCGGTCTCACCGACATCGGCATCGGCTTCAAGACCGTGGGCGAGGCCATCGCGCTGCGCAACCGCGTGCTCCACCTGCTCGACGTGGCCGAGTCGACCGACGACCCCGCGGTGCGGCGCAGGGCGCTGACCTTCGTCGTGGTCGGGGCGGGGTTCGCCGGCGTGGAGGCGCTGGCCGAGCTGGAGGACATGGCCAAGGACTCGACGCGCTACTACCGCAACATCAAGCCGTCCGACATCCGCTGGGTGCTGGTGGAGGCCACCACCCGGGTGCTGCCCGAGGTCGGCCCCGAGATGGGCAAGTGGACCCTGGAGCAGCTGCGCGAGCGCGGCATCGACGTCCGGCTGGAGACCCGCCTGGAGTCGTGCACGGACGGCCACGTCGTCCTCTCGGACGGCACGGAATTCGACGCCGACACCCTCGTGTGGACCGCCGGCGTCAAGCCCAGCCCCGTGGTCAACGACAGCGACCTGCCGCTCGACGAGCGCGGCCGGATCAAGACGACCGCCCTGCTCACCGTGGCGGGCACGCGCGACGCCTTCGCGGCCGGCGACGCCGCCGGGGTGCCCGACGTGACCAACCCCGGCCAGTTCTGCGCGCCCAACGCCCAGCACGCCGTGCGCCAGGCCAAGGTGCTGGCCGACAACATCGTCCGCCACCTGCGCGGCCAGGAATTGGTGCAATACCGCCACAAGTACGTCGGATCGGTCGCAGGTCTCGGCCTGCACCAGGGCGTCGCCAACGTCTACGGCGTCAAGCTTCGCGGATTCCCTGCGTGGTTCATGCACCGCACCTACCATCTGTCGCGGGTGCCGACGCTGAACCGCAAGGTCCGCGTCGTCGTCGACTGGACCCTGGCCCTGTTCTTCAAGCGCGAGACCATCTCGCTGGGTGAGATGGAGCACCCGCGCGAGGGGTTCAGGGCCGCCGTGGCGACGACTCGCCGCTAGCCCGGGAACGGCAACGCCCCGGCGGATCATCGCCGGGGCGTCTCGGCGCCCCTGGTCGCATGGGAAGGGGCACAAGGGGTGGGGCTCTCAGCGGTGACCGTGCTCGGCGTCGACCGGCCCGGCGTGATCGCCGCGGTCACCGGTTCGCTCGCCGAGTGCGGGGCGAACATCCAGGACTCGACCATGACGTTGCTCGGCGGGCACGTGGCGATGATGCTGCTGGTGTCGGGCGACCTCGACCCCGCCGAGCTGAGGAAACGCCTGGGCGCTCCCGATCTGGTCGTGACCGCCTCCGCCATCGAGGCGCGCCGTCACTTCTGCGACGACGGCGGCGGCGCCCCTGAAGGGATCGGCTACGTGCTGACCGTCCACGGGCCCGACCGGCCGGGCATCATCTCGGCCGTCAGCGCCGTGCTCGCCGACGACGGCGGCAACATCACCGGCATGAGCACCCGCCTCACCGGCCGCCTCTACGTGCTGATCGCCGACGTCGACCTGCCCAAGGACGTGGACGTGGCGGCGCTCATGCGCAGGCTCGCGGTCGTCGGCGCGAGCCTCGACTCGCAGATCACCTTCCGCCCCGTCGAACCGGACCTGCTGTGAAGGGGACCCCGCGGGAGGTGCTCGGGGCGCCCCACCCCGTGCTGTCGGCCGTGGCCGAACCGGTGGACCCGACCGCGCCCGAGGTCATGGCCGCGGCGGCCGACCTTCTCGCGACCCTGCGCCAGGAGCCCGGTGCGGCGGGCCTGGCGGCCCCCCAGATCGGCCTGAGTTGGCGCCTCATCGCCTTCGACGCCGGTCGGCACCCCAAGGCACGGTCAAGGGCCGGGGAGCTCGTGGTGGCCAATCCACGGCTCGCGGGCGCCGCCCACTGGAACGGGGGGCGCGAGGGCTGCGCCTCCGTCGCGGGGCTGACCGCCGACGTCCCCCGCGCGACGCGTATCACCGTACATGGGCATTTGCCAGGTACGGGGGAGGCCGTCACCATCGAAGCGGACGCCTTCGAAGCCCGCTGCATTCAGCACCAACTGGACCATCTGGACGGTCTACTCTTCTTGGACAGAGTGCCTCGAGTCCTATCACTTCACACTAGTCTTCACACTTGTGACGCTTGATGCGAAGTTGTGCTCCTCGGAAGCATGGTCCGTTTCGTATGATTGCGGCGCCCCCGTAGCCCAATGGCAGAGGCAAACCCCTTAAAAGGGTTGACGTGCGGGTTCGAATCCCGCCGGGGGCACTGCCTCTTTACCTCCCCTTTAGGTCGCTGACCTGGAGGTTTTCCGCGATCGACAGGCGGACTCCCGAGGCCGATATCGAGTTGTTACTCAGTTGAGGCGGCGCGGCGCGCTTCAGCTCCGATGGCGTAGGGGCCGAGCGCGCGGGCAAGAGTCTCCCTCTCGTGGCCGGGCGGGCGGCCCGTGTTTGCGCGGCTGAAAACTTATCGTGCTCCCCTCGATATTGACATCGTGCCGGTTTCATGCAATCTCTCGGGAGAGTCCGGTCGTTTCTTTCCGTGAAAGGTTGACTACACCTGACAATGAGACTTTTCGGCAGGTGAAATCAGGCCGGCGCCCATGGCCGCCCGACCTGTCCGCCCCGCCCGGGGCGGGCATCCCCTGCAGGGGCTGTCATGACGAAGATTTCTCCGTCTCGGGATGACCATGGGAACTCCGTGGCGGGCATGTTCGTTGTGAACGCAGCCGTAGGTTTCAAAGGAACATCTAACTGAGCGTCACAGTTGACCAAGGTGCCGCCGCACCTCGCAGGTCGGCGACACAGGAGGCAGCGATGCAGAGCAAGAACCCCGTATTCAGCAGGTCGCGGCAGCAGGCCGCGACGGGCTGGGCCGGTCCCACCCCGTCCCCCGACCAGTTGCAGAACATGTACGACACACCGTCGTACACCCCGACCAGGCCGGCGTTCCGGACCATGACGCTCGACGACGTCGTGGTCCGAGGGTTCCTGACCCTCGGGGCGCTCGTCGTGGCCGCCGCCGCGGCCTGGTATCTCCAGGTCCCCCCGATGGTCGCCATCGGCGCCGCCGTCGTGGCCCTGGTGCTGGGGCTGATCGCCTCGTTCACCATGAGCACCAACCCGGCGCTCATCCTGGGATACGCGGTCTTCGAGGGCGTGTTCCTCGGCACGATCAGCTCCGTCTTCGAGGGCATGGTCAGCGGCATCGTGTTCCAGGCGGTGCTCGGCACTGCGTTCGCCTTCGGCGCGGTGCTGACCGTCTACGCGCTGCGCATCGTGCGCGTCACCCCCAAGCTGGTGAAGTTCACCATCGCGGCCGGCCTCGCGGCCCTCGGCCTGGTGGTGGTCAACCTGATCGCCGGCATCTTCGTCGACGGCGGCCTGGGCCTGCGCACCGACTCCCCGCTCGGCTGGATCTTCAGCGTCGCGATGATCCTGCTCGGCTGCTTCTTCCTGCTGCTCGACTTCGACTCGATCGAGCAGGGCGTCCGGCAGGGCGCTCCGGAGAAGTTCGCCTGGCAGTGCGCGTTCGGCCTGACGCTCAGCCTCGTGTGGATCTACCTCGAGGTGCTGCGGCTGGTCAGCTACTTCAGCAGCAGCGACTGACCGTCCCTGACGTGATGAGGGCCTCGCCGATCCGGCGGGGCCCTTTTCGCTGTGCGATCGAAGATCTACCGACCGTCACGAAATGATGCCCTTACGGGGGGTTGCCATCCGTACATCTGTGTTGCAGTGTCAAGCAAAGAAGCGTTAACCGCGGAGGTGCCCATGTCCTTGAACCACTCACCGGAGACGCAGACGAAGCTCATCGCAAGGGTCCCCACGATAACGGGACGCGAACTCCCCGAGTGGTTCCAAGCCATCGACAACGGCCCGGCTTTCCTACGGTGCGACGAGCGGGCCAACTGGCTCGCCGACGAGCACGGGCTCACTCACGGCTACGCCGCCGCCATCGTGCGCGAACACGAGCGGCAACGCCGTAACCGTCGGGGCTTCATCTAGACCCCAGTATCGTCCCCCGCGCCCGCGCCGCCAGCGCGGGCGCGTCATCATGAGGGGATGGATCTCGACAAGGCACTTGACTTCCTTCGCGCCAACCACCACGCGGTCCTGCTCACCAGGCATCGCGACGGACGCCCGCAGATGTCCCCGGTCGTCGCCGGGGTCGAGAACGGCCGCGTGGTCATCAGCTCGAGGGAAACCGCGATCAAGGTGAAGAACGCCCGCCGCGACCCGCAGGTCTCGTTGTGCGTCTTCACCGACCGCTTCTACGGCGACTGGATCCAGCTCGACGGCACCACGGAGATCATCTCCCTGCCCGACGCCATGGAGCACCTGATCGCCTACTACCGCGGCATCTCCGGCGAACACCCCGACTGGGACGACTACCGCGCCGCGATGGAACGCGAACACCGCGTCATCATGAGCATCACCCCGGCCCACGCCGGCCCCGACCACCACGGCTGACACGCCCGGCGCCCGGCCGTGCGGCCGGGCGCCGGGAGAGCACGACGGCGCGGGTCAGCCGATGCGCTCGATGATCATCGCCATGCCCTGGCCGCCGCCCACGCACATCGTCTCCAGGCCGATGCTCTTGTCGTGGTGCTGGAGGCCGTTGATCAGCGTGGAGGTGATCCGGGCGCCGGTCATGCCGAACGGGTGCCCGACCGCGATCGCGCCGCCGTTGACGTTGAGCCGGTCGAGCTCGATGCCCAGCTCGCGGTACGACGGGATCACCTGGGCCGCGAACGCCTCGTTGATCTCGACCAGGTCGATGTCGTCGATCGCCATGCCGGCCCTGGCCAGCGCCTGCTTCGTCGCCTCGACCGGTCCGAGGCCCATGATCTCGGGCGACAGGCCGGAGACGCCGGTGGAGACGATCCGGGCCAGCGGCGTGATGCCCAGCTCGGCGGCCTTGACGTCGCTCATCACGACCACCGCGGCGGCGCCGTCGTTCAGCGGGCAGCAGTTGCCGGCCGTGACCGTGCCGTCGGGGCGGAAGACGGGCTGCAGCGAGGAGACCTTCTCGTACGTGGTGCCGGGCCGCGGCCCGTCGTCCTTGCTGACCACCGTGCCGTCGGGCAGGGTCACCGGCGTGATGTCCTTCTCCCAGAACCCGTCGGCCAGCGCCTTCTCGGCGAGGTTCTGCGAGCGCACGCCGAACTCGTCCTGCTCCTGGCGGGAGATGCCCTTGATCTGGGCGACGTTCTCGGCGGTCTGGCCCATCGCGATGTAGACGTCGGGGATGTCGCCGTCCTCGCGCGGGTCGTGCCAGGTCTTGCCGCCCTTGCCGAACTCCTTCGTGCGGCCCAGCGCGCTCAGGAAGGCCGGGTTGTGCGTGTCGGGCAGCGAGTCGGAGTTGCCCTTGGTGAAGCGTGACACGGTCTCAACGCCGGCCGAGACGAACACGTCGCCCTCGCCCGCCTTGATGGCGTGGAAGGCCATCCGCGTGGTCTGCAGCGACGAGGAGCAGTAGCGCGTCACGGTGGTGCCGGGCACGTTGTCGAGCCCGAGCAGCACCGCCACCACGCGGGCCATGTTGAAGCCCTGCTCGCCGCCGGGCAGACCGCAGCCGAGCATGATGTCGTCGATCGACGACGGGTCGAGCTGGGGCACCTTCGCCAGCGCGGCCTGGATCATCTGCACGGTCAGGTCGTCGGGCCGGATGTCCTTCAGCGAGCCCTTGAAGGCTCGCCCGATCGGGGAACGCGCGGTTGCGACGATGACTGCCTCGGGCATGGCCCCTCCTTTGTCGGCGCTAATAATAGAACTATATTCCAGTTCTTCGGTCGAGGCCCGCGCCGCCCCCGGGTGTTATCCGTACATACCCGGCGTCGTCCCCGTGTGGTCGTGCACCGCGTGGACGGCGCCCTTCTCGTCGCGCCACAGCCGCCAGCCCTCCTGGCTGCCGGTGAACCACAGCGGCGGAGCCGCGGCGGGCGAGACGCGCTTGCCCGTCGCCAGGTCGTACTCGCAGACGGCGGCCGTGGAGTAGAAGCCCGGCGGCTGGCCGCGCAGCGGCAGCGGCTTGGGGTCGGTGACGCAGAACGACCAGCCGCGCTGTTCCTCGACCGACACCGGATGGCCGGAGGCCAGGTCGAAGGCCGTGCCCTTGGCGTTGTGGGTGAGGAAGCCCAGTTTGTCCATGCGTTCCGGGAAGGCCAGCCACCAGCCGGAGCCGGGCACGTCAGCGGCCGGGATCTGGCCGACCACCCGCCCGCTCAGGGGGTCGAGCCGGGCGAACCCGCCGTAGGAGCCCTGCGGGTCCACCGGGCGTACGACGGGGGCGTGGCCGGGGTTGCCGCTCGGGTAGACGCGTACGACCGAGGGCCGCATCCAGTTGATCGTCCCGTCGGCGATCTTGACGGAGAACAGCCCGAACGTGGAGACCTTCCGCGTCTGCGGGTGGGTGTAGGGGGCGACGTAGCCGACCAGGTCGTCGCCCGCCGCGCCGAACGCCCACCCGCCCGACATGTCGATGCCCGGCCCGAGCGCCTGCTCGATCGGCTGCTGCCACTGCAGCTTGCCGGTCTTGAGCTCGTACGACTCCACGGAGGGGCTGGCGGACAGCCGCAGCAGCAGGACGCGGGAGCGGTCGGACCACTCGACCTCGGAGATGCCGGGCAGCCGCCACAGCACCTTGCCGGTCGACGGTTCGAGCACGACCATGCGCGCCTTGGCCAGGGCGGTGTGCTCCGACAGGCAGACGTAGGGCCCGCACCGCTGCGGTCCGAACGTCGAGTGCACCGGCCTGCTCCACCTCCGCGCCCCCGAGTGGGCGTCGCGGGCGGTGAGGGTGGCGTTCCAGCGGCCCTTCTTGGCCGGGTCGAGGGCGACGACCACGGCCTTGCCCGGCGACGTCTCGACGACCGCGGGCGTGGTGACGCCCATGCCGGGCAGGCGGCCGGCCATCGTGGCCGGCTGGGCCCACAGCCGCCTGCCGTCGCGCAGGCCGAGGGCGACCGTCTCGAGCGTGCCGTCGGGCTTCATGGAGGTGGTGGCCACGACCCCGGCCGCCACGGCCATCCGGCTGACGGCGTTGACGTGGGTGTTGTGCCAGGTCGTGGATTCGGTGGTGGCCGCGTCGCTGCCGGAGCAGGCCGTCGCGGCGAGGGTTCCGGCGAGGGCGAGGGACGGTTTCCAAAGGGACCGGAGCACAGGCAATCCACTCCAATGAGAACGGGGAGTGGCGGCTCCGGCCCGGAGGGTGACCGGGCGCGGTCTCGCTGAGCCGTCAGGCGTCGTTGAGCGGCTCGCCGGGCCGCCGGCGGAGCAACGTCGCCCACTTGCCGTGCAGGCCCGTCGCCCGCCCGTCGACCCGGGTCGCGGTGACCTCGGTGCCGGGCTCCTCCGCGGCCGTCGCCGCCGCGAGGTATATCGGTTGCAGTGCTTCGCCGCGCCGGGGGTGCGGTTCAGGCCAAAGCCCCAACGCTGCGCACACCGACGGTAGCACCGCGTAAGCGGCCTGCGCGTAACCTCGGTCAGATGGATGGAAACGATCCGGTCCGAACATTTCTGCCGGATTTGCGTCGAATTCGGGCCCCAGGACGTCGGCGAACGCCACCGTACGCCCTCCGGCGTCGACCACGGCGACCGTCTGGGCCGCGGCGAGCTGGCGGCTCCAGCGCCGCGTCACCCAGCGCAGCGGCTGGGCGATCGGCCGGACCGTGCCGAGGTCGGGGCAGGTGCCCACGACCACCTCGGCCCCCGCGTCGCGCAACCGCCGCACGGCCTTGGTCAGATGCCGTACGGCCGCCGCGGGCGGCGTCTGCGTGATGATGTCGTTGGCGCCCACGAAGATGACCGCGATGTCGGCCTCCAGGGAGAGGGCGACGTCCACCTGCTCGGTCAGCTCGGCCGACGGCGTGCCGGACTTGGCGGCCACGACCAGGCGCACCGGGCGCTCGGCCACGGCGGCCAGGCCGTTGGCGAGCAGCACGCCCGGGGTCTTCGCCGGGTCGGTCATGCCGAGGCCCACGGCGGTCGAGTCGCCCAGCATGGCCATCCTGATCGGCTCGCCGGGGAAATCGCCGTAGACGCCGTCGGAGGCGGGGCCGTCGAGGCCGTGCGGCTGGCCGATGGCCTTGCGCGCGAGCAGCCCCTCCGCGATCAGCAGCCCGTACGCCGTGGCTCCGAGGGCGGTGAGCCCGCCCCCTCCGAATGCGGCCGCGGTAGCGATCTTGCGTGCCGCCCGCGCCATGCCTGCTGGCCACACCACGTAGGTGCCCTCCCTGGTCGAACTCGGCGGTAGCGTTTGCTTGAAAGTAGCCGAGGCCCTGTCACCCCCACGGGACCTCGGCCGACGACAAGCTGATCAAGCTTCGGCAAAGAAGGTGAACACCTCGGTGCGCGTTTACGATTCCCTGGTCGAGCTGATGGGGAACACCCCGCTCGTCCGGCTGCACAAAGTCAATGCGGGGGTGCCTGCGCAGGTGCTCGCCAAGGTCGAGTACTTCAACCCGGGCGGCTCCGTCAAGGACCGGATCGCGGTGCGCATGATCGAGGCCGCGGAGAAGTCCGGCGATCTGCGCCCGGGCGGCGTCATCGTGGAGCCCACCTCGGGCAACACCGGCGTCGGGCTGGCCATCGTGGCGCAGCAGAAGGGCTACCGGTGCCTGTTCGTCGTGCCCGACAAGGTGGCCCAGGACAAGATCTCCGTCCTGCGGGCGTACGGCGCCGAGGTCGTCGTCTGCCCGACCGCCGTCGCGCCCGACCACCCCGAGTCCTACTACTCGGTCTCCGACCGGCTCGCCCGTGAGATCCCGAACGCCTGGAAGCCCGACCAGTACTCCAACGTCAACAACCCCGACTCCCACTACCACTCGACGGGGCCGGAGATCTGGGAGCAGACCGAGGGCCGGGTCACCCACTTCGTGGCCGGCATCGGCACCGGCGGCACGATCAGCGGCACCGGCCGCTACCTCAAGGAGGTGTCCGGCGGCCGGGTGAAGATCATCGGAGCCGACCCGGAGGGCTCGGTCTACTCCGGCGGCTCCGGCCGCCCGTACCTCGTGGAGGGCGTCGGCGAGGACATCTGGCCGGCCACGTACGACACCACGATCTGCGACGAGATCATCGCCGTGTCCGACAAGGACTCCTTCACCATGACCCGCAGGCTCGCCCGCGAGGAGGGGCTGCTGGTCGGCGGCTCCTGCGGCATGGCCGTGGTGGCGGCGCTGCGGGTGGCGGCCACGGCCTCGCCCGACGACATGGTGGTCGTGCTGCTGCCCGACGGCGGCCGCGGCTACCTGTCGAAGATCTTCAACGACGACTGGATGGCCGACTACGGCTTCCTGACCGAGTCGTCGGAGGAGGGGCTGGTCGGCGACGTGCTGGCGCGCAAGGGGGCGGGGCTGCCGGAGTTCGTGCACGCCCACCCGCACGAGTCGGTCGGCACGGCCATCTCGATCATGCGCGAGTACTCCGTCTCGCAGCTGCCCGTGATGAAGGAGGAGCCGCCGGTCATGGCGGCGGAGGTGGTCGGCTCCATCGTCGAGCGCGACCTCCTCGAAGCCCTCTATCACGGAAGGCTGTCGTCCGACGACCCGATCTCCGAACATATGTCGGCCCCGCTACCCACGATCGGCAGTGGTGAACCTGTGGCTCGTGCGGTGGAAGCGCTGGAGAAGGCGGATGCGGCGGTCGTGCTGGAAGACGGCAAGCCCGCCGGGCTGATCACCCGGCAGGACCTGCTCGGCTTCCTCGCCAACCACTAGGGCTTCAGGATCGACTCGATCACGGTGCCGAGGCCCTCGCCGCCGCGGCCTTCGGCGTCGGCGCGCTCGAAGAGCCGCCGGAGCGCGTCCGGCACCGTGGTCTCGAGCCCTGCCTCCGCCAGCGTGTCCACGGCGTGGCGGAGGCCGACGGCCTGCATGTGCAGGGAGTTCAGCTCACCCGGGTAGACGCCGGCCGCCACCTCCTCGGCGAGGATCTTGGCGTACCCCATGGGCCCGTCGCCGCCCATCTCGGTGAACGTCTCCCGGGCGAACGGCAGGAACTCCATCGGCGACACGCCGGCCCTGCGCAGCAGGGCCATGGCGTGCATGAAGCTGGTCAGGCTCGACCAGAAGATCAGCAGCTGGGCCTGGTAGTACGTCATCGCCAGCCCCTGGTCGGCCCCGACGTAGGTGACAGCGCCGAGCGCTTGGAGCGTCGCGGCGTGCCGGTCCAGCGCGTCCTCGGGGCCGCTGTAGAAGGTGTACGCCCCCGGCTGCCCGATACCGGGCGGCGGCACCATGACCCCGCCCGTGACCAGCGTGCCGCCGCGCTCCGCGACCCACGCGGCCGCCGCGCGCAGCTCGGCGGGAGAGCCGGAGCTGAGGTTCACCACCACCTTCCCGTCCAGCCGCGCCTCCCCGAGACTGTCGTACATCGCCGGGTAGTCGGTCTGGCTGACCACCAGCAGGTCGCCGTCGGCCGCCGACCCCGCCCGCCTGGCCCCCTTGTCCACCAGCGCGTCCGCCTTGCTCGCCGTACGGTTCCAGACCGCCACCTCGTGGCCCGCCGCCAGGAACGCGGCGGCCATCGCCGACCCCATCGGGCCGAGTCCCACTACTGTCACTTCGCTCATGCCCCAACCATCGGGCCCGGCGCTACGGAAATCCTTCGGGTCCGCCACGGGTTGGCATGGGTGTGCTGCGTTTCGGAGTGCTCGGGCCCTTGCAGGTCCGTACGGAGGACGGCCGGCCTGTCGAGGTGGCCGAGCCCAAGGTGCGGGCGCTCCTGGCCGACCTGCTCGTCCACGGGGGTGGGCCGGTGCCGGCCGACCGGCTGGTCGAGGACCTGTGGGAGGACCGGGCCGGTCGTAACCCTGTTGGCACCCTTCAGGCCCGGGTCTCGCAGTTGCGCCGGGCGCTCGGCGACCGTGCCGCCGTGCTGCACGGGCCTGGGGGGTACCGGCTGGCGGGCTGCGACTGCGACGCCGCGCGGTTCCGGGCGCTCGTCGGGCGTCGTTCGCGTGACCCGCGGGTGCGGGCGGAGGAGCTGGGGCAGGCCCTGGCGCTGTGGCGCGGGCCCGCGTACGCGGAGTTCGCCGACGCGGAGTTCGCGCGCGCGGAGGCGGCCGGTCTGGAGGAGGCGCGGCTGGCGGCGCTGGAGGAGCAGGCCGAGATCCTTCTCGACCTGGGCGAGCCCGTGGACCTCGGCTCGCTGGTCGCCCGCCATCCGCTGCGCGAGCGGCTGGTGGCGGCGCACCTGCGGGCGCTGTACCGGGGCGGGCGGCAGGGCGAGGCGCTGACGGCGTACGCGGAGCTGCGCGGGCGGCTGGCCGAGGAGCTGGGTGTGGACCCGTCACCCGAGCTGACCGCGCTCCACCAGGCCATCCTCCGCCAGGACCCTGCCCTGCACCGCCCCGCGGCAGCCCGAGGCGGGCCGACGAACCTGCCGGCGCCCCTGACGGAGCTGATCGGACGGGACGCCGAGGTCGCCTCGGTACGCGGGCTGCTGGGCGCCGCCCGGCTGGTGACCCTCACCGGCCCGGGCGGCGTCGGGAAGACCAGCCTCGCGCTGGAGGCCGCCCGCGGTGTGACCGCGCCCGACGGGGTGTGGCTGGTGGAGCTGGCCGGAGCGATCGACCCGTCCGAGGCGGTGGCCGCCGTGCTGGGGGTACGCGACGACGGCGCCCTGCCCCTGACCTCCCGCCTGGCCGCCGCCCTGGCCGGCAAGGACGTGCTCCTGGTCCTCGACAACTGCGAGCATCTCCTGGATCCGCCCGACAGGAGCACGGTTCCCGGGCTGGTGGCGGAGTTGCTGCGGGCCGTTCCCGGGCTGCGGGTGCTGGCGACCAGCCGCGAGCCGCTCGGGGTGACCGGCGAGCGGGTACGCGTCGTGCCGCCGTTGCCGGAGCCCGAGGCCGTACGCCTGTTCACGGCACGGGCCGGTGTCGAGCCGGACGAGACCGTGGCCACCGTCTGCCGTCGCCTCGACGGCCTGCCGCTGGCCCTGGAGCTGGCCGCCACCCGCGTGCGCGCGCTCGGCGTCCAGGAGCTCGCCGACCGGCTGGACGACCGGTTCCGGCTGCTCAGCGCCGGGACACGCGACGCGCCCGCCCGGCAGCGTACGCTCCGGGCGGTCATCGACTGGAGCTGGGAGCTGCTGGGCGAGGCCGAGCGGGTGGTGCTGCGGCGGCTGGCCGTGCACGCCGACGGATGCACGCTGGAGGCCGCCGAGGAGGTGTGCGCGGAACCCGGCGTGGACGTGCTCGACACGCTGGCCCGGTTGGTGGACCGGTCGCTGGTCGTCCGCGTTCCCGGGCCGCGGTTCCGCCTGCTGGAGTCGGTGGCCGCGTACTGCGTGGAGCGACTGTGCGAGGCGGGGGAGCTCGACCTGATCAGGGACCGGCACGCGCGCTACTACACGGCGCTCGCCGGGCGCGCCGACCTCAGGGGGCCGGGGCAGCGGGAGTGGCTGGCCCGGCTCGACGCGGAGACCGCCAACCTCCGCCTCGCGCTGTCGGGTCCGCACCCGCTGCGCCTGGTCAACGCCCTGGCCTGGTACTGGATCCTGCGCGGCCGCCTGCGCGAGGCCCGCCGCTCCCTGACCACCGCCCTGAACGCCACCGGACCTGGCGCCGGGGAGGCGGCGGTCTGGCTGGCCGGGGTGGAGTTGCTGATCGGGGAGACCGCCGTGTCCGTCCGGCGGGAGGGGCTCGACCTGGCGGGGGAGGCCCTGGCCGACTGGCTGCTCACGCA
>NZ_POUD01000242.1 GCF_003236395.1 Nonomuraea aridisoli | reverse complement strand
AGATGTGTATAAGGGACAGCCGCTAGTGGGCGTCCCGGTTCACGGTACGGCGGCGAGGAACAGGTAGCTCGCGCAGAGGGTGAGGTGGACCCCGGCCTGGAGGAGCGTGGCCCGGCCGGGGATCACGGTGAGCGTGCCGACGAGCGCGGTCAGTCCGAGCAGGACGATGTGCACGGACCCGAGCCCGAGGAGCAGCGGGCCGTCCAGCCAGATCGACGCCACGGCGATGGTCGGGATGGTCAGGCCGATGCTCGCCATGGCGGAGCCGAGCGCGAGGTTGAGGCTGATCTGGGTGCGCCGGCGCTGGGCGTTGCGGGCCGCCGCGAGCGTCTCCGGCAGCAGCACCAGCAGGGCGATGACCACGCCGACCACGGCGTGCGGCAGCCCCGCCCCGGAGACGGCGGCCTCGATCGTCTTCGACTCGACCTTGGCCAGCCCGACGACCGCGACGAGAGCGGTGACGAGCAGGGCGAGGCTGGTCAGGGCGGTCCGCAACGACGGCGTGGCCGCGTGGACCTCGGTGTCCGCCTCCTGGTCCTCCTCGGTCCGCTCGGCGACGAGGACGCCGCCCGGCCCACCGGCGGTGGAGGGCCGCAGCGGGCGCACCGTGGGGCCGGGGGCGGGCAGGAAGTAGTCACGGTGGCGGACGTTCTGCACGAACACGAACAACACGTACAGAGCGAGGGACACCACGGCGGCGAAGGCGAGCTGCACCCCGGAGAACTCGGGGCCGGGCACGCTGGTCGTGAACGTGGGCAGCACGAGGCTCAGGGTCGCGAGCGTGATCACCGTCGCCAGCGCAGCGCCGGTGCCTTTGGCGTTGAACGGGGCGGTGCCCTCGCGCAACGCCGTGATGAGCAGTGACAGGCCGAGGATGCCGTTACAGGTGATCATCACGGCCGCGAAGACCGTATCGCGGGCCAGCGTGGCGGCCCCCGGCCCGCCGGAGACCATCAGGGTGACGATGAGGCCGACCTCGATGACGGTGACGGCGACGGCGAGGATGAGCGAGCCGAAGGGCTCGCCGACGCGGTGGGCGACGACCTCGGCGTGGTGCACCGCGGCCAGCACGGACGCCCCCAGCAACCCCACGACCACGATCTCGCCGATCACCGGCAGGCTGCGTTCCCACGCCCCGAGGAACGCCAGGACGGCCGCGATGGGCACGATTTTGGCGGCCATCTCCAGCGGCGAGCCGGTGGCCGCTTCTGCCGGCGGGGCGTTCAACAAGAACCTCCATCGATCAGGCGGGTACGGGGTGAGCACGCCGTGCGCAGGCCGCAGGGAGCCCCGGACCTCAGTCTGACCGCGGAGACACATGTCCGCTATTGGGGCTGATGCCCATTTTGTGGGGGGAAGACCCTGTAGAAAGTCAGCGCAGGGTCGCGGTGAACGTACGCCCGTGGGCGTGGTGGGTGTTCACCCGGATCTCGGTGCCGCCCGCGACCCGGCGTACCGTCACCCCCTCGTCGGCGGAGTCGAGGCGGAGAGGGGCGCCGCGCAGGACGACGGTGACGTGGTCGCGGTCCATCGTCGGGTCGGACACCGCCACCACCGTACGCTCGCCGGAACGCACGATGACCGAGGCCGGGCCGTCGATCCGCAGGCGTTCCGCCTGGTGCGGGCCGGCGGCGAAGACGTTCGCGGCGACGAGCCCGAGCCGGGCGTGCTTGATCGCCTGCACGCGCCCGTCGTTCGCCAGGACGCTCAGCGGCCCGTCCGCGTAGCGGCGCAGAGCGGCCTCGGTGGCGTTCGGGACCAGGGCGTAGGCGAGGGCGGGCACGTCGCCGGCGGCGGGATGGCGGATCGCCGCGGTGAAGACCCGCTTGGTCACCGCGGTGTCGGGGTTGGTGGCGCGGACGACCCTGCGGCTGCGGGTCACCGTCTCCAGCCCGGCCTCGACCGGCTGGCCGGTGAGGAACGCGTAGCCGATCGCGGTGCCGCGGGTGCCGTTGGCGTACCGGAGCCAGCGCGGCGGCGCGATGTCGCCGGCCTGCCAGGCCCCGCCGTCCCAGCGTTCGCCGGTGAGGGTGAGCTCGTCGGTGGGGGCGGCGATGCGGCTGTCCACGGTCGTCGTCGCGGCCCGCCCGCTCTGTCCCGAGATGTCGGCGGCCAGCACGACGATCTCGTCGTCCAGCAGGAACCACGACTTGGTCGCGCGGGCGTTCTGGTAGGCCACGAAGTCGTCGGGCAGCAGGCCGGCCTGCTTGGCGGTGTAGGCCGCGTCGTCCGACTGGACCATCCCGGCCACGCCGTACTCGCCGAGCGTGGCGCCGCCGGAGAAGACGTTCTCCCCCAGTGGGAAGTAGACGTAGGCGTTCTGGGACTCCGAGGAGGAGGTGAAGTTGAGCGGATGCCCCGGGTTCTCGTACCACATCCGGCCGTAGAGCTCGGGGACCGTCCGCCGCTCCTCCACCGGCGCGGTCACCCCCGCCAGCCGGTACGGCGAGACGGCCGTGTAGTAGTCGACGCCGAAGACCTCCCGCTGGTCCTCGCCCGACAGGTAGAGGTAGTAGGCCCCGTCGCCCTGGAACCACGGCATGAGGTTCTCGCCGCTCATGTACTCGTATTTGCTGATCCGGTCGGAGCTGCGGGCGAGGGCGAACGCGTAGCCGGGACGCCGGTGCACGGTCCTGTCCATGGCGTTGAACGCCACCGACCGCCTGGCCGGGTTCAGGTCCTCGGCCGGCACGCCGGAGTCGCGGATGGCCTGGTAACGGGCGATGCTGACGGGCGAGACGAACGCGGTGGTGTCGGCGGCCGGCAGGAACTTGGCGTACTTCCGCAGCGCCAGCGCCTGGTCCTCCGTGACGTGGTCGGCCAGGTCGGCGACGGCCTCCACGATCACCCCGACGTCGGTGTAGCCGGTGGCGGTCCGCGAGACCGCCCGCCCCTTGACGATCTCCATCATCCAGCCCTCGAAGATCAGCGGCGCGAACCCGTCCGCGACCCACCGGTAGACCACCCCGGCCAGGTCCGGCCCGGTGCTCGTGGCGCCGTCGAGCGTCTTGAGCGTCTGCACGACCCGCGTCAGCAGGGCTCGCCCGTACGAGCCGGTGTAGGCGACCGAGTGGTGCTGGATGAACGAGCCGTCGGCGTAGTAGCCGTCGGCGACGCCGTGCTTCAGGTCGTACGGGTCGATGGTGGCGAAGACGGTGGCCTGGTCGGCGATGGCCTTGGTGACGCGGGCGTCGTCACCGGTGAGCGCGCCCTGCAATATCCGGTTGCCGGTGATGTCGGCCAGGTTCGCGCCCGTGTGGAAGCGCGAGTCGAGGTCGACGTCGCCGTCCTTGCCGTTGCGCAGGTAGGCGTCCATGGAGGCGACGTACGCGGCCGTCAGGTCGGGCTGCTCCTCGCGCACCCGCTCGGCCAGCAGCGCCAGCGTCCTGGTGACGTGGGTCGGGATGCCGATCTCCCAGCTGTGCCAGTTGCCGTAGTAGCCCTTCGCCTGGTCGCCGAAGTAGCGCTCGTGCAGCCACCGCAGGCCGTCGATCACCCGCCGCTGGGCGGCCGCGTCGCCGTCGAGCTCGCCGCCCGGGGTGCGGGTGGCGAGCGCGATCTCGTACAGGTACTGGTAGGAAAGCCGCAGGTTGACGTCGTCGCCGCCGAGGCCGACCCCGGCGAACAACTCGTTCTCCCCGGCGCCGTCCAGCGCGGCCAGCCGCTGCCGGGCCGTACGCAGCACGGCCGCCAGCTTCCCGGCCACCTCGGGCCGGGCGTTGACCTCGGGCGTCCCCGCGTAGATCGCCACGGCGTTGGCCACCAACCGGCCGTGGTCGACGCCGGCCGCGGCGCGCACGGGCCCGATCATCGCCAGCAGTCCGGCGGCGGGGAGCAGGGAGAGAACATGACGACGAGACAGGTGCGGCACGGCGATCTCCAGGCAGTTGGGGGGTATGCCAGGCTTTCCGCTACATAGCCACTTCCGTCCCCTCAGAAACCCTGCGCATCAGCGGCCGGGGTCGCCCTGTCGGGGGTACTGCGCCGACGGGGCCCTAGCTTTCCAGCAGGTCCTTGAGGAACACGATCCCGTCGCTCTCGGCCAGGTGAGCGGGGTCGAGCGGGAAGTAGCCGAACCACGGGGACACACGGGGGGCGGGCGGCACGTCCGCGAGGGCCGCGGCCAGCCGGCGGGCGTCGACGACGTGACCGTCGTCGGGGAGCGCGTACAGGAGTCCTTCGACGGTGTCCGGGGGCGGGGTGTCCACTCCCTGGTGCCGGATCGTGCCGATGGCCATGGCCAGGAAGGCGTACTCCTCGCCCAGGTGGGCGTCGACGAGCGCGCCGGCGCTCCACCACTCGTAGCGGTTGCCGCCCAGGCGCATCGCGCTCTTGTACCGCTGGAGATTGAGGTTGTGGGCGTAGACCATGGCCGGGCCCCATTCGGCGGCGGCGAGGATGTTGGCGGCCATCATCGAGTCGCGCACGCCCAGCAGCCGCCTCATGCGTCCCGGTGACGCGTCGGCCATCCAGAAGTGGTAGCGCATCAGGCCGGTGGCGGTGCGCCCGTACAGGCGGGCCCGGTCCCACTCCGCCCGTGAGGTCGCCGCGATCAGATCCGGCGTCTGCGCGTCGAGCAGCGCCACCAGATCGTCGGCGAGCAGCCGCAACTCCCGCGCCTCGGCCGTCTGCCCCACCGACCGGGACGGGTCCAGCAGGGCGGCGGGGTCGGTCCACCGGTCGTCGTCGCCGAGCAGGCGGTCGAGCGTCTCGGCGTCGCAGGGCATCAGGTCGGCGTCCAGGCCGGCCGCGAGGTAGCCGTGGAGGGCGGTGAGGGCCTGACGGGGGCTCTCGGGGCCGGTCATCTCCAGCGGCGCGTCGACACCGGCGAACCGCAGCCGCTCGGCCGCGGGCCGGCCGTCGTTGTACGCGCGCATCCAGCGCACGAGCTCGCGGTTGGCCGCCGACGCGCCGGCCTCGTGGCTGAACCCGCCCTCCATGACCTCGTCCAGGGTGCCAGCGCCCGAGGTGACGTAGTCGTCCACGACCGTGCCCCGCAGGCAGTCGCTCTCGAGCCCGAAAACCCGATAACCCTCCTGCTCGACGAGCTGCCGGAAGAGATCGTTCCGTACCTCGAGGAGGGTGTCCTCGAGGTGTGTGGGCTCGCCGAGGGCGAGCACCCGCGGCCGGCCCGGGAGCAGCCTCATGACATTCGCCGCCTCGACGGCATGGGTGACGCCCTTGATGCCGATATCCATGCCTTCAACGATATCTGTGAACCCACTGTTGAATCTTTTTCGCGATATCTCCAATAATAGCGCGAGAAACCTTCAAACCTCACAGGCGCTCGAACCCGCGCACCCGCTCCCAGTCCGTGACCGCCGTCTCGAACGCCGCCAGCTCCGTCCGCGCCGCCTGCGCGTAGTGGCCCACCACCGCGTCGCCGAACACCTTGGCGGCCAGCTCGCTCGTCTCCCAGCGGCGCAACGCCTCCGTCAGCGTGGCGGGCAGCCGGGGCACGGACGCGTCGGCCAGGGCGTTGGCCGCGTGCGGGGCGGGCAGGGGGAGCCGGTTCTCGATGCCGTGCAGGCCGGCGGCCACCATCGCGGCGACGGCGAGGTAGGGGTTGGCGTCCCCGCCGGGCACCCGGTGCTCGATGCGCAGCGACGCCCCCGAGCCGACCACCCGGATCGGGCAGGTGCGGTTGTCCCGGCCCCACGTGATGCCGGTGGGGGCGAACGCGCCGGGTTGGAGCCGCTTGTAGGAGTTGACGTTCGGGGCCATGAGCAGGGCCAGTTCCGGCAGGCAGGCGAGCTGACCGGCCACGAAGTGCCGGAACAGCTCCGACAACCCGTCGCCGGACGTCTCGTCGGCGAAGACCGTGGCGCCGTCCGTGCCGCGCAGCGACAGGTGGACGTGGCAGGAGTTGCCCTCGCCCTCGTCGAACTTGGGCATGAACGTGAGCGCCACGCCCTCCTGCCCGGCGATCTGCTTGGCGCCGTTCTTGAACAGGACGTGCTTGTCGCAGGTCGCCATGGCCTCGTCGTAACGGAAGACGATCTCGTACTGGCCGGGGTGGCACTCCCCGCGGGCGGTCTCCATGGGCAGCCCGGCGCGCACCATCTCGCGGCGGACGCGGCGCACCACCGGCTCGATCTCCGCCAGCCCCTGCAGGGAGTAGTCGACGTTGTAGCGGGTGCCGGTCTCCAGGCCGTGGTAGCGGCGTTCCCAGGCGTCCCGGTACGTGGTGCGGAAGACCAGGAACTCCAGCTCGGTCCCGGCGAGCGCGGTCAGGCCGCGTTCCGCCAGCCGGTCGAGCTGGGCGCGCAGCACCCGGCGCGGGGCCACCTCGACGGGCTCGCCGCCGGGCCAGACGGCGTCGGCCAGGACCAGGGCGGTGCCGGGGTCCCACGGCAGGGCGCGCAGGGTGGCCGGGTCGGGGCGCAGCACGAAGTCGCCGAACCCGGAGTCCCAGGCGTCGATGGCGTAGCCGGGGCCGGTGCCCATCTCCACGTCGGAGGCCAGCAGGTAGACGCAGGCGCCGAAGCCCTGCCGGGCGACCTCGTCCAGGAAGTACGGCACGGACAGCCGGCTGCCCTGAAGGCGGCCCTGCAGGTCGGGGACGGCGACGATCACCTCCTCGATCCGTCCGGCCTCGGCCTCGGCGCGCAGTTGCGGGTAGGTGAGCGCGGTCATCGGGTCTCCTCCGTGCTAGCCAGCGGGTTGGCGACCGTGCCGTGGACGACGTCGAAGCCCTCGTCGCGTTCGGCGCGGTCGTGGAAGCCGCCGCCGAGCAACTGCTCCCGGTTGAGCGCCACCCGGCCGAACTCGGGGGCGAACAGGCCGAACGCCTCGGCGCGGCCGGCGAGCTCGGGGAAGCGGGCGTGGTAGCGCTCGATCTCCTCGCGTACGAGGCGCCAGAAGTCGGGCTCCGGCACGCCGAGGTGCTCGTCCACCAGCGGTGCGAAGAACCGGAAGTGGCCCGCGAAGACCGCGCTGAGCAGCGAGTGGGCCAGCTCGCGGGCGGGCCAGCGCAGCAGCACCTCGCGGGCCCGGCCGGACAGGGCGGCGTACTCGGGCAGGTCGTCCGGCAGCAGGTTGACGTCCTCGGCGAAGTCCTTGACCGCGACGCCCGCGGGGACGTCGGCGGCGTCGTACAGGATCACGGTGTTCTCGCCGTGCGGGCAGTAGGCGACGCCGTAGCGGTAGAGGTGGTGCAGCAGGCCGGGCAGCAGCGCCGACAGGAGGCGGGCCAGCCAGGCGCGCGGGGCGAGCCCGGAGCGCTCGACCAGCTCCGCCACCAGGGCGCGACCGTCCGAGCCGACCTTGAGCAGGGCGGCCATGGTGCGCGCCCGTTCGCCCGGGCCGAGCAGCGCCGTCACCGGTTCGCGCCAGACCGCGCCGAACAGCTCGTGGTAGCGGTACGGCGCGTCGCGCACGGACTCGTACAGCGGGTGCCGGACGGCGACGGAGGCGACCTCGCCGAGCGGATGGAAGCGCAGCTCGTCCCGCAGGTACGGGTCGGCGGCGCGCAGCCCGTGCAGCCAGGCGCTCACGTCGGGCGCCGCCCGGGTCGGCTCGGTGGACAGCCCCCGCCACACCAGCGTGTTGCGGATGAGCAGCGGCACCTTGACGTTGCGCCGGTCGGGGCGGTCCAGGTTGGCGAGGGTGCGGATCGACTGGAGCGGACGGTAGCGGTCGGGCCCCTCGCCGAGCAACACGATCCGCCCGTCCGCCAGGTACGGGGCGAACAGCGGCGCGACGGCCTCGTCCCAGTGGAACGGGTGCACGGGCAGCCAGGTGAACCCGGCGGGGTCCAGGTCCGTCCCGGCCTCCAGCGCGACGGCGAACCGTTTGCGCGTCTCGTCGTCCAGTTCCTCGCCCAGCAGCGTCTCCTGGTCCAGCCCCGGCACGCCGGAGTATTCGGCCAGCGACCCGTGCACGGCCGCCCACAGCAGCCGTACCGACCCGGCCGCCTCGGGGGCGTAGGCGGCGGCGTCCGAGGCGGCGAACCCGAGCCTGCCCTTGTTGAGCAGCATGCAGGGGTGGCCCTCCTGGTGCGCCTCCAGGTCCAGGTGGTCGAGGTCGGCGAGCCGGGCGGCGGGCAGGGCGCCGGACAGCAGCCGCGCCTCGGCCTGCCGGGTGGCGGTGAGCTCGCGCAGCGCCTCCGCGGTGACCGGGCCGTCCCAGCCGAGGACCTGACGCGCGTCGAGCAGCAGCCGTTCGGGGCCGGCCTCGCCGTCCGCGGGGGCCGGGTGCCGCCGCAACGTGCCCTCTTCGACGCGCCAGGCGCCGAACGTGCCGCGCGCGGCCCGGAACGTCCAGCACACGCCTTCGCCCAGGTCCAACCGGTACGCGCCGGGCCGGCCGGGGTCGGGCTCGGGGACCAGCAGCTCCTCGTAGGCGAACTCCTCGACGGCCTTGACGAGCAGGCGGCGGCCCGCCCGCGCCCAGGCGTCACGGGCAGACAGGTTCATCGGGGGATCTCCTTCACAACGGGTCGCCGTGCGGCCAGGACCGTGGCGAGCAACTGGACGGCGGCCGCCACGGCGAGCGGCAGCGCGAGATGGTGCGAGACGGCCGCGGCGGCGGCCACCGGCGCGGCGAGCAGCGCGGCGGACCTGGCGGTCTCCACGGCGGTGAAGGCCGGGCCGGCCGTGCCGGTGGCGCGGAACGCCCACAGCTCCACCGCGACCTGCGCGAGGCCCAGCCCGGCGCCGAACAGCAGCCGCCCGCCGGCCAGCCCGGCCACGGACGGCGACAGCGCCTGCCAGGCCAGCCCCGCCGCGCCGGCCGCCAGGGCGACGGGCAGCAGCCGGTCGCCGAGCAGGTCATGGCAGCGGCGGACCACGGGCAGCACGGCCAGCGCGGCCACGCTCGGCAGGAAGAACAGCACCGCCGACCCGGCCGGGCCGCCGCCCAGGCCGCCGGCGAACTCGGTGAAGAACGGCCGCGCCACGTTGACCGAGAAGTCGAACGCCACCGCGATCAGCGCCGCCTGCGCGAGGACCAGGAACCGCACGCCCTTTCGCGGTGCGTTCCCGGCCGGCGCAGGGGCCGGCGCGCGCCGCACCAGGACGCGGTACGTCAGCACGGCCAGCACCACGTCAAGGACGGCGAACGCCGAGATGCCCCACCGCGGCTCGGGCAGCGCCAGCACCCCCGCGCCCACGGCCGTCGCCGCCACCACCGACAGGTGGAACACCACGACGATCGAGACGATCCCCGCCAGCCTGGCCCGCTCTCCCCCGGCCGGGTCACGGTCGTGCTCGGCGACGAACGCCGGGTAGGCCAGCAGCAGCGCGCTGTTGGTCGCCACCACCGCCCCCGACAACACCGTGTACGCGGCGAAACTCGGCGACAGGCCCAGCAGCAGGTCGATGACGGCCGAGCCGCACAGTCCGGCCAGCACCAGCCGGTGCAGCGGCCACCGCCGCGCCGCGAGCCCCCACAGCGGGAGCGCGGCCAGCCCGACGACACGGCAGATCCACAGGTACAGCCCGGTCGCGCCCGGATCCGCGATGCCGTACAACCGCTCGAACAGCTGCGGCAGGAACGGAGTCAGCGCGGTCTCGGCCACCAGGTGCAGGCCGATCACGGAGATCAGCACGGCCCTGGCCCGGCGCTCCGGCCCGCCCGTCCGGGCGTCCGTCGCGGGAGCTGTGATCACCTCAGCGAGCTCTCGGGGGTGGCGGGCTCCACCGCGCCCGGCACCCGGGGCGCACCGAAGGTCGTCCACGCCGCCCGCGCGGGCACCGGTATCACGGTGCGGCCGGCGACCGCGTTCAGGATCCGCGCCGCCCGCCACGCGCCCAGCGTCAGATCCGGCGCGCCCACGCCGTGGGTGTGCGTCTCGGCGTTCTGGACGAACACCGTCCCGGACACCCGCGGGTCCAGCGCCACCCGGTAGTCGGCGTCCACCTGGTAGCGGCCCTTGGCGTCCCAGTCGACCAGGTCGGCCAGCGGCTCCAGGAACGCGGGGCGGACGGCGGCGTACCCGGTGGCCAGCACCACGGCCGAGGTGCGCACCTGGAAGAACGCCTCCTGCTCGGCGTGACGGCAGGTCAGGGCGTACCCGTCGCCGTCGGCCGCGGCCGAGACCACTTCCACGCCGGGGTGCAGCGCCGCTCGCGGCTCGGCCCCGCCGATGGTCCGCTCGTACAGCTCGTCGTGGATGTCGCCGAGCGTCTCGGCGCTGACGCCCTTGTAGAGCTGCCACTGGTCGCGGACGAGCCGCTCGCGGCGGTCCTCGGGCAGGCCGCGGAAGTAGTCGACGTAGTCGGGGGTGAAGTGCTCCAGGCCGATCTTGGAGTACTCCATGGGGGCGAAGGCCGGGGTGCGGGCCAGCCAGCGCACGTACGGGCCGCCCGCACCCGTGCCGTCCTGGTGGCGCAGCAGGTCGAGCACCACCTCCGCGCCCGACTGCCCGGCGCCGACCACGGTCACGTCGCCGGCGGCGGCCAGGCGGTCGCGGTGGGCGAGGTAGTCGGCGCTGTGCAGCACGCGGCCGGCGTCCAGCAGCGGCCGCAGCGGCTCCGGCACGACCGGGACCGTGCCCACCCCAAGCACCACCTGCCGGGCGAGGACCGCCGCGCTCGCCCCGGCCGCCGACCGGTACGTCACCGAGAACGCGCCCGCCGTCTCGTCCCAGCTCAGCGCGGTGACCTCGGCGTCGAACCGGCAGGAGGGCAGCCGCTCGGCGACCCACCGGCAGTAGTGGTCGTACTCGCGGCGGGGGATGTGGAAGCGCTCGGAGAAGAAGAACGGGAACATCCGGTCGTGGCAGCGGACGTAGTTCAGGTACGACCACGGGCTCGTCGGGTCGGCCATCGTCACCAGGTCGGCCAGGAACGGCACCTGGAGCACCGTCCCCTCCATGAGCAGGCCGGGATGCCAGGAGAAGGCTGGTTTGGCGTCCAGGAACAACGTATTCATCCCGGGCACGCCGTCGCAGAGCGCGGCCAGCGACAGATTGAAGGGACCTATGCCGACGCCGAGCAGGTCATAGGGGGCGCTCACCGCTCCACCTCCGTGAGTGGGTTCGGAAGGTCGATGTAGACGGACTGGGTGCGGACGTCGCCGACGAGCTCGTCGCGGCCGTCCACGCAGGTCAGGTAGTTGGCCTTGCAGGGCAGCGCGGGCGCGTCCAGGAGCAGGTCGAGCAGGCCCTTCGCGCCGGGCTCGGCCGCGCGCAGCCGTTCCAGCGCGGCGCGCAGCACCCGCAGCAGCGCGCTCTCGTCGGCCAGGCCGAGCGCGCCGAACGCGCCCACCAGGCCGAGCAGGTTGTTGACGCCGAGGTAGTAGGCGACCCGCTCGTCCACGAAGGCGTCGTCGAAGACCACGTCGACCTCGCCGAGCCCGGGCAGCAACGACTCCAGCTCGGCGGCGCGGGAGGCGGCCACGTAGTAGCCCTGGCTGTCGCGGTACCAGCCCGCGCACGGCAGGCCGTCGTCGCCCAGCGCGACCAGGGTGTTCTGGTGGTGCGGTTCGAGGGCTATGCCGTACCTGGCGTGCAGGCGGATCAGGGGGACGGCGAGCACGTCGAGGTAGCGGGTCAGCCAGAGCGCCGCCGCCTCGCCCGCCGGCAGGCCGTGGGCGCGGACGGCACGCTCCAGCGCGGCGGCCAGCAGCGCGCGGTGCCGGGGAGGCGTGCCGTCGCCGGGGCCGGTCCGCTCGGCCAGCAGCCCGGCCACGCACAGGCCCTCGCGGGCGCCGCCGCGGAACGGGTTGTCGCGGATCGCGGTCTCGAGTCCGGTCTCGGGCCCGTCCACACCTGCCGACACCCAGGCGAAGTCGCGCAGGATCGCGAAGTCCGGGTGCTCGGCGCGCAACCACCCGCCCGGCCCGGCCGCCAGCAGGCGGGCCGCCCGGACGCCGAGGCGCATCTCCCCGCGCAGGTTGTTGCGCCGGGAATTGGTGATCCGCAGGCCGAGGGAGAGCTTGAGCATCACGTCCGCGTCGGGACGGTGCACGGTCCGCACCGACGACGTCGCGTACCACTCGGGGCCGGAGGGGCCGAGCGGCCGCAGCAGCCCCGCCTCCACCAGCGCGGCCACCTCCGGGCGGCGCAGCACCTCGCGCGCCTGCCACGGGTGGGCGGGCAGGAGCACCGTCCCCGGGGGCGGCTCGACGCCGGCGGCCAGGCGCCGGCACAGCTCGGCGGGGGTGCGGCCGTCGGCGCTCTCCCCCGCCACGACGGACGGCGCCGCGGCGAACCAGTGCAGGCGGAACCTGCCGCGCAGCTCGGGTGAGTAGTCGTCCAGCTCGGCGGCGGACGCCTCCTCGCGGCTCTTCGGCGCCGGATGGAACGGGTGGCCCAGCAGGAGTGCCTGCTCGGCGTCGAGGAACGGGGTCACCCCCGCGCCGGCCTCCGCGCGCCGCCCGGCCAGGTGGGCGGCGGTGCGCCGGGCGGAGTCGAGCACCCGCGCGACGGCGTCGTCGCCCAGGTGGGCCGGCAGCCGCCGCGCCACGACGGTCTCCCGGATCGCCGCGGCCGCCACGAGCGCCGCGTCGGCGGCCCGCGCCGCCCCCGGGGTCAGGACGGACGGCTCGCCGAAACGGTGCCAGCCCGTCGCCGACCGGTGGCGCACCGGGACGCCGATCGTGACCCCGCTCGCCGGGAACGTGAGCACCAGCTCCTCCCCGGCGTCCGGCACCGGGGTGGCGGTCTCCCGTACGTACGCGCGGAGCAGCGTCTCCATGGCCGCCGCCGCGCCGGCCCGTCCCGGATCGGCGTGGTCGAGCGGGTCGGCCTCCGTCCGCTTCACAGCGCCTCCTCCTCGGCCTGGCCCGCCGCCGCGACCGCGTGCAGGAGCCGTTCCACCTCTTCGGCGGTCGTGTACGGGTTCAGCAGGGTGAGCTTGAGCCTGATCCGGCCGGGCCCCTCCCCGGGCAGCTCGGTGCGGCCCACGACCGCCCGGCCCTCGCGGAGCAGCCTGCGCCGGAGCCCGGCGTTCACCTGGTCCGCGTGCGCGGGGTCGGCGGGCAGGTAGCGGAACAGCAGCGCCGTCAGGACGGGGTCCGCGTGCAGCTCCAGCCGCGGATGGGCGCGCACCGCCGTCGCGGCCTCGCGAGCCACGTCGTGGCAGGCGTCGACGAGACGGCCGAGGCCGTCCCGGCCGAGCGTGCGCAGCGTCACCGCGATCTTGAACGCGTCGGCGCGCCGGGTCGTGCGCAGCGAACGTCCCAGCAGGCTGGTGTATCCGGCCTCCTCGTCGTCCTCCGGGTTGAGGTACGCCGCCCGCCGGGCCAGCGACCGGTACGTCTCGGCACGCCTGACCAGGAACACGCCCGCGGCGGCCGGCTGCCAGCCCAGCTTGTGCCAGTCCAGGGAGATCGAGTCGGCCAGCTCGATCCCGGCCAGCAGCGGCGCGAGCCGATCGGACAGCAGCGCGCCGCCACCGTAGGCGGCGTCCACGTGCAGCCAGGCGCCGTGCTCGGCGGCCAGTCGCGCGCAGGTCTCCAGCGGGTCGATCGCGCCGGTGTCGGTGGTGCCCGCGGTGGCGACCACGGCGACCGGGCGCTCGCTCGGGCGTGTTGTGCTGTCGCGCAGGGCGGCGACCAGGGCGTCGGGGAGCATCCGCAGCTCGCGGTCCACCGGGATCGGCACGACGGCGTCCTCGCCGAGCCCCAGCAGGGCCGCGGCCCGGCGCACCGAGAAGTGCGCGGCGGCGGAGGCGAAGATCCGCGGGCGGGGGCCGGTCGCGGGCACCCCGCTGAGCTGAATCGGAAGCCCGGTCGCCGCGCCGAGCACGTGATCACGGGCCAGCATCAGGCCCATGAGGTTGGACTCGGTGCCGCCCGAGGTGACCACACCGGCGGCCTCCTCCGGATACCCGGCCAGCTCGGCCAGCTCCGCCACCAGCAGCTTCTCCATCTCGGTGGCGGCGGGCGCCTGGTCCCAGGAGTCCAGCGACGGGTTCAGCGCGGACACCGCCAGATCGGCGGCGACCGCCACGGCGAGCGGCGGGCAGTGCAGATGCGCCGCACAGGCCGGATCGGCCGGATCCGCACTCCCATAGGCCAACACCCCAACCAACCGCCCCAACTCCCCAACCC
>NZ_POUD01000241.1 GCF_003236395.1 Nonomuraea aridisoli | reverse complement strand
GCCTCGGGAAGCGCGGGCGGGGTGGCGGCGGCGGTGTCCAGCGCCAGGTTCATCGCCCGGGTGACGCCGTCCCAGTGCTGGGCGGCCGTCTTCCAGCTCTTCTGCGCGGCGGGACCGTGGCGTTCGGCGCGCAGGCGCTTGGTCAGGTCACCGGTGTTGATGCCGACGGGGCAGGCGGTGGCGCACATGCCGTCCACGGCGCAGGTGTCCACGGCGTCGTAGGCGTACTCGGCTTCCAGCTCGCGGGCGAGGGCGTGGTCGCCGGCGGAAACGGCGGCGGCCAGCTCGCGGCGCAGCACGATGCGCTGGCGCGGCGTGGTGGTCAGGTCGCGGCTCGGGCAGACGGGCTCGCAGTAGCCGCACTCCACGCACCGGTCCACCTCGGGCTCGACGGTGGCGACGGCCTTGAGGTCGCGCAGGTGGGCGTCGTCGCGGTCGGTGAGGACGACGCCGGGGTTGAGCGTGCCCTTCGGGTCGCACAGGCGCTTGATCTCCCGCATCACCTCGTACAGCTCGTCGCCGTACTGGCGGCGCACGAACGGCGCCATGACCCGGCCGGTGCCGTGCTCGGCCTTGAGCGTGCCGCCCCTGGACAGGACGGCCTCGACCATGTCCTCGGTGAAGGCGGCGTAGCGCTCCAGTTCGGTGTCGAAGCGCTCGTTGAGCATGAAGTGCAGGTTGCCGTCCTTGGCATGGCCGAAGATGACGCTGCGCTCGTAGCGGTGCTCGGCGAGCAGGGCGGTCAGCTCGTCGCAGAGCTCGGCCAGGGCGGGCACCGGGACGGCGACGTCCTCCAGCAGGGCGGTGGTGCCGCTGGGGCGGGCGCCCGCGACCGAGGCGTACAGACCCTTGCGGATGTGCCACAACCCGGCCCGGCCGCCGGAGTCCCTGCTGAGCCGGGCGGGCGCCGCCAGCGACAGCGAGGGGAACAGCTCGTCGGCGGCGCGTTCGCGGTCGGACAACCGGTCGGAGTCCGACTCCTGCCATTCGACCAGGAGCGCCGCGTGCTCGGCGACGGTGAGAGTGCGCAGGACGTCGTCGGCCTTCGGGTCGGTCTGGGCCACGCGCAGGGACTCGGCGTCCAGCAGTTCGACGGCGGCGGGCTCGGCGGCGACCAGGTCGGGCATGGAGGCCATGGCCTGGCGCAGGGTGGGGAAGACGAGCAGGCCGGTGGCGGCCAGCCGGTGCGCGGGCATCGTGCGGAAGACCGCCTCGGCGACGAAGCCGAGCGTGCCCTCGCTGCCGATGACCAGATGGGCGAGGATCTGCGCGGGGGAGTCGTGGTCGAGGAGGCTGTTGAGGCCGTACCCCATGGTGTTCTTGAGCGCGAACTGGGCGGTGATCCGGCGGACCGAGTCGGGATTGCCCCGCACGCGGTCGCGCAGCCGTTCCAGGCCCTGTGCCAGCTCGGGTTCGAGCGTGCGCAGGCGCTGGTCGGCGTCGGGGGCGCCGGTGTCGAGGACGGTGCCGCTGGGCAGCACGATCGTCATCGACTCCAGGGTCCGGTACGTGTTGGCGTGCGTGCCGCAGGTCATGCCGCTGGAGTTGTTGGCCACCACGCCGCCGATCGTGCACGCCGACTCGCTGGCCGGGTCGGGGCCGAGCTTGCGGCCGTACGCGGCGAGGCGGGCGTTGACCTGCCGCAGCACCGCGCCCGGCTGCACGCGCACCCGCCGCCCGTCGTCCAGCACCTCGATCCCGCGGAAGTGGCGACGGGTGTCCACGAGGAGATGCTCGCTGACCCCCTGCCCGCTCAGGCTGGTGCCGCCCGAGCGGAAGGTGAGGGGCAGACCGGTACGCATCAGCGCGCCGACCTGCTCGGCGCTCTCGGGCACCAGCACCGCCTGCGGGGTGAGCAGGTAGTGCGAGGCGTCGTGGGCCATGCCGAGCCGGTCGCTCGCCCGCGTTCTGGTGATGCCCGGAACGGCGGCGTCCACCGCGGCGAGGAGAGCGGGGTCCGGCATGTCGATCACGTTCGTACTCTCTTATCGGCGGGGGTCGATGTGGATCTTCGGGCCCGGCCCGGCGCCGGCCGGCCGCCGTCCGGCCAGGACGCCGGCGGCCTCGGCGAGGCCGACCGTGGCGGCCACGAGCGGCCGGGCGTCGACCGAGCCGTCGGCGTAGGCGGCGATGGCTCCGGCCAGGCCGGCCGAGCCGCCGAGGATGCCGACGGCGGTGACGTCTCTGAGCACCAGGTCACGGGTGTCGATCGTGGACAGGGTACCGGCCAGGCCGATGTAGACGACACGCCGGCCTGGCTCGACGAGGTCGAGCGCGAGAGCGGGCAGCTCGGGCGCGTTGGACGCGTCGATGACCGCATCCCAGGGGAGCGACGGCAGTGACCCCCGGGTCCAGGCGTCGGTGAAGCCGAGGCTCTCGGCCAGGCGAAGACCGTGGTCGTCGCGCCCCATCACGTGGACCTCGGCTCCGCCGGCTCGCGCGAACAGCGCCGTGAGGAGGCCGATCGTGCCCGTGCCCAAGACCAGAACCCGCTCGCCCGCCGCCGGCGCCGCGGCGCGGACGGCCCGCAGAGCGTTGCCTCCCGGTTCGACGAGCGCGCCGAGAGCGGGATCCACGACGTCCGGCAGGTGGTGCAGGGCCGTGGCGGGCACCGCGAGTTTCTCGGCCAGCGCGCCCGGGCGGCCCCGGCTGATGCCGATCTCGGCGAGCTCGGCGCACACGTGGTGACGGCCGGCCCGGCAGCGGTCGCAGTGACCGCAGCCGAGCATGGTGTCGCCGGTGACTCGCCGCCCGAGCCACGAAGGGCTCGCGCCCTCGCCCACCGCGCTGACGCGCCCGCACCACTCGTGGCCGGGACGGAGCGGGTACCAGGAACGGCCGGTGCGCAGGTAGCTCATCTCGCCGGTGAACAGCTCGACGTCCGTGCCGCACACGCCGGCCCGCTCGATGTCCACCACCACTTCGCCTGGCGCGGCGACAGGCGGTTCGACCTCGCGGACCTCGGCTTCGCCAGGGCCGGTCAGGACCAGAGCGCGCATCTATCGGGGTCCGACGACGTGCTGGCGCTGGGCGCCGAGGCCGTCGATGCCGAGCTCCATGACGTCGCCGGGCCGCAACCAGACGGGCGGGTTGTGGCCCATGCCGACGCCGGGCGGGGTGCCGGTGTTGATGAGATCGCCGGGCTCCAGCACCATGAACTGGCTCAGGTGGTGCACGATGACGTACGGGTCGAAGATCATCGTCTTGGTGGTGCCGGTCTGGCGGCGCACGCCGTTGACGTCCAGCCACATGCCGAGGTTCGTCACGTCGCCGATCTCGTCCGGGGTGACGAGCCAGGGGCCGGCCGGGTTGAAGGTCTCGGCCGACTTGCCCTTGCTCCACTGGCCGCCGCGCTCCATCTGGAAGGCGCGCTCGCTGACGTCGTTGACCACGCAGTACCCGGCGATCGCGTCCCGTGCCTCTTCCACCGAGCCGAGGTAGGAGGTGCGGCGGCCGATGACGATGCCCAGCTCCACCTCCCAGTCGGTCTTCGTGGCGCCGCGCGGGATGCGCACGTCGTCGTACGGGCCGACGAGCGTGTTCGGCGACTTGGTGAACAGGATCGGCTCGTCCGGGACGGCCTGGCCGGTCTCGGCGGCGTGGTCGCTGTAGTTCAGGCCGATGCACAGGATCTGGTGCGGCCGGGCGATAGGCGCGCCGATCCGCTCACCGGCGAACTCCCGGGGCCGACCGCCGGCGATCCGGTCGGCGAGCAGGGCCGGGCCGCCGGCGGCGAAGAACCGCTCGTCGAAGTCGGGGGTGAGGTCGGAAACGTCGACGTAGTGCGTCTCGTCGACGCGGACGACGGGCTTCTCGGCGCCGGGCGCGCCGATGCGCATGAGGTACACGGGCGTCTCTCTCAGCAGGGGTTCGAGCGGGCGTGGGCAACTTCACGTGGGTTTCTTCCCTGTGACGATGGCACGGATGGCGGCCACGTCGTCGATGAGCGTCCGCAACGGGGTCCGGTAGGCCAGGCCGCTGACGCTGATCGCACCGCTGGGCGTCGTGGGAGAGGTCAGGTACGCCGGAACGGCCAGGCAGTTGACGCCCGGCTCGCTCTCCTGATCGTCGACGGCGTAACCCTGTTCGCGAACCCGTTCCAGTTCGGCGTGCAGGCCCTCGACGGTGGTGATGGAGCGCTCGGTGCGGCGCGCCAGTTTTCGGTCGCCCACCCACGCGCGGACCGCGTCCTCGTCCGGCAGGCCGTGGGCCAGCAGGAGCTTGCCGACGGCCGTGCAGTGCGCGGGGTTGCGCCCGCCGACGACCGAGGTGAGCCGGACCGCGCCGGCAGCCGGGTCCAGCTTGGAGCGGTAGACCACCGAGTCGCCGTCCAGCACCGCGTAGTGCACCGTCTCGCCGTACCGGTCGCACAACGCCTCGAGCACCGGGGTGACCCGCACATGATCGGGCCGCGCCTCGTGGTGGGCGAAGGCCATCCGGAGGAACTCGTCACCCAGCACGTACCGGCCATGACCGTGCCGCGCGGCGAACCCGGCACGGCGCAGCGCGGCCAGCGCCCGGTGCACGGTCGGCTTCGGGCTGGCGACCGCGCGGGCCATCTCCTCCAGCCCGATCCCGTCGGGGTGGCGGGCCAGCTCGGCCAGCACCGCCAGCACGCGGTCGGACCCGACGAGCTTGGGCTCGTCGATCAGCTCGGGCATGTTCCGAACGTTAGACCACCGTTCCAAAAAACGGAAGTTCTTCCCGTCGCGTGACGTATGGGGTTACTCTTCCTCTGGCTTTCACAAGCCGGACGAAAGTTCCAAATAATGGAAAAAGGGGTGGCCTGATGGCGGGGAGCCGAAGCGCTCAGTGGTACGCCGGTAACGACCGCAACGGCTACATCCATCGAGCGTGGATGCGGCGCGGGCTGCCGTCCGACGCGTTCGACGGCCGGCCGCACATCGCCATCGCCAACACCGCCTCCGACCTCACCCCCTGCAACATGCATCTGAACGAGGTCGCCGAGCACGTCAAGCGCGGGATGTGGGAGGCCGGCGGCGTGCCGCTGAACCTGCCGGTCGTCTCCCTCGGCGAGACGAACGTCCGGCCCACCGCGATGCTCTGGCGCAACATGGCGGCGATGGCCATCGAGGAGATGTTGCGCGCCAACCCGATCGACGGCGTGGTGCTGCTGGGCGGTTGTGACAAGACCATCCCCGCCCTGCTGATGGCCGCCGCCTCGGTGGACCTGCCCGCGGTGGTGGTGCCGGGCGGGCCCATGCTCACGGGACACTTCCGCGGTGCCGCGCTCGGCTGCGGCACCGACGTGTGGAAACTCAGCGAGGAGGTGCGCGCCGGCACGCTCAGCGGTGAGGAGTTCCTGCGCTCGGAGTCGTCGATGATCCGGAGCAAAGGCCACTGCAACACGATGGGCACCGCCTCCACCATGGGCCTGCTGGCCGAAGTGCTCGGCATGACGTTGCCCGGTCTGGCCGGCACCCCCGCCCCCGACAGCCGCCTGCTGGAAGGCGCCCACGAGACCGGCCGCCTGATCGTCGGGATGATCGCCGCCGAACGCCGTCCCAGCACCGTCCTGACGCGCGGCTCGTTCCTCAACGCCATCGTCGCCCTGGCCGCGCTCGGCGGCTCCACCAACGCCGTCGTCCACCTGCTGGCCATCGCCGGCCGCCTGGGCGTCGAGCTGACCCAGGACGACTTCGACCGCATCGGCTCCGGCGTCCCCCTCCTGGTGGACCTGCAACCGGCGGGCCGCCACCTGATGGACGACCTGTACCGCGCCGGCGGCCTGCACGCCGTGCTCCACCAGGTACGCGACCTGCTCGACCCCAAGGCGATCACCGTCACCGGCCGCCCCCTGGTCGACCAGTTCCAGAACGTGACGATTCATGACCCCGAGGTCATCCGCACCCGCGACGAACCTCTCCAGCAGGACGCCGGCATCGCCGTCCTGTACGGCAACCTCGCCCCCGACGGCGCCGTCATCAAGCCCGCGGCCGCCTCACCGCATCTGCTCAAGCACCGTGGCCCGGCCGTGGTGTTCGACTCGGTCGAGGACCTGCACGCCCGCATCGACGACGTGGACGTCACCCCCGACTCGGTGCTGATCCTGCGCGGTTGCGGCCCGAAGGGCTACCCCGGCATGCCGGAGGTGTCCAACATGCCGCTGCCGCCCAAGCTGCTCGCCCAAGGCGTGCGCGACATGGTGCGCATCTGCGACGGCCGGATGAGCGGCACCGCGTACGGCACCGTCGTGCTGCACGTCGCCCCCGAGGCCGCCGCCGGGGGGCCGCTCGGCCTCGTCCGCACCGGCGACATGATCATCCTGGACGTCGAGAACCGCCGCCTCGACGTCGACGTCCCCGCCGAGGAGCTGGCCGCCCGCGAGCCGTCCCCGGAGATGACCGCCGCGTTCGCCCGCCCCGAGCGCGGCTGGCAGCGCCTCTACGTCGAGACCGTGCGGCAGGCCGACACCGGCGCCGACCTCGACTTCCTCGTCGGCTCCAGCGGCGACCACGTGGCCCGCGAATCCCACTGAGAGGACCTCGATGTCCCGCACCGCCCTCATCACCGGCGGCGTCAGCGGCCTGGGCAAGGCCGCCGCCCTCCGCCTCGAAGCCGGCGGCGTCGAAGTCATCACCTCGATGTGACCGACGGCGCCGACCTCGTCGTGGACGTCACCCGATCCGGCCGCCGTCCAGACCGCCGCCGACGAGATCGGCCCCGCCGTCATCGAGACCCCGATGAACACCACCACCGGCCCCGAGGCGCTGGCCCACCTCACCGGCCTCATCCCGATGAAGCGCCTCGGCCGTGCCGAGGAGGTCGCCGTGCTGATCGCCTGGCCCGCCTCCGACAAGGTCAGCTTCTCCACCGGCGCCGTCTACGACATCAGCGGCGGCCGCGCCACGTACTGACGTTCCCCTTCGCCGTCATCCGACGTGACCTGCTGCGGTGGGAGCCTGACGGGTCGGTCAGTGCCTCCTGAGGAGGTCGCCGGTCGCGAAGGCGGGCGCGTCGTCGCTCTCCGGCTCGGCCGGGTCGGGCCGGCGGTCGGCGGACGGGTCGGCGGGGAGCAGGCGCTTGGCGGCGAACTTGAGGCGTTCTTCGACGTATTCGGGGGTCATCTGGCCGTTGAGCCAGCCGATCACGCTGCTGCTCCAGAGGGATTCGAGCATGTGCAGGGCGCGGTATTCGGCGGCGGTGGTGCGGTGGTCGGGACCCCAGGCGGCCAGGGCCATGATGTTGGCGAAGGTGCTGGGGTCGCGCTGCCGCGTGGGCGACGGCGGGGGTTGCGGCTGCTGGGTGAGGGGCTTGGGAATGTGGTACGCGCTGAGGGCGGCGTGCGCGAAGCCGCGGTTGTACTGCATGGCCCGGAACGCCCGGTGGAGCACTTCGGCGGCACGCCCCTCGGGGGTGCGCTGCCGCGGGGGCCGCTGGATGATGTCGTCGCGCAACTGGCCGAGCTGTCCGTTGGTCGCGGCGTTGAGCAGGTGGTCTTTGGACGGGTAGTAGCGGTAGAGGGTGGACAGCGCGACTTCGGCGATCCGGGCCACCTCGCGCATCTGGACCGCCTCGTAGCCGCCTCGGGTGGCGAGCGCCATGCAGGCTTCCAGGACGCGCTCGGCCCGGAAGGCGCGAGCCTCCGCTGTCCGGCCGCGCTTGTTGACGCGGGTCATACCTCTGAAGATTACACGTTCTAGTGAGTGTCGTTGAAACGCCTCGGTTAACGCCGGCCGGGGGAGAGCGGCGGCCTTCCGGCGGGAATTGACCGAGCAGTAATGCGGCGCCGCGATTTCCCGCCGAAAGAATCGATTCCGATGGTGCGCGGCGCGTCCGTCCGGCCAGGTGGGGCAGGGGATGCGGGTCCGGACGCGGGCATCCTCACGAGGCCCGCGAAGCGAATTCGACGGCGGGCGGGTAGGCATGAACCGGCGAAATAGTCCGCGCCATCCAAGCACCGCCCACGACATTATCCGACCTTACCGTAACTCGTACCGGTAGACCGCCGGAATCGCGAAGGCGCCCGGCCGGTCGGCCGGCCACGCCACGGCCGCCAAGCGCGGGCCGTACCGCTAACGATAACCCGTTTCCGTAGTCGGCTCAGAAGCGATGCGGGGGTACGGCCGCACACCCCCTTCCTCTTGACATCCGCCGGGGAACGGGTCAGCCTTTCGCTAAACAGAACGTGTTCCCATACAGCGGCGGCGGCCGCGTTGCCGCCACTGCCGCGCGCGATATCTCCGAGAGGAACGCGCATGACGTCGATCGACGAGTTCCGTACCAGGGCGCGACGCTGGCTGGAGCAGCACGCCAAACCCTTCGACGAGTCCGCCGACTACGACATGGAAGGCAGTTCCGTCCCGCTGGAGGAGTCGAAGCGGTTCCAGAAGGCGCTGTGGGAGGCGGGGTTCGCCGGCATCACCTGGCCCAAGGAGTACGGCGGGCAGGGCCGCGGCGCCGAGGAGCTGATCGCCTTCAGCGAGGAGGCCGCCGACTTCGAGCTGCCGACCGGGCCCTTCGTCATCGGCCTCGGCATGCCGGGCCCGACGATCCTGGAGCTCGGCACGGAGGAGCAGAAGAGGCGCTACCTGCCGCCGATGTTGCGCGGCGAGGAGATCTGGTGCCAGCTCTTCTCCGAGCCCGGCGCCGGCTCCGACGTCGCGAGCCTGCAGACCACGGCCACCCGTACCGAGAACGGCTGGGTCATCAACGGGCAGAAGGTGTGGACGTCCGGCGCCCAGTACAGCGACTTCGGCGCCATCATCGCCCGCACCGACCCCACGCTGCCCAAGCACAAGGGCATCACGATGTTCGTCGTCGACATGCACCACCCGGGCGTCACCGTGCGGCCCCTCGTGGTGGCCACCGGGCAGGCGCCGTTCAACGAGGTGTTCTTCGACAACGTCGAGGTGCCCGCCGACGCGGTCATCGGCGAGGTCGACAAGGGCTGGGACGCCGCCGTGGTGATGCTGCGCAACGAGCGGGTCGCCATCGGCGCCGGCGGCCGCGCCCGTTCCAACCCGCTGAGCTACGACTCGCTGCTCGAACTGGCCCGTGCCCGGGGTGCGCACACCGACACCGCGGTCAGGCGCCGGCTGGCGCTGCTGTACGCCCGCGAGTCGGCGCTCACGACGTACGGGCGGGTGCTGCACGAGGAGACCACCGCCGGGCTGCAGATCGGCGCCCGCGGGTCGGCCGCCAAGCTGGCCGGCGCCGAGTTGTCGCTCTGGGCGGCCGACCTGGCGCAGGACATCCTCGGCGGCGACGTCGTCCTGGGCGGCGCGGACGTGGAGCGGGTGGCCGCCGCGATCGTGGGGGCGCCGGGCGGCGCCACCGCGGGCGGCACCAACGAGATCCAGCGCAACATCATCGGCGAGCGGGTGCTCGGGCTCGCCAAGGACCCGGGCGTCGACCGGAACACGCCCTTCAACCAGCTGAAGCTCTCGCGCTGACCGACTCAGGAGCTCATGTGTCACTCATCTTCACCGATGACCAGAAGAGCCTCGCCCAGACGGTCAAGCGCTTCGTCGCCGACCGGACGCCGCTGCCGAAGGTCCGCGAGGTCATCGCCGGCGACCAGGCGTACGACCAGAAGATCTGGGCCCAGCTCGCCGGCGACCTCGGGCTGGCCGGGCTGACCGTGCCGGAGGAGTACGGCGGCGCGGGCGCCACCCACGCGGACCTGTCGGCGGCGCTGCGCGAGCTGGGCGCGGGGCTGGTGCCCTCGCCGCTGGTGGCGTGCCTGCTCGCCGCCGGCACGCTGCTCGCCCTCGACGACGAGCCGGTCAAGCGGGAACTGCTGCCGCAACTCGCCGAGGGCGGCATCGTCGGCACGCTCGCCGTCAGCGAGCCGGGCAACCGCCAGTGGATCCCGGCGAGCCCGGCGACCTCCGCGTTGCACGCCGGGAGCGGGATCACGCTGTCCGGCGTCAAGGAGGCGGTGCTGAACGGCGCCGAGGCCGACGTCCTGCTCGTCCAGGCCGCCGGTCCCGACGGAGCCGGCGTGTATCTCGTGCGCGGCTCCGCCGAGGGCCTGACGGTCACCAGGAACGAGGCGCTCGACCCGACCCGCAGCGTGGCGACCGTGACGTTCGACGGCACTCCGGCCGTGCTCGTCGCCGGGGACGCGGCCGCCGCCCTCGACCGCGCGGCTGACCTCGCGAACCTGGCGATCGCCTCCGAGCAGGCCGGAGCGATGCTGGCCTGCCTCACCATGACCACCGAGTACGCCAAGATCCGCTACACGTTCGGCCAGCCCATCGGCGCCTACCAGGGCGTCAAGCACAAGCTGGCCGACATGTACACGACGTGGGCGCTGTGCGACGCGGCGCTGCGCGAGGCGACGCGGGCCGCCGACGAGGAGCCGGAGAAGCTCGGCGCGGCCGCCGCGGCGGCGCGGGCGCTCGTCTCGCCGGGGTACGTCACCGCGGCCAAGAACACCATGCTGCTGCACGGCGGCATCGGCTTCACCTGGGAGCACGACGCCCACTTCTTCTACAAGAACGCGATCGCCGGCAACGTCCTGGCCGGCGACGCCGACTACCAGCTCGACCGGCTCGCCGGCAAGCTCGGCGTCTGAGACGCGGGGCCACCGCCCGTGCCGGGCGGCGGCGGCCCCCTCCTTGAGGTGAACCATGACCACCGACGTGCCAGGGACGACCCCAGGCCCCCTGGCGGGGCTGCGGGTGCTCTACCTCACCACCGAACGGGCCTGGCTGAGCGGGCGCATGCTGGCCGACCTCGGGGGAGTCGTCACCCTGGTCGAGCCGCCGGGCGGGCATCCGTCCCGGCTGGACCGGCGGCCGGGCGCGCCGCCGGGCCGCCCCAACCCGGCCTGGCCGGCCTTCAACCGCGGCAAGCGCTCGGTGACCCTGGACCTGGCCCGGCCGGGCGGCCGGGAGCTGTTCCTGCGGCTGGCGGCCGGCGTGGACGTCGTCGTCGAGTCGTACGACCCCGGCACCCTCCAGGAGCGGGGCCTCGGCCACGACGCGCTCGCCGCCGTCAACCCGCGCATCGTGCTCACCAGCGTCACGCCGTTCGGCCGGAGCGGCCCCTACGCCCGCCACGCGTCCGCCGACCTCGTGGTCGCCGCCATGGGCGGGGCGGTGTGGCTCAACGGCGACCCGGACCGCGCGCCGGTCCGCATCAGCGCCGACCAGTACTTCCTGCACGCCGCGGCCGAGGCGGTGGTCCACACGCTCGTGGCCCGGCACGTGGGCCCGCCTGCACGGCAGCCCGCTGACCGGTAGCGCGCGGGTCCCCGAGCCCGGCGCCGACAATCAAACGGTGTGGCGGGACGAGGCCGGGCTGTCGGCCCTGGAGTTGCGCCGCCACCGCGACGAGCGGGTGATCTGATGCCCGGTCCGCTCCAAGACGTCAAGGTCTGGGACGCGTCATGGGTGGGCGTCGGCCCGCTCGCCACGCGCTACCTGGCCGACTACGGCGCCACGGTGGTGCACACGGAGAGCCCCCGGTCGCTGGACGTGCTGCGGAACGCGCCGCCGTTCAAGGACGGGGTCATGGAGCGCCTCGGCTTCGGCTATGGCCGCCTGCGGGAGCTCAACCCTTCGGTGATCATGCTGTCGACGTCGATGAACGGCCAGACGGGGCCGCGCCGCGGCTTCGCCGGCTTCGGCACAGTGCTCGCGGCCATGAGCGGCTTCTCCGAGCTCACCGGCTGGCCCGACCGCGCCCCCGGCTCGCCGTACGGCGCGTACACCGACTTCATCGGGCAGCGGTTCGCCGCCACGGCCGTGCTGGCCGCGCTGGAGCACCGCGACCGGACCGGGCAGGGCCAGTACATCGACCTGTCGCAGCTGGAGACCGGCCTGATGTTCCTCGCGCCGGAGCTGGTCGGCCACCAGCTCACCGGGCGGATCGCGACCCGCGACGGCAACCGCGGACCGCACGCCGCCCCGCACGGCGTCTTCCCGTGCCGCCCCGAGGGCGGGCGAGAGAAATGGGTCGCCGTCGCGGTGACGGACGACGACCAGTGGGCGGCGTTCCGCGCGGCGCTGGGCGACCCCGCCTGGGCCGCCGATCCCCGCCTGACCACCCTGGCCGGACGCAAGGAGCAGGAGGACCGGATCGAGGCGGCCATCGCCGCATGGACGCGAACCCGCACCACCGCGGAGGTCGTGCGGGCGCTCCAGCCCCGGGTGCCGGCCGGCCCCGTCCACGACGCGTGGGGGTTGCAGGCGGACCCGCAGGTCGCGCACCGGCGCTACTTCCGGCGGCGGACCCACACCGTCATGGGCGAGATGCTCTACGAGGGCGCCCAGGTGGAGATGTCGCTGACGCCGCCCCATGTCAGCAAGGCCGCACCGCTGCTCGGCGAGGACAACGAGCAGGTCCTGACCGAGCTGCTGCGCTTCAGCCCGGCCGAGGTCCGGGAGCTCGTCGGCTCCGGGGCCGTGGAGCAGGTGCTCGACTGAACCCACCGAACGGAAGGCAGACCCATGCCCTCGCAGATCCCCGACGCCGCCCAGCTGGCGGGCGTGCTGGACGCGGCCGAGGAGAGGTTCGGCACCGCCACCGTCCTCCTCAACGCACCCTGCTCTACCTGGTCTCGCCGGACTCCGAGTTCGTCACCGGCACGGTCGTCAAGGTCGACGACGGCCAGGGCGCGCGCTGAGGGGCGCCGGGGACGCCCGTCCCCGGCGCCCGGGATCAGCCCTGGTGGCGGGAGAGCACCAGGCTGCCGGCCGCGCCGAAGAACATCCCGACGCCCTGCACGAAGCTGATGTCGACCTTGGGCAGCTGCTCCACCGCCACGCCGCGCAGCTGGCGCACCGCCTCCTGGATGGCGAACATGCCGTACATGCCGGTGTGGGTGTACGACAGGCCGCCGCCGTTGGTGTTCATCGGCAGTGAGCCGCCCTTGAGGGTGTTGCCCTCCTTGACGAAGTCGCCCGACTCGCCGCGGCCGACGAACCCCAGGTCCTCCAGCATGTAGAGCGGCACGTGCGCGAACGCGTCGTAGGCCATCAGGTGGTCGACGTCCGCGTGGCCGACGCCGGCCGTGCGGAACGCCTCCGCCCCGGCCTTGCGGAAGGCCGCGAACGAGCCCGGATCGGCCATCTGCGACACCATCGGCCCCTCGGCCGACTCGCCGGAGCCGAGCAGATAGACCGCCCGGTCGCCGCTCGGCAGGTCCTTCGCCCGCTCGGCGCTGGTGAGCACGAGCGCGCCGCCGCCGTCGGTCACCACGCAGCACATGTCACGGGTGAACGGGTACGCGATCGGCGGCCCGGCCAGCACCTCCTCCACCGTGGTCGGCTTGCGCCGGAAGGCGCGCGGGTTGTTCAGCGCGTACGACCGCTGCGCCACCACGAGGTGGGCCAGGTGCTCGCGGTTCATGCCGCGCTCGTGCAGGAAGCGCAGCGCGGGCAGGGTGAAGGACGAGTACGGGGTCTGGGCTCCGTACACGGCCTCGAACTGCCCGGTCGCCGAGGCCGGGTTCGGGGCCCACGGCGCGACGCCGACGCGCGAGCGGCCGGACTCGCCGTGGGTGACGAGCACGACGTCGGCGGCGCCCGCCGCGATGGCCGCCGCGGCGTGCCGGACGTGCAGCATGAAGCTGCAGCCGCCGACCATGGTGCCGTCGAGCCAGCGCGGCTCGATGCCGAGGTGGTGGGAGACCTCCAGCGCCAGCGGGCCCGCGGTGGCCACGCCGTCGACGTCCTTCGCGGTGAGCCCCGCGTCGGCCAGGGCGTTGCGGGCCGCGTCGGCGTGCAGGCCGAGCACGGGGGTGTCGGGCAGGACGCCGAGCTCGGTGGTCTCGGAGGCTCCGACGATGGCGATGGCGCCGCCGTGCATCGACGTCATCAGGCCACCGCCCCGGCGGGGGCGAACACGGGGAGCGTGAAGCCCTCCCGCTGGGTGAACTCGACTTTCAACGGCATGTCCAGCTCCAGGTTCTCGGGGTCGGGCGCGACGCCGACGATGTTCGTCATCAGGCGCGGCCCCTCGGCCAGTTCCACCAGGGCCACGATGATCGGCGTGCCGGGGTCGAAGGGCGGCAGCGGCCGGTGGTTGATGATGTACGACACCAGCCGCGCCTCACCGCTGACGGCCGTCCACTCCACCTCCCCCGAGCCGCACCGGGGGCAGAAGGGACGCGGGTAGAAGTAGTGCTGGGCGCACGAGGTGCAGCGCTGGACGCGCAGCTCCCCGTTCGCGGCGCCTTCCCAGAAGGGGAGTGTCTCCGCGGTGGGCGCGGGGGCCGGGCC
>NZ_POUD01000240.1 GCF_003236395.1 Nonomuraea aridisoli | reverse complement strand
CCTTTCGGGGGAGGCGAGCCGGCTTCGGCGGCACCATCGGTCACTCCCGGCCCACATCCCGGTGGCTGACCTGGACCTCCACCCCGCGATCACGCAACCGCGCGGCGATCTGCTCAGCCATGGCGACGCTGCGGTGCTTGCCGCCCGTGCACCCCACCGCGAGCGTCGCGTAGCTCTTGCCCTCGCGCCCGTATCCGGCGGCGACCACCTGCAGGACCTCCTCGTACGCGTCGAGGAACTCCTTGGCCCCGGGCTGCCCCAGAACGTATTCGCTGACGGCCGGGTCGAGCCCGTTCATCGGCCGCAGGTCGGGCACCCAGTGGGGGTTGGGCAGGAACCGGCAGTCGACCACGAGGTCGGCGTCGACCGGCAGGCCGTACTTGAACCCGAAGGACACGACGTTGAGCCGCAGCCCGGGCCGGTCCTCCCCGCCGAAGTACGTGACGATCTTGTTGCGCAGCTCGTGGACGTTGTGCGTCGAGGTGTCGATCACCAGGTCGGCGTTGGCCCGCACCTCGCGCAGGATGCCGCGCTCACGGGCGATGCCGTCGACCAGCCGCCCCTCGCCCTGCAGCGGGTGAGGCCGGCGGACGTTCTCGAACCTGCGCACCAGCTCCTCGTCGCTGGCCTCCAGGAACACCACCCGCACCCGCACGCCGCGCGCCTCGAGCTCCTCGATGGCGGCGTTGAGGTCGGTGGTGAAGGCGAGGCTGCGCACGTCGACGACGGCCGCCACCTTGTCGGCGGCGAGCTTGACCTTGCCCGCCTCCTCGGCCATCGCGAACAGCAGGCCGGGCGGCAGGTTGTCGATGACGAACCAGCCGAGGTCCTCCAGGGCCTTGGCCGCGGTGCTGCGGCCCGCCCCCGACATGCCGGTGACGATGACGAACGCCGTCTCGGTGCGCACGCCCTCACCGGCCCCGGTGTTCATGTCGTCGTCCTGCCCGGGAGCCGGCCCGCCGGGCTGATCGGCGCTCATCGGCTCACCCCGCCGGACGGCCCGCCCGGCGCGATCGCCCGGCGGCTCTCCACGGCGGCGCGGCGGCCGAGTACGGCGCGGCCGCCTGATGCCCCTGCGTGAACACCCTGGCATCCTGACGAGATCAAGGTGACTCTCCCTTCAGCGTCGACACGATGACCTCGGCGATGGACGGGCCGATGCCGGGAACCTCGCAGATCTCTGCGGCAGTGGCCTCGCGCAGCTTTTTCACGGAGCCGAAGTGTCTGAGCAACGCCTGGCGCCGGGCCGGCCCGAGGCCGGGCACGCCGTCGAGCGCGCTCTCCTTCACCGTCTTGGACCTCTTCGAACGATGGTAGGTGATGGCGAACCGGTGTGCTTCGTCCCGCACGCGTTGCAGCAGGTAGAGACCCTCGCTTGAACGAGGCATGATCACCGGCTGGTCGTCGCCCGGCAGCCACACCTCCTCCAGCCGCTTGGCCAGGCCGCACACCGCCACGTCGTCGATGCCGAGCTCGTCGAGCGCCCGCTGCGCGGCGGCGGCCTGGGGCCCGGCGCCGTCGACCACGACGAGATTGGGCGGGTAGGCGAACTTGCGCGGCTTGCCGGTCTCGGGGTCGATGGGGCCGTGACCGTCGTCGTCGTCCGGCGCGAGCTCGCCGGTGGCCGAGCGTTCCTCCAGGTAGCGGCGGAAGCGGCGCAGGATCACCTCGTGGATCGAGGCGACGTCGCCCTCCTTGGTCTTCACCGCGAAGCGGCGGTATTCGCTCTTGCGCGCCAGGCCGTCCTCGAACACGACCATGGACGCCACGACGTTCTCGCCCTGCAGGTGGGAGACGTCGTAACACTCGATGCGCAGCGGCGCCTGGTCGAGATCGAGCGCGTCGGCGATCTCCTGCAGCGCCTTGCTGCGGGTGGTCAGGTCGCTCGCGCGGCGGATCTTGTGCTGCGCCAGCGACTCCTTGGCATTGCGCTCGACTGTCTCCATGAGCGCCTTCTTGTCGCCGCGCTGCGGCACGCGGACCTCGACCCGGGCGCGGCGCTGCTCGGTGAGCAGCTCGGTCACCGCGTCGTTGTCGGGCGGCAGATCGGGTACGAGCACCTCGCGGGGCATCGCCTCGGGGCTCGCCTCGGCGTACATCTGCAGCAGGAACTGCTCGACCAGCTCGCCCGGCGAGGTCTCCTCGACCTTGTCGACCACCCAGCCGCGCTGACCGCGGATGCGCCCGCCACGCACGTAGAAGACCTGGACGGCGGCTTCGAGCGGGTCCTCGGCCAGCGCGATCACGTCGGCGTCGGTGCCCTCACCGAGCACGACCGCCTGCTTCTCCAGCGCCCGCTGCAGCGCCTGGATGTCGTCGCGCAGCCGGGCGGCCCGCTCGTACTCCTGCTCGGCCGCGGCCTCGCGCATCTCCTTCTCCAGCCGCTTGATGAACCGGCTGGTGTTGCCCCCCATGAAGTCGCAGAAGTCTTCGGCGAGCGCGCGGTGCTCCTCGGGGGTGACCCGGCCGACGCACGGCGCCGAGCACTTGTCGATGTAGCCCAGCAGGCACGGCCGGCCGATCTGCCCGGCCCGCTTGAAGACCCCGGCGCTGCACGTGCGCACCGGGAAGACGCGCAGCAGCAGGTCGACGGTCTCGCGGATGGCCCAGGCGTGGGAGTAGGGGCCGAAGTAGCGCGTGCCCTTGCGCCTGGCGCCGCGCATGACCTGCACGCGTGGGAAGTCCTCGCCCATGGTGACGGCGAGGTACGGATAGGACTTGTCGTCGCGGTACTTGACGTTGAAGCGCGGGTCGAACTCCTTGATCCAGGAGTATTCGAGCTGCAGCGCCTCCACCTCGGTGCCGACCACCGTCCAGTCGACGCCGGCGGCCGTGGTGAGCATGGTCTGCGTGCGCGGGTGCAGGGCGGAGAAGTCGGCGAAGTAGGAGTTGAGCCGCTGGCGCAGGCTCTTGGCCTTGCCGACGTAGATCACCCTGCCGCCGGCGTCCCTGAACCGGTAGACCCCTGGGGATTCGGGGATCGAACCCGGCCTGGGCCGGAAACTCAAGGTGCTGCCCGCTGATCTCGCCACGCTTCAAGCCTAGTAGCCCGCACCGACAAGGTCGCCCGCCGTACTTTGCGCCAACGTACGGCGGGCATGCCCTGACGGCGGCGAAGCCCTCCGCTCAGGCGAGCATGATCTGGTCGCCCTCGACGGTGATCTGCTGAGCCGGCAGCGGCTGCTCGGCCGGGCCGTTCGTCACCGCGCCGTCGGCGATGGCGAACGTGCTGCCGTGGCACGGGCAGACGATCGCCCCGTCCTCGACGCTGCCGACCGCGCAACCCTGGTGCGTGCAGGTGGCGCTGAACGCCTTGAACTCGCCCTCGGTCGGCTGCGTCACCACGATCTTCTGGTCCTTGAAGATCGTGCCGCCGCCGACGGGGATGTCGGCCGTCTTGGCCAGCGCGGTGCCGCCCTGCGGGGCGCTCGACTGCGGCGTCCCGGACTGCGGGGCGCCGGACTCGGTCGCGGGGGCGCTGCTCGCAGGCTGCCCCGCGGGCTGTGCGGTATCGGTGCCGCCGCACGCGGCGACCGCCAGCGCCAGGCCACCGGCTCCGACGCTCGCGATCATCGCCCTGCGGCTCTTCAGGTCTTGTCCCATAAGTCCACCCAAACCTACCCAGGTGAAAAATTCATGAGACGCGTCTCAAGCGAGCCTGATCTTCTCGCCGTCCACGGTGATCTGCTTCTCCTCCAGCGGCTCACCGGCGGGACCGTTCGCGACGGAACCGTCCTGGATGCTGAACTTGCTGCCGTGGCACGGGCAGTTGATCGTGCCGTTCGACACGCTGGCGACCGCGCAGCCCTGGTGGGTGCAGGTGGCGCTGAACGCCTTGAACTCGCCCGCCGCCGGCTGCGTCACCACGACGTTCTGGTTCTTGAAAATCTTGCCGCCGCCCTCGGGGATGTCGGCGGTGTCGGCCAGCGCCTTGGGCTTGCCGCCGCCGTTCTGCTCGGGGGCGCTCTGCTCGGGCGCGTTCTGCTCGGGCGCGTTCTGCTCGGGCGCCGGCTCGTCCGCCTGCACGTTCGCGTCCGTCGTCGGCACGCCGTAGCTCGCGCACGCCGTCAGCACCGCCGCGAGCCCGGCGCCTCCGGCGCCGAACACCACTGTCCGCCGCGTCGTTTCCGTCATGGTGCGTCCTCTCAGATCTGCTCTTGCTCTCAGGTACGGCCAGCGCACTGGCGCCGGTTCAGCCTGGAGGAGCCCGATCCGGGAAACCACGCACTATTACCGGTTCAGACCGCCACGATGCCGTCGCCTTCGAGCTTGACCTGGAAGGAGGCCAGCGGGGCGGTCGCCGGGCCCTTGGTGGCCTGGCCGGTGTCGGCGGCGAACTCGCTGCCGTGGCACGCGCACCGGATGACGTTGTCCTTCGGCGTGCTCACCTTGCAACCCTTGTGGGTGCAGCGCGCGCTGAACGCCTTGTAGACGCCCTGAGCAGGCTGCGTCACCACGACCTGCAGGTCGTCGACCAGCGTGCCGCCGCCCACGGGCACGTCGGCGGCCTTGGCGATGACCTTGCCCTTGAGGCTCGGCGGCTCCTGCGCCTGCCCCGAGCCGCAGGCGGTGAGGGCCAGCCCGCACGCCGCGACCCCCGCCGCACCCAGCATCTCGCGCCGTCCCAACCCGTTTCCGGACATGGCTCCGCCCCGCTCCGTGTCGATGTCCCCTGCCCGCCCTCCGTGTCGCTGTTGACCCCCAGGAGGTGCGGTCGTTACCTGGTCTCAACCTTATTGACGGCACCCCTCGGTCCCGCCATCGGGTGCGGTGCGCGGCGGCCCTCCGGCGGTCAGCGCGCGGTAGGTCTCCGGTCAGCGGCAGGTCGCAGGCTGCGCGCATGACTTCTTCTTCCGCGCCCGCGTCCGCCGGCCCCGCCCGATCGGCCCGGCCCCGGTGGTGGCGGCGTCCCTGGGTGGCGCCGCTGATGGTGGTGGCGGCGGCTTTCCTCGCGTTCTCACTGCCTCCCTACCTGTCGCTGGATCCGAGCCGGTCGCGCGTGCCCGCCCCCGACTTCTTCCCGCCGCACTTCGTCATGCTCTCCCTGCACGTCGTGTTCGGGTCGGTGGCGATGGTGACGTGCTGTCTGCAGATCTGGCCGTGGTTCCGGGGCCGCCATCCGCGTGCGCACCGCGTCATCGGCCGCGTGTACGTCTTCGGCGGCTGCCTGCCGAGCGGGCTGATGGGCCTCGTGGTGGGGATCGCCACACCGTGGGGCCCGGTCACGATGGTGAGCAACGTGCTGCTGGCGCTGCTCTGGCTGGGCTGCACGCTGACCGGGTGGCGGATGGCCCGGCAGCGCAGGTTCGTCGACCACCGCCGCTGGATGGTGCGCAGCTTCGCCCTGACGATGTCGATCATCACCAACCGGCTCTACGGCGTGCTCTTCACGATCCTGCTGCTGCCGCAGTTCGAGACGACCTTCCGCGGCGACGAGGCCCTCATGGGCAGCACAGTGGCGGCGCTGTCGGCGTGGCTGGGCTGGGTGCTGCCGCTGCTGGTGGCCGAGTGGTGGCTGGAACGCGGCGACGCCGCCAATCGCCGCCGCCGCGCCACTCGTTCCCCCGGCTCCCCATCGCCGAACACCGCTCCCCGGCCCGCCGGCACCGCCCCGCAACTCTGAGCGCCCCCATGCTCCCTGACCATGCCCCGACCGGAACGGCCCGGGCAGAGGAGGTCCCCGCACCCTTCACTTCGGGGCGGGGACCAGAGCTCTGCTCGTCAGAGGGACAGGATCTTCCGCAGGAAGCGCCCCGTGTGGCTCTCGTCGACCAGCGCGATCTCCTCCGGCGTGCCGCTGGCGACCAGCGTGCCGCCCCGGGACCCGCCCTCGGGGCCCATGTCGATGATCCAGTCGGCGGTCTTGATGACGTCGAGGTTGTGCTCGATGACGATCACCGTGTTGCCGCCGTCGACCAGCCGCCCGAGCACGCCGAGCAGCCGCCGGATGTCCTCGAAGTGCAGGCCGGTGGTCGGCTCGTCGAGCACGTAGACCGTCCGCCCCGTCTGCCGCCGCTGCAGCTCGGAGGCGAGCTTGACGCGCTGCGCCTCGCCGCCGGACAGCGTCGTGGCCGGCTGCCCGAGGCGTACGTAGCCGAGCCCCACGTCGTGGAGCGTCTGCAGGTGGCGCTTGATCGCGGGGATCGCGTCGAAGAAGCCCAGCGCCTCCTCGATCGGCATGTCGAGCACCTCGGAGATCGTCTTGCCCTTGTAGTGGACCTCCAGCGTCTCCCGGTTGTAGCGGGCGCCGTGGCAGACCTCACAGGGGACGTAGACGTCCGGCAGGAAGTTCATCTCGATCTTGATGGTGCCGTCGCCGGCGCACGCCTCGCAGCGCCCGCCCTTGACGTTGAAGCTGAAGCGCCCCGGCTGGTAGCCGCGCATCTTGGCCTCGGTCGTGGCCGCGAACAGCTTGCGGATGTGGTCGAAGACCCCGGTGTAGGTGGCCGGGTTGGAGCGCGGGGTGCGGCCGATCGGCGACTGGTCGACGTGGACCACCTTGTCGACCTGGTCCATGCCGTTGATCCGCGAGTGCCGGCCGGGCACCGTGCGGGCGCCGTTGAGCTCCTTGGCCAGCGCGTTGTAGAGGATGTCGTTGACCAGCGTCGACTTGCCCGACCCCGACACCCCCGTGACCGCGGTGAACACGCCCAGCGGGAAGTCGATGTCGACCCCCTTGAGGTTGTGCTGGCGCGCGCCCTTGACGGTGATCTGCCGCTTCTTGTCGCGCTTGCGGCGCTGGGCGGGGATCGGGATGCTCCTGCGGCCGGACAGGTACTGGCCGGTCAGCGACTCCTCGCTGGCCAGCAGCTCCTGGACGGTGCCGGAGACGACGACCTGGCCGCCGTGCTCGCCGGCGCCCGGCCCGATGTCGACCACCCAATCGGCGGCGGCGATGGTGTCCTCGTCATGCTCGACGACGATCAGCGTGTTGCCCATGTCGCGCAGCCGGACGAGTGTGTCGAGCAGGCGCATGTTATCGCGCTGGTGCAGGCCGATGGAGGGCTCGTCCAGCACGTAGAGGACGCCGACCAGGCCGGAGCCGATCTGCGTGGCCAGCCGGATGCGCTGCGCCTCGCCGCCGGCGAGGGTGGCGGCGGCGCGGTCCATGCTCAGGTAGTCGAGGCCGACGTCGAGCAGGAAGCCCATGCGGGCGTTGATCTCCTTGACCACCTGCTCGGCGATCTGCATGTCGCGGTCGGACAGCTTGAGCGCGGCGAGGAACTTCGCGCACTCGCCGATCGACATGGACGACACCTCGGCGATCGACTTGCCGGCGACCGTCACCGCGAGGCTGACCGGCTTGAGCCTGGCCCCCTTGCAGGCCGGGCACGGGATCTCCCGCATGTAGCCCTCGAACCGCTCGCGCGCCGAGTCGCTCTCGGCCTCGGCGTGCCGGCGCTGCACCCACGGGATGACGGGGGTGAACGTCGTGTAGTAGGAGCGCCTGCGGCCGAAGCGGTTGCTGTAGCTGACGTGCACCTGCTCGTCGTGGCCGTGCAGCAGGGCCTTCTGAGCCTTCTTCGGCAGCTTCTCCCACGGCGTGTCGAGGGTGAAGCCGACCGCGTGGCCGAGCGCCTCGACCAGCCGGGTGAAGTATTCGCTGGCGTGGCCGCCGGACCACGGGTGGATGGCGCCCTCACGCAGCGTGCGCTCCGGGTCGGGCACGACCAGCTCGGGGTCGACCTCCATCTTCGTGCCGAGGCCCGTGCACTCCGGGCAGGCGCCGAACGGCGAGTTGAAGGAGAACGAACGCGGCTCCAGCTCCTCGAACGACAGGTCGTCGTAGGGGCAGTAGAGGTGCTCGGAGTAGAAGCGCTCGCGGCCCGGGTCGTCTTCCGGCAGGTCGACGAACTCGAGCGTGATCGTGCCGCCGGACAGCAGCAACGCCGTCTCGACCGAGTCGTTGAGCCGGCGCCGCGCCGACTCCTTGACCGACAGGCGGTCGACGATGACCTCGATGTCGTGCTTCTCGTACTTCTTCAGCGTCGGCGGCTCCTCCAGCCGGACGACGGTGCCGTCGACCCTGGCCCTGGCGAAGCCCTTGGTCTGCAGCTCGCGGAACAGCTCGGCGTATTCGCCCTTGCGGCCCCTGACGACCGGCGCCAGCACCTGGAACCGGGTGCCCTCCGCCAGATCCATCACCCGGTCGACGATCTGCTGCGGCGACTGCCTGGCGATCGGGCGGGCGCAGACGGGGCAGTGCGGCTTGCCGATGCGCGCCCACAGCAGCCGCAGGTAGTCGTAGACCTCGGTGATCGTGCCGACCGTGGAGCGCGGGTTCTTGCTGGTGGCCTTCTGGTCGATGGACACGGCCGGGGACAGGCCCTCGATGAAGTCGACGTCGGGCTTGTCCATCTGGCCGAGGAACTGGCGAGCGTACGCCGACAGCGACTCGACGTAGCGCCGCTGGCCCTCAGCGAAGATCGTGTCGAAGGCCAGACTCGACTTGCCCGAGCCGGAGAGGCCGGTGAAGACGATCATCGAGTCTCGCGGCAGGTCGAGCGAGACGTCCTTGAGGTTGTGTTCTCGTGCACCACGCACGATCAGGCGGTCTGCCACGGCGATCCCGGAAGTCAAAAGGCGGATAGGTCCACGGGGGATGGTAGACGGGGGCTCCGACAGTTTCGGGCCGGCGTCGACTCCGGCCGCCGAGAACCCGTCCCTCTCAGGGTACGGCCATCTCCCGCCATGCCAGGAGCCATTCAACGGTCAACCTCCTGACCTGGGGTTTTATGCCCCTAGGCCAATTCACCTTAAACGATGAAATATCGAGGTATGACCGTATTGCCGAGGCTCCAGGCAGAACTGGCCGACGTCACGAACCGGCTTCTGGTCACGGCCGCCTCCCTCTCCGACACCGACCTCACGGACCCGTCCCTGCTGTCCGGCTGGAGCAGGGGTCACGTCCTCGCGCACGTCGCCGCCTCCACCGACTCCCACCTGAACCTCCTGACCTGGGCGAGGACCGGCGTCCGAACCCCCCAGTACGCCTCGTACGCGGCCCGCGCCGCCGAGATCGAGGCCGGAGCCGCCCGATCCGCCTCCCGGCACCTGGCGGCGCTGGAGGACGGCGCCGCCCGCCTGGCCGCCGCGATCCGCGACCTGCCGGAGCACGCCTGGTCCGCGCGGGTGGAGGGCATGCGCCCACCACCCCATCCCGCCTGGTACGTCCTCGTGCGCCGGGTACGCGAGATCGGCTTCCACCTGGTGGACATGGCCGCCGGTTACGGCCCCGCGGACTGGCCGCAGGCGTTCGTCCGCCGGGAGCTGCACGACTGCCGCAGATCATGGCCCCGGGAACGCGGCACCGTGAGCGAGGTCGTGTTCATGGACGGCGGCCGGGCCGTCGAACGATGGCGCGACCTCGGCCGAGGCCCCGCCGTCGCCGGCGCGCCCGCCGACATGCTGGCCTGGCTCACCGGTCGCTCCGATGGCGAGGGGGTTAGGCTGGTGCCAGTGGGGCGATCGTGCACACCGGGCCCCGGGGGCGCACGCCTTCCAGAGCCGCCACCGTGGCTGACGATGCCGGCCCCCGCTGATCTGCCCGCGACGCCCCCAGAGGACTACCCATGACGTACACAGGTGACGTCCAGGTCGGCGGCCCCGCCGACGTGCGCGAGCTGCCGGCTCTGACGATCTGCAAGCTCGCCGTCGGCCCGTTCGACAACAACGCCTATCTGCTCCGCTGTACCGCCACCGGTGAGGGCCTGCTCATCGACGCCGCGGCCGAGGCCGACCGGCTGCTCGCGCTCGCCGCCGACCAGCCGGTCCGCTCGATCGCCACGACCCACCAGCACGGCGACCACTGGCAGGCGCTGGAGCAGGTCGCCAAGGTCACGGGAGCGGAGGTGATCGCCCACCCGCTCGACGCCCCGGCGCTGCCGGTGCCGGTCACCCACCCGGTCGAGCACGGCGACACGATCAGCGTCGGCGAGGTGAGCCTGGAGGTCATCCACCTGCGGGGTCACACGCCTGGCTCGATCGCCCTGCTGTACGACGGCGGCGCGGCGGGCCTGCATCTGTTCACCGGCGACTCCCTGTTCCCGGGCGGCGTCGGCAACACCCAGAAGGACCCCGAGCGCTTCACGCAGCTCTACACCGACGTGGTGGAGCGGATCTTCGACCGCCTGCCCGACGAGACCTGGGTCTACCCGGGCCACGGGAAGGACACCACCCTGGGCGCCGAGCGCCCCGCTCTTCCGGAGTGGAAGGCCAGGGGCTGGTAGAGACGGCGGCGCCCGCCGGGGCGGATCACCGGCGGGCGGTCAGCACGTGCACGATGCGCTCGGCCGCGTGGGCGGGGTCGTCGGCCGGTCCGACCGGCTCACCCCACGACCAGCGGTAGAACCAGCCCTCGGCGAGCGGCACGCAGTCGACCGTCTCGGCGAGCATGATCGTGCCGTCCGGATCGCTGATGCGCAGCACGGGCGGATACGGCCGCAATGCGGCCGTCAGCCCGCGCTGCTCCAGCTCGGCGGCGAGTTTGCCGAGGTAGTACGTGCGCGTGTGCTCGCGCGGCGTAGCTGACATGGATCCATCAAAGCCGAAATAAGACGAAAAATCCCGCCGTCAGTTGCTGACGCGCTCCACGCCCTCGGCCTCGCGGCGCTTGTTGTACTGGCGCTGCTCACGCTTGTAGAAGAGCATCCGCAGCGGAATCGCCGCCACCAGCGCGATCTGCATGGTCGCCCCGATCTTGATCGGGAGGTCGCCGCCTTCGGGCCAGGCCACCCAGAAGGTGAGGAAGGCCACATTGACCATGATCCACCCGAGCACGACCGCCGCGAGCTGCCCCTTGGGCTTGGGGTACTCGATGCGGCTGACCATGAGCCAGGCCACGCCGAGCACGCCCACCAGGGCCCAGATGCTGGGCTGGAACAGCAGCACGATCGAGATCACGCTCATGGCGCCCATCGGGATGGGCAGCCCCATGAAATCGCCGCTCTTGGTCTTGACGCAGGCGAACCTGGCCAGGCGCACGACACCGGCCACCAGCACGGCCGCCGCCGCGGCGAGCACCGCCGCGAAGGGGACCCTGTCGCTGAAGCCCATGCCCCAGATCACGACCATGAAGGCCGGCGCGAACCCGAAGCTGATGACGTCGGCCAGGTTGTCGAGCTCGGCGCCCATCGCTGAGGCGCGGAAACGCCGGGCCACGAGGCCGTCGAACAGGTCGCACGTGGCGCCGATCAGCAGCAGCACGATGGCGGTGGCGAAGTAGCTCGGATCCGGCGAGAAACGGCCGGGCGCGACCTGCAGCTGCTGGATCGCGGAGTAGGCCAGGACGCACACCGCGAGGAAGCCGCAGACGGCATTGCCCAGCGAGAGCGAGTCCGCGGCCGACAGCCGGAACGCCTTGCCGACGGGCCCGCGAGGCTCTTCGTTCTCCGCCTGCCAGCTGCCCGCGTCAGCCGTGGTCAATTCTGGTCACCCCCGCAACCGTCTTCTCTCCCACGGAGACCGCAGGGGAGATGCCTTCGGGAAGGTAGATGTCGACCCGCGAACCGAACCGGATGAGCCCGATCCGCTCCGCCTGCGCGACCTTCACACCCGCGTTCACGTACGGCACGATCCTGCGCGCCACGGCGCCCGCGATCTGCACCATCTCGATGTCGCCCAGCGCGGTCTCGAAATGCCACACCACGCGCTCGTTCTGGTCGCTGTCCTTGTTGAACGCCGGCACGAACCCACCTGCCACATGCTGCACGGAGGTGACATTTCCCGCAAGAGGGGCACGGTTGACGTGCACGTTCAGCGGACTCATGAAGATGGCGATCCTGGTGCGCCCGTCCGGCCACGGATCGATGCTCTGCACCACGCCGTCGGCGGGGGACAGGATGCGCCCTGAGCCCGGAGTGCGGTCGGGGTCGCGGAAGAACCAGAGCATGGCCCCGGTGAGCGCGCTCAGCGGCACCGCCGCGAGCGCCCATCGCCGGTCTCGGCGCGTCAGCAGCGCGCTGGCGGCCGCCGTGGCCGCCGTGGGGAGGAGCCACGGGGAGACCCCGCGTGCGAGCCTCATGCGGCTCGGCTTGGCAGAATCGTCTGACACGTACAACCTTTGGTGGTGACTGGACTAGGCGCTTTGCCGTGTTGTTACGGAACCAGTAACTATTACACGGCCTAACCACACAAGCAAAGCGCCCTGAGGTCCATTTCGCTAGACCTGTTCCGGTTGCGTCTCCTCGCCCTTGCGCATGTCGATGCGGGCTTTGATCAGGCTGGCCACGGTGGTGATGACCATGGTGGCGCCGATGACCGAGAGCGACACCCAGATGGGAATGGCGGGCGCCCAGGAGACATGGCTGGCATGCAACGCCTCCAATACGAGCTTAACCCCGATGAACCCCAGGATGAACGCCAAACCATAGCTGATGTAGACGAGTCGCTGCAGCAGACCGCCCAGCAGGAAGTAGAGCTGACGCAGTCCCATCAGGGCGAACGCGTTGGCGGTGAAGACGATGAAGGGGTCCTTCGTCAGGCCGAAGATCGCCGGAATCGAGTCGAGCGCGAACAGCAGGTCGGTGCTGCCGATGGCGATCATCACGATGAGCATCGGCGTGACCATGCGCTTGCCGTCGACCTTGACGGTGACCTTGGAGCCGACGTAGCCGTCGGTGGTGGGGAAGGCCCTGCGCACCCAGCGCAGCACGATGTTCTCGTTGAACTCCTCGTCATCGCCCTTGAGGTGGTCGCGGACGATGTTGATCGCGGTGTAGACGAGGAAGGCGCCGAAAACGTAGAACAGCCAGCTGAACCGCTCGAGCGCGGCGGCGCCCAGCGCGATGAAGATGCCGCGCATCACGAGCGCGAGCAGGATGCCGACGAGCAACACCTTGTGCTGGTACGCCCGTGGCACCGCGAACCGGCTCATGATGATGAGAAAGACGAAGAGGTTGTCGATACTGAGGCTGTATTCGGTGATGTAGCCGGCGAAGAACTCTCCCGCCTTCACACCCCCGACCGTCACCCACAGCACAGCTCCGAACGCCACGGCGAGCGCGACGTAGAACGACACCCAGTAACTCGCCTGGCGCATGGAGAATTCTCGGGCCTCGCCGCGGTCGACGATCCACAAGTCGATCGCGAGAACAAGAAGGAGACCGCCGATGACGGCGATCCAGGCCCACAAAGGTTCGTTCACTCAACCCTCCGGCATGCGCGGCTCATTGCCGGAGGTCTCTCCCGCTCGCCTGAAGCCCGCGAACCGGCAGCCCCGGGGGCCCCATGGGGCGGGGCTGCACCGTGATGACGAGGCTGTCGCGAAGGGATACTCCCCTCCCTAACCCCGGCAGTATATGAGAACGCATCGACCCCACCTAACCGCCGGTGGCGCGCTACGACCGATAAACCGCGAGCACACTCTCCACGACGTCGTCGCCGCCGGGCATCTCCCGACCGCGCCGCACCGCCGCCGCGGCCAGTCTCTCCGCAGTCGCGACATCCGCCAGCAGCGCCCGTACGGCCGTACGAAACCCCTCGACGTCGCCGTACGGCACCAGGATCCCGGCATCCGCCAAAATTTCCGGAATGCCACCCACATCGGAGGCGATGGCCGGCGTGCCCGTCATGAGAGCCTCCCTGAGCGTGAGCGGCTGCCCCTCCCACCGACTCGGCATCACCAGCGCCACAGCGGCCCCGAGCAAGTCGGGCACGTCATCACGATTACCCAGCAGCCGAACAGGAAGCCGTTCGGCGTCGATCCGCCGCTGCAACTCCTCCCGCAACGGCCCCTCCCCCGCAACCACGAACAGCGGCACACCACCAGACCCACCCGAACCCTGGCCCGGTGCACCGGCGGACCCACCGGGCCATGGTCCGGCCGCGACGTCGAGCAGCGTCTCCAGCCCCTTCTGCTGGGCCAGGCGGGCGACGGTCAGCAGGAGCGGCCGTTCCCCGGCGCCGAGCTCGTCCTTGACCTCCTGTGGCGTCCGCTTCGCCGGTTGCGGCGCGGGCGCCGCCACCAGCGCGGCGCGCACGTCGCGAGCGCCGAGCCGGGTCATCCGCTCGCCGAGGTCGGGCGAGACGACCAGCACGCGCCCGGCCCGCCGGGCCACGATCCGCTCCAGCACGCCGTAGACGAACCCCACGAAACCACCCGCGGTGAGCGCGTTGTGCAACGTCACGACCGGCCCGCGGCGCCCGAGCGCGGTCAACGCCCCGGCGCGCAACCCGTGGGGGTGCACGACGTCGGCGTCGCGGGTCAGCCGCCGGATGGCCAGCACCGCGCGCAGGTCACCGAGGGGCTGCGGCCGGTCGGACACGGCCACCTCGGCGAAGACCGCCCCCGTGGGCGACCTCACACGCTGGATCTTCGTCATGCATGTGCGTCATACCCGCACTCTGACATCCCGGGCCGCCCGCGACCAAGCAGCAACTGGGTCTGGTCGAAGAACGG